>NZ_CP103371.1:3947677-4251345 GCF_024802625.1 Massilia sp. H6
GACGCCGGCATCGTGCACGCTGGTCAAGCCGACCCGGGCGATTTCCTGCAGCGAACGCTCCAGCACCTTGCGGCCCTCGGCCTCGGTCTGGGTTGGCATCACTTTCGTGACCAGCTCCTGTGCGGCGTCGATCAGCACGCCGGTGGCCTCGCCATTGGCATCGCGCTCGATCTTGCCGCCGGCCGGATCGGGCGTGGATTTCGTGATGCCGGCCAGCGCCAGCGCGCGGCTGTTGGCCCAGCCGGCGTGACTGTCGACGCGCTCGAGCCATACCGGGCGGCTCGATTCGACCGGATCCAGGTCGGCGGCGGTGGGGAAGCGCCCCAGCTTCCAGTTTTCCTGGTTCCAGCCGCGGCCGCGGATCCAGGCCAGGCCCGGATGCGCGCGCGCATAGGTGGCGATGGCGGCGGTCGCATCGGCCAGCGAGGTGGTGCCGGACAAATCGAGCTGGGTCAGTTGCTGGCCCAGGCCGAATACGTGGCCGTGGGCGTCGATCAGGCCTGGCAGCACGGTACGGCCACCCATGTCCACCTGGCGCGCGCCCGGTGCCCTGGCAGCGACCTCGGCGGCCGTGCCGACAGCCGTGATGCGCCCCTTGTCGTCATAGGCCAGCGCGCTGAACTGCACCAGCTCGCCTTTGCTGTTGAGGGTGTAGCCGTTGGCGTTGGCAATGACCGTGTCGGCGTGGGCCGCTGCCGTCACACCAAGGACGCCGAGGCCGGCAAGGACAATCAGGGAAGACAGGGGGGACCGGCGCGCGCGCATATGCTTTTCTTTTCTCCGTATTGAAGGGATTCCAGGCCTGGTGGGCGTGGCACCAGGCAGTGTATCGCAATGCCGGCAGCCGGAACAGCGCCCGGAGCCGAGCCGGGCCTCAGCCCCCGGCCTCGCGTTCGAGCAGGGTGCGCTTGCGCTCGATGCCCCAGCGATAGCCAGACAGCGCGCCGTCCTGGCGCACCACGCGGTGGCAGGGAATCGCCACCGCTACCGGGTTGGCCGCACAGGCGCCGGCCACGGCGCGCGCTCCCGCGGGCAGGCCGACGCGTTCGGCCAGCTCGGCATAGCTGACGGTGGTGCCGGCCGGCACCGCGCGCAGCGCTTCCCACACGCGGCGCTGAAAGGCGGTGCCGCGCACGTCCAGCGGCAGGTCCAGCCCCAGGTGTGGCGCCTCGACCAGGCCGACAACCTGCGCCACGGTCTGCTCGAAAGCGGGCTCCGCGCCCTTGAGTTCGGCCCGCGGGAAGCGCTCCTGCAGGTCGCGCACCAGCGGCTCCGGCTCGTCGCCCAGCAGGATCGCGCACATGCCGCGCTCGGTGGCCGCCACCAGGATCGCGCCCAGCGAGCAGGCGCCGACCGCGAACCGGATCGTCTCGCCCTGGCCGCCCGCGCGGTAACGGCCAGGGGTCATGCCGAGCGCGCCGGCACTGGCTTCGTACAGCCGGCCGCTCGAGCCGAAACCGGCGTCGTACAGCGCAGCAGTGACGCTCTGGGCCGTCCCCAGGCCCTGCTGCAGGCGCGCCGTGCGGCGCGCGCTGGCGTAGGCCTTGGGCGTGATCCCGGTATGCGCCTTGAAGATGCGGTGGAAGTGAAAGCGGCTCATGCCGACCGCCTGTGCCAGGCTGTCGAGGTCAATGGCCGCCTCGGCCGCATCGATCAGGCGGCAGGCGCGCGTTACCGCTTGTGCCTGGCGCTCGGCCAGCGGCGGCAGCGCAGGGTGGCAGCGCTGGCAGGCGCGAAAGCCGGCAGCTTCGGCGGCGGCGCAGTCAGGATGGAAGGCGACATGGGCGCGCAGCGCGCCGCGCGATGGGCACGAGGGCCGGCAGTACACGCCGGTCGTGCTGACCGAGTAATAGAACCGGCCGTCGGCGTCGGGGTCGCGCCGCTGCACGGCGGCCCAGCGGGCATCATCGGTGTCGTCAATGCTGGTCATGGCATGCATGGTGGTTCCCGGTTCGGTAGCGATGAAAGCAGCCTAGCGCTGTTGCGCCCCGCGGGCACTCCGGGTCTTGCTTTCGAATGGCGATGCTAAAATCGATGCCGGCGGCATCCCCGCCGCATAGCCCACCGACCGCTCCCCGGAGAGTAATTTGGAAGAATACACCGCGCAAGAGAGCACGCCAGTTTTCCAGCGCATCAAGGATTACCTGGTCGGCGAAATCGTGGCCGGGCGCAGGAAAGAAGGCGACCTGGTACCCTCGGAGCAGGCGCTGGTGCGCCAGTTCGGGGTCTCGCGCATGACGGTCAACCGCGCGGTGCGCGAGCTTACCGCCGAGGGGGTGCTGACGCGCCGCCAGGGTTCGGGAACCTACGTCGCGCCGCAAAAATACCAGGCCACGCTGGTAGAGATCCGCAACATCGCCGACGAGATCCGCTCGCGCGGCCGTATCCACCGCAGCCAGGTGCGCCTGCTGCGCGAAGAGCCTGCGTTAGATGAGCTCGCTGCCGGGTTCGGGCTGACGCCGGGCATGTCGCTCTTTCATTCGGTGATCGTGCACTTCGAGAACGACGTGCCGATCCAGGTCGAAGACCGCTGGGTCAACCCGGCCTGCGCGCCCCATTACCTGGAGCAGGACTTCTGCACGATCACGCCCAACGAGCACCTGATGGCGGCCGCTCCGCTGCAGGGCGCCACCTATGGCATCGAGGCGCAGCCTGCCCCGGACGACATCGCGGACATGCTGGCGGTCGAGCCTGGCCTGGCCTGCCTGGTGCTGCATCGGCGCACCACTTCCGGCGGACGGGTGGCGTCGACCGCGACGATGTGGCATCCGGGCCATCTGGCGCGGTTTACCGGCAGCGTCTGAGTTCGCGGCGGGGCCGCTGCAACTATCGAGCAACTGTCGTGCAACACTATTGTTCAATATTTCCACGACAATAGAAAACTTCGCCATAATGGCCGGGTTCCAACCGCCGCCAACGCTTTGCCTCCATGATGCCAGCTTCTCCGCCCGCCCCGTTCGCCGCCGCGTCGCATAAAGCGTCGCAACGCGTGTTGCTGCTGGACGACGACCGCTTCATGCTTGCCATGCTGCGCGATATGCTGGAAGACTTCGGGTCCTTCGATGTTCATGCCGAACTCGACGCCCGCTCGGCACTGGCCGAGTTGCCGCGCCACGCCCCCGACCTGTTGATCTGCGACCTGGCCATGCCCGACATGGACGGCATCGAATTCTTGCAGGCGGCGGCCGGGCAAGGTTTCCGCGGCCGGGTGATCCTGGTGTCGGCGCTCGAGGACGGGGTGCGCGACGCCGCCACCGAGCTGGCCCGCGCCATTGGGCTGCAGGTGGCGGGTGCCTTCCGCAAGCCGGTTGCGGCCGAGCAGTTACGGCGCGCGGTGCAATGTTGAGATTTTGTACAAGCTACCTACCCATTTTAAAAAAATGGGGTATTATTCGGCACATCCCCGCCTGACATCCCCTTGCCGTCCTTCCATATTGAATCGTGCACACAGTGCCTCCACCATTGTGTAACATTAAATTATTCAATGGCATGCGCAATGCGCAATGCAAGGAAAGCCGGCCAGGAATACGCAGGATCGGCATTGGCCGCGAGCCGTTAATTGATCCTTACCTCTTTTGAGGAACCTATGAGCGAAAACATTAAACATATCAGCGATGCAAACTTCGATGCCGAAGTGCTCAAATCCGAGCTTCCGGTACTGGTCGACTTCTGGGCCGAGTGGTGCGGTCCGTGCAAGATGATTGCACCGATCCTCGAAGAAGTCGCCAAAGAATACGAAGGCAAGCTGGTCATCGCCAAGGTAGACGTCGATGCGAACCAGGCCGTACCGGCCCAGTTCGGCATCCGCGGTATCCCGACCCTGATCCTGTTCAAGAACGGCGCAGTGGCAGCCCAGAAAGTCGGCGCCATGGCCAAGGGTCAATTGACGCAGTTTATCGACAGCAACATCTGATACCATAGCGACGGCAGCGCGCCCGCGTTGCCGTCATTATCGGGAAGCCAGCCGGCTCCGGCGCTTCCAGTCCGACGCAGTTTAACGAACCCACGTTGTTCCCTCCCCTACCTTTACTTTCCCGTCACGGGACACCCACACAAACATGCATTTATCTGAACTGAAGGCAATGCACGTCTCCGCGCTGCTGGAGATGGCTATCGGCCTCGACATCGACAACGCAGCACGCCTGCGCAAACAGGAACTGATGTTCGCGATCCTGAAGAAGCGCGCCAAGGGCGGAGAGCAGATCTTCGGCGACGGCGCCCTCGAAGTGCTGCCCGACGGCTTCGGCTTCCTGCGCTCGCCTGACGCCAGCTACATGGCCTCGACCGACGATATCTATATCTCGCCGTCGCAGATCCGCCGGTTCAACTTGCATACGGGTGACTCGATCGAAGGTGAAGTGCGCACGCCGAAAGACGGCGAGCGCTATTTCGCGCTGGTCAAGGTGGACAAGGTCAACGGCGAATCGCCCGAAGCCTCGAAGCACCGCATCCTGTTCGAAAACCTGACGCCCCTGCACCCGAACGAGCCGCTGCGGCTCGAGCGCGACATGAACGGCCAGGAAAACATCACCGGCCGCATCATCGACCTGATCTCGCCGATCGGCAAGGGCCAGCGCGGCCTGCTGGTGGCTTCGCCCAAGTCGGGCAAGTCGGTCATCCTGCAGCATATCGCCCACGCGATCACGGCCAACCACCCGGACTGCACGCTGATCGTGCTGCTGATCGACGAGCGTCCGGAAGAAGTGACCGAGATGCAGCGTTCGGTGCGCGGCGAAGTCGTCGCCTCTACTTTCGACGAGCCAGCTACCCGCCACGTGCAGGTCGCCGAGATGGTGCTGGAAAAAGCCAAGCGCCTGGTCGAGATGAAGAAAGACGTGGTCATCCTGCTCGACTCGATCACCCGCCTGGCACGCGCCTACAACACCGTGATCCCGGCTTCAGGCAAGGTGCTCACCGGTGGTGTCGACGCCAACGCGCTGCAGCGTCCGAAGCGTTTCTTCGGCGCCGCCCGCAATATCGAAGAAGGCGGCTCGCTGACCATCATCGCTACCGCGCTGATCGAAACCGGTTCGCGCATGGACGACGTGATCTTTGAAGAATTCAAGGGCACCGGCAACATGGAAGTGCACCTCGAGCGCCGCCTGGCCGAAAAGCGCGTCTACCCGGCGATCAACCTGAACAAATCGGGTACCCGTCGCGAAGAACTGCTGATCAAGCCGGACCAGCTGCAAAAAATCTGGATCCTGCGCAAGCTGCTGTACTCGATGGACGAGATCGAAGCGATGGAGTTCATCCTCGACAAGATGCGCGCGACTAAGAACAATGTCGAATTCTTCGACATGATGCGCCGCGGCGGCTAAGCACCGACGCAGCAACGCGCCAGAGGCGGCCTGCGGGCCGCTTTTGTCGTTTGCGCGGATGCTGTTGCAAGCGCAAGCGCAAGCGCGGCAGTAGCGTTGCCTTCGACCCCAAACCAATTTATAATCTTCGGTTCAGTCCACCCTGGCAAGTGAGCGGCAATCGGGTCAAGAAGCAGGACGACCGCCGAAGTGCTGTTTGGCTACCAACTCTTAGAAAGCAATACCATGAAGACCGATATCCACCCAACTTACCGTGACGTCGTGTTCCACGACCTGTCGTGCGACTTCAAGTTCGTCACCCGTTCGACCATCAACACCCGCGATACGATCCAGCACGAAGGCAAAGAATATCCGCTGGTCAAGATCGAAGTCTCGGCTGAATCGCACCCGTTCTTCACCGGCAAGCACAAGATCGTCGACACCGCTGGCCGCGTCGAGAAGTTCCGCCAGAAGTTCGGCGCAGTCGGTTCGAAGACCGCCGTCGCCAACGGCTGATCGGTCACAGCACGACCTGCACACCCGGGCCACTGCGCCCGGCGTTGCCAGAGAAGAAGCCGGTTCACCGGCTTCTTTTTTTTTCGCGGCTATACTACGCGACTATTCTCATCCCGCAACAGACTGACCGATGAAACCCGTCCGCCTTCCCGCCGCCGCCACGCTGGCGCTGCCCCGCTGGGCCCTGCTCGCGCTGGGCATGCTGTACATCCTGCCGGGCCTGATCGGCCGCGACCCGTGGAAGGAAGACGCCGGCCCCTTCGGCATCATGTGGACCATGGCGCATGGTGGCCTGGACGACTGGCTGTACCCGAATATCGCCGGCCTGGCGGCCAGCCAGGAAGGCCCGCTGGCATTCTGGCTCGGCGCACTATGCATCAAGCTGTTCGGCCCGATCCTGGGCGACGTGCTCGCTGCGCGCGTCTCGACCATCGGCATCTTCGTCACCGGCGCGATGTCGCTCTGGTACACCGCTTTTCACCTCGGCCGCCGCGCCGAAGCCCAGCCGCTGCGGCTGGCCTTCGGCGGCCAGCCGGAGCCCGACGACTACGGCCGCACCCTGGGCGACACCGCGGTTCTGATCTACCTCGGCTGCCTGGGCTTGCTGGTGCAAAGTCACCTGACCCTGGCTGCGACGCTGCAGGGTGCCCTGCTCGCCTATTTCCTGTACCGCGCGGTGCGCTATGTCGAAAACGCCAGCACCCGCAATGCGGTGCTGGTCGGCCTGGCCCTCGGTGCGCTGGCGCTCACGCGCGGCTTCATGCCGCCAGTCATGCTGGTGCTGGCGCTGTTCGCCTGCACGCGCTACCTGAAGCTGCACACGGCCGCGACGGTGCGCCACCTGGGCATCGCGGCAGGCGTCGCGTTTCTGATCACCCTGGTCTGGATCCTGCCTGCGGCCAGCCTCAAGCCCTACGGCCTGTCGCCAGTGGGCGAATGGCTGGCCTGGAATGCCGGCCAGATCGGCTTGCCGGGCTGGGCCTCGCTGAAAGGCTTCCTGCGTATTGGAGTGTGGTATTTCTGGCCGGCCTGGCCGTTTGCATTGTGGGCGCTCTGGGCCTGGCGGCGCCAGCAGCACCTGCTGCACATTGTGATGCCGGTAATGTTCTTCGGGGCGCTGGCGCTGCTCATGCTGTGCGATCCGGAGCCGGAAAACGCCGACTTTCTCAAGATGCTGGCGCCACTGGCGCTGATGGCCGCTTTCGGTTTGCCAACCATGAAGCGCGGCACCATCAATGCGATCGACTGGTTCTCGGTCATGGTGCTGACCATGCTCGGCGCGCTGATCTGGCTGTTCTGGATCGCCAAGCTGACCGGCTGGCCCGCGCAGCTGGCCAAGAACGCGCTCAAGCTGGTACCCGGCTTCAAGCCCGAAGTTGGCATCATTGCCTTCATGGTGGCGGCCGCGGCCAGCATCGGCTGGATCATGCTGGTACATTGGCGCCTGTCGCGCCAGCCTTCGGTACTATGGCGCGCGGTGGTGCTGTCCTCGAGCGGTCTGATCCTGGTGTGGGTACTGCTGATGACGCTGTTCCTGCCCGACCTCAACTACAGCAAGAGCTATGCCGGCGTCGCCCAGCAAATCGCGGCGCGCCTGCCGCCCGATGCCGGCTGCATCGATACCAATGTCGGACCGGCCCAGCGCGCTTCGTTTGCCTATTTTGGCCGCCTGCCTTTTGCCGGTCTGGGCGGCGGGGAGTGCAACTACGTGCTGCTCCAGGACAGCATCAAGCATCGTGACGACAACATTCTCGCGCGCCGCCATGGCGTGCGCGGCGCCACCCTGCTATGGGAGGGCCGGCGCGCCTCCGACCGCGACGAACGCTTCCGGCTGTTCCGCCGTAGCCGATAACACCCCGCTCGCCTCGCAAGCTGCAACCGCCGCCTCACCGCCGGCGGATTTTTGCTGGCACGATTCGTGCATTGTTATTTCATTTGCGTGAGGCACGCCAGCCGACGGGGAACTTTTCTCCAGTGAGACGGTGTTTGAGCTCGATCAAGCTCTCCATTGGGCTGGTGATTAGATTGAATCGAGTGCATCCGATGTCGTGCGGCCCACCAGTCCAGCAGCGCTGCGAGGAGACCAACTTGAAAAGTATTACATTTTCCGAAATTGTTCGGATTCACGAACGCCCCTTTTTCCTCGGCCGCCGGGCGACCTGGCGCCAGCTGCTGCCCTGGCTCCTGACCCTGGCCCTGGGCTTGCCACTGTTGATGCTGGTGCTGCATGCCATCGATCCGGGCACGCCCTTGCCCTTCATCGTGGTGCCAGCCCTGGCTGGCGCTATGCTGCCAGTGGCCATGATGGGGCCCGGCCGCTTCGAGATGAATACCCACTTCGACGCCCGTTACATGATCAAAACGCTCGACGACGCCCTCACCTCGCTGGGTTATCGCCGCACAGCCTCCGACCCCGACCGCATCAGTTATTTCCGCCCGCGGCCCTGGCTACGCGGCCGCGAGGGCGCGATTGAAGTCGCCGTCACCGCGCATGCGCTGCAGGTCAAGGGGCCGGTGGGCAGCCTGCGATTGCTGCAGCAGCGCATCGTTTGCTGAGGCTTTCGATCGGGCGGACATCAGATAGTCGGGCGCAAGCGCGCTAGTACTGGTCAGTTGGGTACGGCATGTGCTAAGATTCGCGCCTGCTGTTGGGCCTCTGTGGCGGAATTGGTAGACGCACTTGACTCAAAATCAAGCGCCGTAAGGCGTGCCGGTTCGATTCCGGCCGGAGGCACCACCCCAACTGCATGGCAATCCCGCAAGACCCATCTTTCGCAGCGCAGTTCGCCGCTGTCACTCGCTTCTACGCTGTAAGAAATCCCGACACCCAGCGCCGGCCGTTTTAGCCAGTTCAGCGCACGCGCGCTTCGGGCACCCAGTTCTCGTAGCGGCGCTCGATGCGCCGTCCCGTTCCGTCTTGTGCTATCTGGTAGAAGGCGCGGTTGAGCCGGCCGATCACGTCGTTTGGCACTGCCCGGTTGCAGGCCAGGTAGACTCCGATTTCCTTGAACACCAATACCGGCACGATTTGCTTGTCGAAGCCATAGCGCGTGAGCACGTTGCTGCCGCTACGCTGGCTGGCTGCCCACAGGTCGATGCGTCCCAGGAGCAGCTTTTGCGGGTTGGACAGTTCGTTGGAAGTGGGGTCGGTGATCATGCCGCGGGCGCGCAAATAGGCGTCGCGCGCATCGCCATTATGCGTGCCGATGCGCAAGCCGCGTGCGTCGTCCAGGCTGCGCAACTGCAGCTCATGGTCGGCGCGCGCCATCAAGACCCATTGGGCGATAGCGGTCGGGCCCACCCACTTGAACAAGTCCTCGCGCTCGGGTGTGCGGGTAGTGGAATAGACGCAGGCGTCGGGCCGCTGGAGCGCCGCCGCGTAGGCGCGCTTCCAGGGCAGTACGTCGATGGTGTAGGCAAGTCCTGCGCGACTCATCGCTTCCCGGACCTTGTCGGTGGCGATGCCGACCACCCGCCCCTGGTCGAGCATGCTTGAAGGCGCCATGACCTCGGTCGTGATGTACAGGCGCGGCGGTTCAGCCGGCTGCACAGCGGCCAGGGCCGACCCGCATACCAGACTGAGAACCAAACATGTGGACCTGATGAGCAACATTCGAATCGCCTGACAACGCTTGCGCGTCGGTGAAGACAGCATATCAGGTGGTGTGAATTTCCACACTGCATGTGACGAACTGGTGGTGTCGACGCGACAGAGGGTATGCGCAGAAGCGCACGCCAGCTCAGGGCGTTGGCGGCAATCCAGCCAGTCCGACATTTGCGTCGGCACTGGCAGGCGCCTTGCGCGCCACCAGCTCCTGGTACAGCGCGGTGTAGTTCGCCGCCATCTGCTCGGAGGTGAACAGCTCGTGATACCGCGCCTCGGCGCGCGCGCCCATGCGGCGCGTCAGCTCGGGGTTTTCCCACAGCGTGTGCAAGGCGCCGCGCAAGGCACGCGGGTCCGATGGCGGCACCGCCAGGCCGGTCTCGCCGCCGATATTGATATAGGTGGTACCGGTGCCGATCTCGCACGAGATCATCGCCTTGCCATACATCGCACCCTCCAGCAGCGAGATGCCAAAGGCCTCGGAGCGCAGGTGCGAGGGAAACGCCAGCGCGTAGCACAGGCTCAGCAGCGCCGCCTTGTCGGCTTCGTCCACGGCACCGGTGAAGATCACATGCTTGAGTCCCAGGCGCTGCGCCTGTTCCTTCAGGGCCTGCTCTTCCGGGCCAGTGCCGACGATGACGATCGGATAATCGAGTCCCGCGGCTGCTTCGAGCAGGATGTGCAGGCCCTTGTAGTAGCGCAGCACGCCCACGAACAGGAAGAACTTCGGCCCGACCCGGGCGCGCCAATGCGCCAGGCGACATGGATCGGCGCTCGGGTAGGTAGCCTTGTCCAGGCCATAGGTAATCACACGCGTCTTGTCGCGGTAGCGCGCCAGGACGGTGGACGAGGCCAGGTAGTTGGGCGAGGCCGCGACGATGCTGTCGACGCTGCGCAGGAAGCGGTGCTTGAGCGGCTGGTACAGGCGCAGCAAGTGCTTCTGGCGCACGATGTCGGAGTGGTAACTGACCACGGTGGGCTTCTTCACGCGCGACACGAAGTGCGCCATGTCCATGAAGGGCCAGGGAAAATGGTAGTGCACGACATCGGCCTGGTTGGCCATGCGCGCCAGCGCACCCAGTGCCGCCAGCGAGCAGGCGTTCGACGCGATCTCGAAATCGAGCGGTACCCGGCACACCGTGTGGCCATCGACGTGGATTGGCGCCAGGTCTTTATGGCGCGACAGCGACAGCACGGTATTGGTCACCCCCAGGCGCGTCGTGCCGACGCACAGCTGGCGGATCACCTGTTCGATGCCGCCGACCGAGTCCGGATAGTAGGTCTTGTAGAAATGTAGGACGCGCATGTTGGAAGCTTACTGCGAAAGGACGGTTCGGTACACCTCGGCGGTTTGCCGTGCGGTGGCATGCCAGGTGAGTTGTTCGGCGCGGGCGCGACCGGCGGCGATGCAGCGCGCGCGCTCGGTGCTATCGTTCGCCAGCGTGCGCATGGCAGCGGCCAGTTCGCCTGCATCGAGTGGATCGACATCGAGCGCGGCGCCCTGGGTCACTTCTGGCAGCGAGCTGGCGTTCGAGGCCACTACCGGCACGCGCGAGGCAAACGCCTCGACCACCGGGATGCCGAAGCCTTCGTACAGCGAAGGAAAGACAAACACACCGGCGCCCAAAAACAGGTGGCGCAGGTGGCGCGCATCGGTAACCTGGTCGAGCCAGACGATGTTCTCTCCCAGCGCGCGCGTGGCTTCCAGGCGCGCCACCAGTTCTTGGCAGCGCCAGCCGCGCGCGCCCACCACCACCAGCGCGCGTTCGTCGCGCAGCGCCTTGGGCAGCATCAGCCAGGCGTCGAGCAGGCGGCCGACGTTCTTGCGCGGCTGCAGGGTGCCGACGGTAAGGAAGTAGCCGGGCGTGAGCGCATACGCGGCCAGGGTCGCGGCCACGGCCGCGTCGTCGGGCGGCTCCAGCCATTCGTCGTCGACCCCGCAGTACACCACCGAGATCCGCTTGCGATCTACCCCGAAACATTCGACCAATTCGTCGATCGCGAAATGCGACAACGCGATCACATGGTCGGCCTTGGTGGTGGCCTTGCGCTGCAACCAGTTCTTCAGGCCGCGCAGGCGTGGGCTGCACCACTCGGGATACTTGATGGGCAGCGCGTCGTGCAGGGTCGCCACCACCGGGCAGTCCATGCGCACGATGCGGTAGTCGGTGACGTGGAACAGGTCGGCCGGCATATGGACGCGGTGCGCGCGCGGCGTGGCCAGATCGATCAGGGAGGCGGCCTCGAAGGATTGCGGCATCGGCTGGCCAACGCTGATGCCGCTGCCGCCAGCATCCCTGCCGAGTTGCACACGCGGCCAGGAATACGGCACCACGGTGGCGCCGAGCGGGGGCAGGTAGCGCATCAGCGCGCGGGTATAGACCCCGATGCCATCGAGGCGACCGCCGGTCAGGCCCGGTTCGATCATGGTCGCTCCGAGTCCGACGGTAAGGCCGCCCTCGCTCACGCCAGGTACATCCAGCGCAGCGTCTCGGACAGCGGGGTCGGTTCGAGCTGGCCGATGACGGCAGTGAGTTTGCTGTTGCTGCCGGCCAGCGTGAGCACGTCGTTGGCGCGCACGAAAGCCGGGTTGACCTGCACCTCGATATGGTAGCCGGCGATCTGGCCCATCATGTCGATCAGGTTGGCCAGCGAATGCGACGAGCCGGAGCAGACATTGAAGGCTTCGCCGCTGGGGGCCACCGCCAGCAGGCGGCGGTAGGCGCGCGACACCATGCGCACGTCGGAGAAGTCGCGCGCGATCGCCAGGTTGCCCAGTTCGATGCGGCGCTCGTTGCGGCGGAAGTGCGAGACGATTTTCGGCAGCAAGAAGTTTTCGTCCTGCCCCCTGCCTGTATAGTTGAACGGGCGCGCGATGATGATCGGCAGCTTGTCCATCCACAGGCGCGCCATGTACTCCATGGCCAGCTTGCTGACGGCGTAGTCGTTGGCGGGAGAAGGCGGGACGCTCTCGTCGATGACGGACACGCTGGCGTTGCCGTAGATATTGGCCGACGAGGCCAGCAGCACACTGGTGGGGCGGTGCGCACCAAGCGCGAGCGCCTCGAGCAGGTTGCGCGTGCCGACCACGTTGACGCGGTAGATCAGCTCGGAATTGGCATGCGCCACGAAGGCAATGCCGGCCAGGTGCGCGACCACATCCGGTTGCACCTCGTCGACGATGCGGGCCACGGCTTCGCGGTCGCACAGGTCGACCGCGTGGATGTCGGGCCCGAGCTCCTCGCCCGGCAACACGGTGCCAAAGACACGGTATCCGGCGGCGCTCAATTCTTGCGCCAGGTAATAGCCGGTGAACCCGCGCAGGCCCGTGATCAGCGCGCGGCGCCCTTCGCCTTCTCTCCCGCCGATAAACGCCGGGATATCATCCGTGGCGACGCGCTCCATATCAGAACGAGAAGCCGATTTCGTTGCGGCGCAGGTCGGCGTCGACCATCATCTGGCACAACTCCTCGAGCGTGGTCTTTGGCTCCCAGCCAAGCACGCGCTTGGCCTTGGCCGGATCGCCAATGAGCAGCTCGACTTCGGCCGGGCGATAGAACTTGGGCGACACGCGTACCAGCGCCTTGCCGGTACGGACGCAGTGGCCGGTTTCGTTTTCGCCGGAGCCGCTAAATTCGAGGTCGATGCTGGCGCTCTTGAACGCCATGGTAACGAAGTCGCGCACGGTCTCGGTGCGGTTGGTCGCCAGCACGAAGGTGTCCGGCTCGTCGGCCTGCAGGATGCGCCACATGCCTTCGACGTATTCCTTGGCATAACCCCAGTCGCGCTTGGCGTCGAGGTTGCCCAGCTCGAGCACGTCGAGCTTGTTGAGCACGATCTTGGCGACCGAATCGGTGATCTTGCGGGTGACGAACTCACGGCCGCGCAGCGGCGATTCGTGGTTGAACAAGATGCCCGAAGAACCAAAGATATCGTAGGACTCGCGATAGTTCACCGTCATCCAGTGCGCGTACAGCTTGGCGACGCCGTAGGGGCTGCGCGGGTAGAACGGGGTGTCTTCGATCTGCGGGATGGCCTGGACCTTGCCGAACATCTCGGAGGTGGATGCCTGGTAGAAACGGATCTTCGGGTTGACGATGCGGATCGCCTCGAGCAGGTTAACCGCGCCCAGGCCGGTAATCGAGGCCGTAGCCAGCGGCTGTTCGAACGACACGCCGACGAAGCTCTGGGCCGCGAGGTTGTATACCTCGTCAGGGCGGGCATTTTCAACCAGGCGGATGCTCGATGACAGGTCGGTCAGGTCGTATTCGACCAGCGACAGGTTCGGGTGCTTCTCGATACCAAGTTCTTCGATCCGCCAGAAGTTGACGGAACTGGAGCGGCGGTAGGTGCCGGTCACGTGATAACCTTTTTCCAGCAGGATCTGGGCCAGATAGGCGCCATCCTGGCCGGTGATACCAGTGATCAGGGCTCTTTTTGTTGTGTGCATGTTCTTGGGTTCTAGAAGATGGTCTTGCAGGCCGCCAGAGAATGGCAAGCCGGAATTGTAACAGAGAGGAAAAGTCGCAGCATTGCACCATAGAAACTGGTGCAATAAATGCAACGATTATTTAGCCATTATGCCTTGAAACGGTGAGGGCACGTCGCCCGCTTACGGTTTGTTACCGTTGTATTTGCGCGGGGACAAATGGCGACATCGTGCGACATTGCCCCCGGACGCCGTCCGACCAGGGTGCGCGGGCCTGCTGCACCGGGACCTGGCCCGGTGCGGTTTTCAGGACCGGCTAACGTTGCAATATTAACGCTGCGACACTGCGTCGACCACGCACAGCGCCGTCATGTTGACGATGCGGCGCACCGTCGCCGACGGCGTCAGGATGTGCACCGGACGTGCGCAGCCCAGCAGCACCGGGCCGACGGCAATGCCATTGCCGGCTGCGGTCTTGAGCAGGTTGTACGAGATGTTGGCGGCATCCATGTTCGGCATGACCAGCAGGTTGGCGTCGCCCTGCAGGGTCGAATTCGACATCACCTTGGCGCGCAGCTTGGCGTCGATCGCGGCGTCGCCGTGCATCTCGCCATCGACCTGCATGTTCGGCGCTTTTTCAAGCACCATCGCCAGCGCGGCGCGCATCTTCTTGGCCGACTCGCTGTTGGACGAGCCGAAGTTCGAATGCGACAGCAGCGCCGCGCGCGGCTGGATCCCGAAGCGCTCGAGTTCCTCGGCCGCCATGATGGTCATCTCGGCGATTTCCTCGGCGTTCGGATTCTCGTTGACGTGGGTGTCGAGAATGGCCAGCTGGCGCTCCGGCGTGATGATGATGTTCATCGCCGCATACACGTTGGTGCCGGCGCGCTTGCCCAGCACCTGGTCGATGTAATACAGGTGCATCAGCGTATTGCCGTAGGTGCCGCAGATCAGGCCATCGGCATCGCCCTTGTGCACCATCATGGCGCCGATCAGGGTATGGCGGCGGCGCATTTCCAGCTTGGCCAGGTCGGCGGTGACGCCCTTGCGCATGCCGATCGCGTGGTAGGCCTCCCAGTATTCGCGGTAGCGGGTGTCGAAATCGGGGTTGATGACGTCGACATGCTCGCCAAGCTTCAGGCGCAGGCCGAATTTCTCGATGCGCTTTGCCAGCACCGCCGGACGGCCGACCAGGATCGGGCGCGCCAGCTTTTCGTCGACCACCACCTGCACCGCACGCAGCACGCGCTCGTCCTCGCCTTCGGCGTAGACGATGCGCTTGATTTCCGCCTGGGCGGCCTTGGCCACCGAGAACAGCGGCTTCATGAAGGTGCCGCTGCGGTACACGAACTGCTGCAGCGTCTCTTCGTAGGCCTGCATGTCGGCGATCGGGCGCGTCGCTACGCCGCCTTCCTGCGCGGCCCGGGCCACGGCCGGGGCGATGTGGGTCAGCAGGCGCGGATCGAAAGGCATCGGGATCAGGTATTCCGGACCGAACGACAGGTTGGTGATGCCATAGGCCGAGGCCACGATGTCCGACTGCTCGGCATGCGCCAGGTCGGCAATCGCATGCACCACCGCGATTTCCATTTCACGCGTAATGGTGGTGGCGCCGCAGTCGAGCGCGCCGCGGAACATGTAGGGGAAGCACAGCACGTTGTTGACCTGATTCGGGTAGTCCGAGCGGCCGGTGGCGATGATGGCGTCGCTGCGCACCGCCTTGACGTCTTCCGGCAGGATTTCCGGATTCGGGTTGGCCAGCGCCAGGATCAGCGGGTTCGGCCCCATGCTGGCGACCATCTCGGGCTTGAGCACGCCGCCGGCCGACAGGCCCAGGAAGATATCCGCGCCGGGAATCACTTCGGCCAGCGAGCGGTGCGCCGTCTCCTGGGCGAAGCGTTCCTTGTCCGGGTCCATCAGTTCGGCACGGCCCTTGTAGACCACGCCGGCCAAATCGGTGACGAAGATGTTCTCGATCGGAAAACCAAGATCGACGATCAGGTCGAGGCAGGCCAGTGCGGCCGCGCCGGCGCCGGAAACCACCAGCTTGCAGCTTTTCAAATCCTTGTTGACGACCTTCAGGCCGTTCAGGATGGCCGCGCCGACGATGATGGCGGTGCCGTGCTGGTCATCGTGGAAGACCGGGATCTTCATGCGCTCGCGCAGCTGGCGCTCGATGTAGAAGCATTCGGGCGCCTTGATGTCCTCGAGGTTGATGCCCCCGAAGGTCGGTTCGAGCGCGGCGATGATGTCGACCAGCTTGTCCGGGTCGTTCTCGTTGATCTCGATATCGAAGACATCGATGCCGGCGAATTTCTTGAACAGCACGCCCTTGCCTTCCATGACCGGCTTCGAGGCCAGCGGACCGATATTGCCCAGGCCAAGCACGGCGGTGCCGTTGGTGATCACGGCCACCAGGTTGCCGCGCGCCGTGTACTTGTACGAATTGGCCGGGTCCTTGACGATTTCTTCGCAGGGCGCGGCCACGCCCGGCGAGTACGCCAGGGCCAGGTCGCGCTGGTTCAGCAAGCCCTTGGTGGGGGTCACGCTGATCTTGCCGGGGCGAGGAATCATGTGGTACTCGAGCGCTGCAGCACGCAGTTGCTGACGCAATTCTTCTTTTTTATCCGATGACGAATCCATGCTGGGCAGCTTTCCTGATACTAGAGGGGAACCTCCAATTTTATCAGACCGGCACTTGGCAAGGTCTACGTATTTTCAACTAGCCGCCGATCGAACTATTAGACAAGCAAATAGTCGAGCTCGATCTAGTTGCCTGGCTAATAGTATGCGGCGTGCCGAGCGATGCCGGCATTACAATACGCAGATGCTCTCCGAATTCGACCTCATCAAGCAATACTTCCAGCGCGATCGCTCCGGCCGCGCCGACCTGGGCATCGGCGACGACTGCGCCCTGCTCACCCCGGCGCCGGGCCACCAGCTGGCCATTTCTACCGACATGCTGGTCGAAGACCGGCATTTCTTCGCCGGCGCCGATCCCTTCATGCTTGGCCATAAAAGCCTGGCCGTGAACCTGTCGGACCTGGCGGCGATGGGTGCGCGCCCGCTCGGCTTCACGCTGGCCCTGAGCTTGCCCGGGGCCGATCCCGCCTGGCTCGACGGCTTCTCGCGCGGCCTGTTCGCGCTGGCCGACGCCTTCGACTGCGAACTGGTGGGCGGCGACACCACCAAGGGGCCGCTCAACATCTGCATCACCGTCTTCGGCGAACTGATGCCGGGGCATGCATTGCGGCGCGATGCCGCGCGGATCGGCGACGACATCTGGATTTCCGGGACGCTGGGCGACGCGCGCCTGGCGCTGGCAGCGGCGTGGCAAGAAGTCACGCTCGGTCCCGCTGCGCAGGCGCAGGCGGCGCTGCGGATGCACATGCCGTCACCGCGGGTGGCCCTCGGCCTGGCCCTGGCAGCGCAGCCGATTGCGCACGCCGCGCTCGACATTTCAGATGGGCTGGTGGGCGACCTCGAACATATCCTGGCCGCCTCGCGGGTCGGCGCCACGCTCGACGCCGATGCGCTGCCGGCCGGGCCGGTGCTGGCGCTGCAGGAAACGGCGCTGCGGCGCCGGTTCACGCTGGCGGGCGGGGACGACTACGAATTGTGCTTCACGGCGCCGGTGGGCCATCGCGACGCCGTGCTGGAGGCGGGACGACGCAGCAGCACGCCCGTCACCCGTGTTGGGCGGATCGAGGCGGAGCCGGGCTTGCGGCTGGTCGACGCCAGCGGCGCGCGGCTCGACCTGACACTGCGCGGCTGGGATCATTTCAGTTAAAGGCACCGGCAACATCCAGCCACGCCGTCAATCAGCGTTCGCGCTCTCGTCTTCCCGCGGCGCCTTGCGGTCATCATAGGGCCCATAGGTCAGCCAGTAATGCCGGAACGCCAGCCGGATATTCTCCCTCAGCTGCAGGTCGTGCCAGGGCTTGGTATAGAAGCGATAGATCGCGCCGCGGTTGATCGAATCGAGCACCGTGTCCACGCCCGTACAGCCGGACAGGATGATGCGGATGGTCTCCGGATACATCTCCTTGACCTTGCTGAGGAACTCGGTGCCATTCATCACCGGCATGCGCTGGTCGCACAGGATCACCTGCACCCGGTACAGCGCCAGCAACTCGAAGCCTTCCGCCGGTGACGATGCCGTCAATACCCGGTAACTATCGCGCCTGAACAGGCGGTGCAGCGAGGTCAGTACATTGACGTCGTCGTCCACCACGAGCAAGGTCTGCACCTTGTCGTCGTGCGTGGGCGGCGTGTCGGGCTGGGCGCGATTGTCCTGCACCAGGCGCGCCAGCTCGCCCGCCGGCAGCGCGCGCGAAAAATGGAACCCCTGGATCTCGTCGCAGCGGTGGCGCCGCAGGTAGGCCATCTGGGCCCGGGTCTCGACCCCTTCGGCGATCACCTGCATGTGCAGGCTGTGCGCCATGCTGATGATGGCCGTTGCGATCGCCGCATCGTCCGGATTGGTCACGATGTCGCGCACGAAGGCGATGTCGATCTTGAGCTTGTCGATCGGGAAGCGCTTCAGGTAGGCCAGGCTCGAATAGCCGGTGCCGAAGTCGTCGATCGAGATCCGGATACCCAGCGCGCGCAACCGTCCCAGTACCTCGATGGTGTGCTCGGCGTTCGACATCAGTGCGCTTTCGGTCAGCTCCAGCTCCAGCAGTGCCGGTTCCACGCCATGCCGCTCGAGGGCGGCGCGGATCACGCCTTCCAGGTCGCCTTCGACAAACTGGCGGCTCGAGACGTTCACCGCCACCCGCAGATCGCGCAGGCCGTCGCTGCTCCAGGCGGCGATCTGGCGGCAGGCCTCGTCGACGATCCAGGCGCCGACCCGCACCACCAGCCCGGTCTCTTCCATGATCGGCACGAATTCGGCCGGATACACCAGACCGTAGCCCGGCCGGTTCCAGCGCAGCAGCGCTTCCACCCCCGACACGCGGCCGGTATTGAGCTCGAGCTTGGGCTGGTAGTACAGCACGAACTGCTGATCTTCGAGCGCGCCGCGCAGCGCCAGTTCCAGGTCGAGGCGCGCCAGCACCTGCACGTTCATGCCGGCGGTAAAGAAACGGTAGCCGTCGCGGCCCGCTTCCTTGGCCCGCACCATCGCAGCGTCGGCGTATTTCACCAGGTTGCCCGGTTCGAGCGCATCTTCCGGATACATCGCGATGCCGATGCTGGCGGTGAGCGCGGCGTGCTGGCCGTGCAGGTCGAATGGGGCGCGCAGCGCTTCGCGCACGTCGTTGGCCATGTTCACGGCTTCTTGCTGGTCGCGCGTCATGGTCAAGAACAGCGCGAACTCGTCGCCGCCCAGGCGGCCCGCCGATTCGCGCAGGCGCACGCAGCGCACCAGCCGGGTGCTGAACTGGCCCAGCAATTCGTCGCCCAGCTCGGTCCCGAGCGAATCGTTGATGATCTTGAAGCGGTCGAGCGTAATGCACAGCACCGCCACCCGCCAGCTCTTGTCGCGCGCCAGCTCGATCGCATCGTTCAAATTCTCGAAGAACAGCGTACGGTTCGGCAGACCGGTAAGCGCATCGTAGTGCGACATGTGGCGCAGGCGCTGCTGCGCATGCAGGCGCTCGCTGATGTCGCGTGCCACCGCGATCAGCATGCGGCTCTTGCCCAGGTCTTGCAGCTTCCAGCTGATCTCGACCGGCACAGCGCCCTGCCCGCCGGCGCGCAGCAGTTCGGTCTCGACGATGTCGCCCGGCAGGGTGTCCAGGCGCAGCGCGTGTGCGCCTTCTTGCGCGGCGGCGGAGTCATATACCTGGTGCGCCGGCGCGTCGGCCGCGAGGTGGCGCTCGAGCAGTTCGCGCGTGCCCAGGCCCAGTGCCACCGGGTCGATCCGCAACAGCGCATCGCGCGAGAAGCCGAGCATGCGGCAGGCGCCGTCGGAGACGTCGACGATCGCCATGCTGGCGGTATCGATCAGGAAGATCGCGTCGAGGGTCGCATCCATCGCGCCGCGAAAGCGCGCCAGCTCGGCGGTGCGTTCGCGTACTTCGCGCTCCAGCGCCATGCCGTAGTCGTGCGACTCGCGGTGCAGCAGGCGCACCTCGAGCAGGTTGCGAATCCGGGTCATGACTTCGACCGTATCGAAGGGCTTGCCGATAAAGTCGCGCGCGCCGGCCTCCAGGGCCGCCAGCTTCTTGTCCGGCTCGGCCGTCACCACCAGCACCGGCAGCCATGATTCGCTCTCGAGCGGCTTGAGCGCCTCCATCACGTCGAAGCCGTCCATGCCGGGCATGTGCAGGTCGAGGATGATCAGGTCGAAGCGGTGCTTCAGGTGCAGGGATACCACTTGGCGCGGATCGTTGGTGCTGAACACGTTCTCGTAACCGGTGGTCTTGAGCAGGTATTCGAGCAACTGGACGTTGACGGGTTCGTCGTCGACCACGAGCAGGCGCGCGCGGCGGATGTCGGACAATGAAATCATTCGGCCTTCCTTCCGGCCGGCTGCGCTCCCACGGGATGGAGCGCCGCCAGCGTACTGTTGATCGCTTCGGTGAATTGGTCGATGTCGATCGGTTTGGTCAGGTAACGGTTGAACCCTGCCTCCTGGCTGCGCTCGATATCGCGCGACATGGCGTTGGCGCTCAGGGCGATCACCGGAATGGCCGCGGTGGCCGGGTCGGCGCGTAACTGCCGCAGCACCTCGATGCCGCTCAGGCCGGGCAGGTTCAGGTCGAGCAGGATAATCTCGGGATGGTGGCAGCGCGCCAGCGACAGGCCGACGCGGCCGTCGGGCGCCGACAGCAGCTGCAGGTCGGCGCGAAAGCGCACGATCTCTTCGATCAGGCGCAGGTTGGCCGGATTGTCCTCGATATACAGGATCACATGCGGGTCGCGCCGCGGTTCGCCTTGGCCCGGCGCGGCCAGCGCCGCCGGCAGTACCGCTGCTGCGCCAGGCTGCAGCGGCGCCGCCAGCGGCGCAGTCGTGGATAGCTCGATCCAGAACACGCTGCCCACGCCCGGGCTGCTGGTAACGCCCATCTCGCCGCCCATCAGTTCGACCAGGCGCCGGGTCACGACCAGGCCGATTCCGGTGCCCTCCTGG
Source organism: Massilia sp. H6 (assembly GCF_024802625.1). Classification (NCBI taxonomy): domain Bacteria; kingdom Pseudomonadati; phylum Pseudomonadota; class Betaproteobacteria; order Burkholderiales; family Oxalobacteraceae; genus Massilia; species Massilia sp. H6. The sequence goes on from NZ_CP103371.1 coordinate 3,968,605, forward strand.
TTGCCGCCCTCCTGGCCCAGCCGGTTAAAGGGCTGGAACAGGCTCGCCACCTGCTCCGCATCGAGGCCGCTGCCGGTATCATGCACCGCCATGCGCAGCTTGCCCGGGCCGACCTGCTCGCAGCTCAAGACCACGGCGCCGTCGTCGCGGTTGTATTTCACCGCGTTCGACAACAGGTTGAGCAGCACCTGCGTCAAGCGCGTGCGGTCGGCCAGCACCACCGCACCGGGTGCTTCGGGAAACAGCATGCGCACCCCGCGCGCAGCCGCGATCGGCGCCACCATGGCGTGGCATTCGCGCAGCGTGTCGGCCAGCGGCACCGGCTCCATCGACAGCGTCACCGTGCCCGACTCCACCTTGGCCAGGTCGAGGATTTCGTTGATCAAGGTAAGCAGGTGGCGCCCGGACTTGAGAATATGGTTGGCGAATTCCTTTTTTTGCTCGAGGGTCGAGGGTAGCGTGTCGGACGTGAGGATCTGGGCGAATCCAAGGATCGCGTTGAGCGGCGTGCGCAACTCGTGGCTCATCGAGGACAAAAAGGCCGACTTGGCCTGGTTGGCGCTGCGCGCCTGCTCGATCGCGTTGGCCAGTTCGGCATTGGCCAGTGCCAGCTGCAGCGTGCGCTCGTCGACGCGGTGCTCGAGCTGTTCGTTCAGGCGCATCACTTCCTGCTGGGCGCGCGAGCGTTCCTGGACCTCGTGCGCGATGTCGGCGCTGGAAGTTTCAAGTTCGCGCGTACGTCCTTCGATCTCGGTGAGCATCGCATTGAAAGAGTCGACCAGCTCGCCCGCCTCGTCGTCGCTGATGCGCGGGGCGCGGCGCGAATAGTCGCGCGTGGCGACGACCTCGCGCGCGATCTCGGTGATGGCCACGATCGGCGCGGTCACGACATGCCCCATGCGGCGCACCAGCAGCCAGGCCACGCCCATCGCCAGCAGCGTTACCCCGGCGGCAATGCTCAGGTAGTCGATAGTGCGCGCCAATAGCTGGTTTTCAGCGCGCAGGTAGACGGTGCCGACGATGTCGCCATTCTCGACGATGCGTTGCTGGATGATCATGTCGTCGTCGTCGACGTGGTCCGGGTCGGCCGCCGCCAGCGCGGCCGGCAGCGCGCGCTCCTCGCCCCTGGCGCGGTAAGAGGCGAACAGCGCGCCGCTGGCGTCGTAGATGGCGGCGGCGCGCACCTGCGGACGGGTGCGCAGCAGCGCCAGGTTTTCATTGGCCAGGCGCGGATCGTCGAAGCTCAGCGCGGCCGAGGTCATGTGCCCTACCAGCTCGGCCTGGGTAGCGAGGTCGTTGACCAGGGTGCGGTGGTAGCTGCGCAGGTCGTAGCCAATGATGATCGCAATCGACACCAGCAGCGCCGCGAGCGTGGTCGTCATGACCGCCGTCACCAGCTTGGCACGGATCGAATGGCGCGCGCTCATGCACTCTCCGGTGCCGGGACTGGCGCGCGCGACCCGCATGCATCGACATGCCGGTCCATCGGTGGGCGAGCGGAGCAAGCTGTGCGGGCCGCACCGCACGGATGGGCCAGCGCCATCCGGTCACGCGCAGTTCGTTCGAGCGGCATCGAGGGTCCTACGGAAAGCGGAAAAAAATGCGCCTGCCGGGTCGGCTGGCGGGCGCCGTCAGCATAGCCTAGCACTGTGGGTCATGTCGCACGGAACCTTTCATGAATGGCGCTGTCGTGGACAGTGCGCACGCATATGCACGGCGGGTCGCAATTTGTCGATGCCGGCCGTGCCAGGACCGGGCGGAGCGCGCTAGAATGGGACTGTGCGCACTTGGGTGCGCGCAATCCCGGCGACCCCGGCGCGCATGCGCGTCCGCGGCCCGCGAAGTGGCCTCTGGACCGGCCCAGACCAGTATGCAAAGGAGCCTCACGTGACGAACGACATTCTCGATCTTGCTACCAAAGCCGGACGCGCACTCGAGGCCAAGCGCCTGATGCTGGCCACCGCCGAGTCCTGCACCGGCGGCGGCGTTTCCCAGGCCATTACCGACATTGCCGGCTCTACCGGCTGGTTCGACTGCGGCTTCGTCACCTATTCCAACGCCTCCAAGAGCGAACTGCTGGACGTTCCGGCCGCGCTCATCGCGCAGTTCGGTTCAGTCAGCGAAGAGGTCGCCGGCAAGATGGCCGAAGGCGCGCTGGCCAGCAGCACCGCCGATGTCGCGCTGTCGACTACCGGTATCGCGGGCCCGACCGGCGCGGTGCCGGGCAAGCCGGTGGGCACGGTCTGCTTCGGCTGGGCGCGCGGCGACTCCACCTTTACCGAGCGGCTGGTGTTCCAGGGCGACCGCCAGTCGGTGCGCGAGCAGGCCGTCGCGCATGCGCTGCGGGGCCTGCTGCGCTTCATCGAGTAATCCGGGCCGCCGCATGTTCGCCGCGCGCCGCTGGCTGGGCGGCCTGGCACTGCTCGCCGCTGCCAGTCCAACGTGGGCATCTGCCGACACCAGTGCCGGCAGCGCCGCCTATACCGTCTATGCGGCTGGCGACATTGCGCGCTGCAAGCACCCGGACCCGCGCTGGTCGGGCGCTGCCGCCACTGCCCATCTGGTCGAAAGCCTGTTGCGCGCCGACCCGCAGTCGGCGGTGCTGAGCCTGGGCGACCATACCTATCCGCGCGGCACCGCGGCCGAATTCCGGGACTGCTACGGCCCTACCTGGGGGCGCTTTCGCGCGCGCACCTGGCCCACGCCCGGCAACCACGAATACGCCACCGCCGGCGCCCGCCCTTATTTCGACTATTTCGGCACGCGCGCCGGCTCCGCCGAGCGCCCCTACTACAGCCTGCGGCTGGGCAGCTGGCAGGTCATTTCACTCGACAGCAACCTGAAGGGCGCGGCCCATGCGGCCCAGATCGCCTGGCTGCGCACCGAGCTCCAGCGCCAGCCGGCCGCCTGCACCCTCGCCTTCTGGCACCATCCCCTGTACAGTTCGGGCGGCCATCCGCCGCCGGGCCGGATGCGCGACGCCTTCGCCCTGCTGCACCAGGCCGGTGCCGAACTGGTGCTGTCGGGCCACGACCACGACTACGAGCGCTTCGCGCCGCAAGACGCCAACGGCCGCATCGACCGCCAGCGCGGGCTGCGCCAGTTCGTGGTCGGCACCGGCGGCGCCTATGCTACCCCGTTCATCTTCTTCGCCCCGAACAGCGAAGTGCGCGAGGCCAGTTATGATGGCGTGCTCGCCCTGCGCCTGCTCGATGGCGCCTACGAGTGGCGCTTCCTGCCGGCCGACCCGGGCAAGGTGCCGGCGGCGGCGCGGCTTGACCACGGGCGCAGCAGCTGCCACTAAGCGGAGTCCGGCATGTCGCCCCTTTTATATTTTGCTCGTTTCACCTTGTTTATCACGCTCATGACCGCATTCGCCCAGGACGCGCAGGCCCAGCCTGTCGCCGCAACGCCGCCCTCGGTGGCCTTTGAAAAAACCATCCTGCCCAACGGGCTGCAGCTGATCCTGGTCGAGGACAAGCGCCTGCCTATCGTGGCCGTTAACATCTGGTACCACGTCGGCCCCGCCAACGAAGCGCCCGGCCTGGCCGGCTTCGCCCACCTGTTCGAGCACATGATGTTCGCCGCCACGCGCCACCTGCCGCGCGGCACGGCCGACCGCCTGCTCGAAGGCGCCGGCGCCACCGACAGCAACGGCGGCACCAGCTATGACAGCACCAGCTACTACGACACCGTGCCCTCGAACCAGCTCGAGCTGGCGCTGTGGGTGCACGCCGACCGCATGGGCTACCTGCTCGACGTGCTGGACCAGCAGGCGCTCACCAACCAGCAAGACGTGGTACGCAACGAGCGCCGCCAGACGGTCGAAGAAGAACCCTATGGGGTGGTCGAGGAAGCGCTGGCGCATGCCCTGTTCCCCAAGAACCATCCGTATCACGCCTCCATCATCGGCTCGCATGCCGACATCCAGAACGCGAAGCTCGGCGACGTGCGCAGCTTCTTCGAGCGCTTTTACGGCCCCAACAACGCCAGCCTGGTGATCGCGGGCGATATCGACAAGGCCAGAACGCGGGCGCTGGTCGACAAATATTTCGGCAGCCTGCGCCGCAGCGCGCCGGTGCTGCGCCCGGCGATCGTCACGCCGCCGATCACCAGCGAACGGCGGGTGGTGGTGCGCGACCGGATCGAGCTGCCGCGCGTGTTCATGGGCTGGCTCACGCCGCCCGCCTTCCAGCCGGGAGATGCCGAACTGGCGCTGGCGGCCGAGATTCTCGGCGGCGGCAAGGCGAGCCGGTTGTACAAAAAACTGGTGTACGAACGCCAGATCGCGCAAGACGTCGGCGCGGCCCAGAACGCGTATGGCTTGAGCTCGACCTTCGTCATCGATGTCACCGCGCGCAGCGGCACCGAAGCGCGCGAGCTCGAAGCGGCGATCGACGCCGAGCTCGCGCTGCTGCGCGAGCATGGACCCTCGCAGCGCGAAGTCGAGCGCGCCCGCAACAGCCTCGAGACCGCGCTACTGAGTTCTATCGAAAAACTGGGAGGCGACGGGCTGGCCGACCAGCTCAATCACTACAACCAGTACACGGGCGACCCCGGCTACCTGGCGCAAGACCTGGAGCGGCTGCGCCGGGTGACGCCGGCCGACGTGCAGCGCGCCGTGCGCGCTTACCTGGGCCAGCAGGCGCGCGCGGTTGTCACCGGCCTGCCCGGCAAGCCGGTAGTCAACGATCCGCGCGCGCCCAAGCCGCCCAAGGCCGGCAGCGCCGACAGCGCAGGCATCAATGCACCCGAGCCGTGGCGCGCACAGGCGCCCAAGGCCGGTCCGGCGCCGGCATTCACGCTGCCGCAGGGCGAGTCGTTTACGCTGGCCAACGGCCTGACAGTGATCCATCACCACAATCCGGCGCTGCCGCTGGTGTCGACCCAGCTGGTGGTACGCAGCGGCAGCGCCGCCAACCCGGCCGCGCTGCCCGGCCTGGCCGGCTTCACCGCGCAGATGCTCGAAGAAGGCACCGCCACCCGCAGTGCGCCGCAGATCGCCGACGAGATTGCGCAGCTCGGCGCCTTCCTGGGCGCCGGCACCGGCGCGGACGCTTCGATCGTCTCGCTGCTGTCGCTGCGCGCAACCTTCGCACCGGCACTCGACGTGCTGGCCGATATCGTGCAGCGCCCGGCCTTCCCGGTGGCCGAAGTCGAGCGCCAGCGCGCCGACCGCATCGGAGAACTGATGCAGCAGCGCGACGACCCGGAAAGCGTGGCGGCGGTGGCCTCGGCCGCAGCGCTGTTTGGCGCCAGGCACCCGAAAGGCTATGGACAGCTGGGCACCGAACGCGCGATTCGGCGCACCACCCGCGACGACCTGGCCGGCTTCTGGCGGCGCCACTATGTGCCGGGCAATGCGGCGCTGGTGGTAACAGGCGATATCACGCGCGGCGAGCTGGCAGCGCTGGTAGAAGCGCGCTTTGGCACCTGGACCGGCACTGAAACACCAGGCGCCAACCCGGGAACGCCGGCAGGCACGCAGGCGCGCCTGGTGGTGGTGGACCACCCGGACGCGGGCCAAACCGCGCTGCGCGTGGCCAGCATCGGCGTGGCGCGCGATACCCCCGACTTCGCGGCGCTGCAGGTCATGAATGGCGCCCTGGGCGGCATGTTCTCGAGCCGCCTGAACAACAACCTGCGCGAGACCAAGGGCTACAGCTACGGGGTGTATTCAGAGTTTCGCTACGACCGCACGCCGGGGCCCTTCGTTATCGCGGGCAGCGTCCAGCGCAATGCCACCGGTGCCTCGGTGCGCGAGATCTTCCGCGAGGTGGAAGCCATGCGCGAGACCACGCTGCCGCTGGCAGAACTTAGCGCGGCGCGCGACGCGCAGCTGCTGTCGCTGCCGGGACAGTTCGAAACCAATGCCGATGTCGGCGCCAGCCTGGCCGAGATTTTTTTGCATGGACTGCCGCCCGACTACTACCAGCGCCTGCCCAGGCAGCTCGCCGCCGTCACCGCCGCGCAGGTGCAGCAAGCCGCGCGCACTTACCTGGTGCCCGAGCGCATGGTCGTGGTCGCAGTCGGCGACCGCAAGCGCATCTTGCCTCAGCTAAAACCGCTGGGGCTGGGGGCGGCCGAGCTGCGCGACAGCGATGGCGAATTGATCGCTCAATAAGCGGAACCGGCGCGGCGCTTGCCGCGTCCGCGATTTTCGCCTAACATATGAACAACTATTCATATGTTTGATACTATGACAATCAACACCGGATTCGAAGTTGCCCCCGGAGCCGTCGAGGAACTGGCCGACTTGTTCCACCTGCTGGGCGAGCCTACCCGCCTGCGTATCGTGCTGGCCTGCCTGGCGCAACCGACCGCGGTGGGCGATATTGCCGCGTCGCTCGAGCTGTCCAGTTCCCTGGTCAGCCACCACCTGCGCCTGCTGCGCGCGGCCCGCATCGTCAAGGCCGAGCGGCACGGCAAGCAGGTCTTTTATTCGGCGGCCGATGCCCATATCAGCAGCCTGCTTGCCAACATGTTCGAGCATATCGCCGAACCAGCCATCGGGATGGATACATGAGCAATCACCAACACGACCACCACGCGCACGATCACGGCCACGGCCACGGCTTCGGGCACCATCACCACCACATGCCCGACCCGGCTGGCAACGGCCGCGCCTTCGCGCTGGCGATCGGCGTCAACGCGCTGTTCGTCGTCATCGAATTTGCCTACGGCTTTATGGCCAATTCCACCGCCCTGATGGCCGACGCCGGCCATAACCTGTCGGATGTCCTCGGCCTCATGCTGGCCTGGGGCGCGGCGCGGCTAGCCCTGAGCGCGCCAAGCGGGCGCTATACCTACGGCTTGCGCGGCTCGTCGATCCTGGCGGCGATGGGCAATGGCCTGCTCTTGATGGTAGCCTGCGGCGCCATCGCCTGGGAGGCTGTGCACCGGTTCAACGCGCCGGCGCCGGTCGAAGGCCTGACGGTCACGGTGGTGGCGGCGATCGGCGTGGCGATCAACGGCTTCTCGGCATGGCTGTTCCTGGCCGGCAGCAAGGGCGACCTGAACCTGCGCGGCGCCTACCTGCACATGGCGGCCGATGCAGCGATCTCGCTGGGCGTCGTGATTTCGGGACTGGTGATCATGAGCACCGGCTGGGCCTGGATCGACCCGGCGGTGAGCCTGCTGATCGTGCTGGTGATCGTGCTAAGCACCTGGTCGCTGCTGCGCGAATCGGTGCAGCTGTCGATGGCCGCGGTGCCGCCCGGCGTGGACGCCGGCGCGGTGCACGCCTACCTGGCCGGCCAGCCCGGCGTAAAAGAAGTCCACGACCTGCATATCTGGGCCCTGAGCACCACCGAGAATGCATTGACCGCGCACGTGGTCATGCCTGGCGGATATCCAGGCGACCAGGTGCTCGATGCGATGGTGGCGAAGCTGCGCAGCGATTTCGCGATCCATCACTGCACGCTGCAGGTAGAAGAAGGCACGACGCAGCACGATTGTGCGCTGGAGGGGCATGATGCACACGCGGCCCATGCGCACTGAGACCCAGGCACGCCTACCTAGCCGGCAAGATTGGCGTACAGCGCCGTACTCAGATAGCGCTCCCCGAACGACGGAATGATTGTCACGATGAGTTTGCCGGCGTTTTCGGGCCGGCGCGCCACCTGGATTGCCGCCCACAGGGCCGCGCCCGATGACATCCCCACCAGCAGCCCTTCTTCGCGCGCCGCGGCGCGGGCAGTGTCGAAGGCGTCGCTGTTGGTGACGGCGATGACTTCGTCGTAGGCGTGGGTGTTGAGGACCTGCGGCACGAAGCCGGCGCCGATGCCCTGAATCGGGTGCGGGCCCTTGGTTCCTTTCGAGAGTATCGGTGACGCCTCGGGTTCCACGGCGATCGCCTGGAAGCCCGGCCTGCGCGCCTTGATGACTTCGCTCACGCCGGTGATGGTGCCGCCGGTGCCGATGCCGGCCACCAGAATGTCGATCTTGCCGTCGGTGTCAGCCCAGATTTCCTCGGCGGTCGTGGTGCGGTGGATCTCTGGATTGGCCGGGTTGTTGAATTGCTGCGGCATGAAATAGCGTGGATCGGACGCCACCAGTTCGTCGGCGCGGCGGATCGCGCCCAGCATGCCTTCGTTACCCGGCGTGAGCACCAGTTCGGCGCCATAGGCGCGCAGCAGCAAGCGCCGTTCGCTGCTCATGGTTTCGGGCATGACCAGCATGCAGCGGTAGCCACGCGCGGCGCACACCATCGCCAGCGCGATGCCGGTGTTGCCGCTGGTGGGTTCAACGATGACGGTATCGTGCTTGATAAGCCCGGCCCGTTCGGCGGCCTCGATCATGGCCAGGCCGATGCGGTCTTTCACGCTGTGGGCGGGATTATGGTATTCGAGCTTGCCGAGGATGTCCGCGCCGGCGCCCTGCGCCAGCCTGCGGATGCGTACCAGGGGGGTATTGCCGATCAGTTCAGTGACATCGTTCGCAATGCGCATGCCGTTTCCCCCCAGGTATGGTTGACTTACTTCACGTTGAGCAGTTCCACGTCGAAGATCAGGTCGGCGTCCGGCGGGATCGCGTCGCCCGCGCCGCGCTTGCCGTAAGCCAGCACGCTCGGGATGATCAGGGTGCGCTTGCCGCCCACCTTCATGCCCGCCACGCCCTGTTCCCAGCCCTTGATGACGCGGCCCGCGCCCAGCTGGAACTCGAGCGGTTCGCGGCCGGCATCGAGCGAGGAATCGAACTTGCGGCCGCGCTGCTTTGGCGCCAGCGGCTTGTGGAACCAGCCCGAATAGTGGACCACGACATTGCTGCCGAGGGTGGCTTCCTTGCCCTTGCCGACCACGCGGTCGACGATCTCGACCTGCGGGGTAGGCAGTGGCGGCAGGGTTGGCGCCGCCTGCGGCTGGGCTACCTGCGCTTGTGCCTGCGCTTGTGGCTGCGCGACAGCCTGCTGCTCCGGCGCCGGCTGGGCGGTCGGTTTGGACGCGTCCTGGGCGGTGGTGTCCTGGGCGCTGCTGACGGTGGCCACCAGCATCAGGGCGGCAAAAGCGGTACGACGGATCATAGGGGTTCTTCCATCAAGGGGTCATTAACTGATCCTATGATAGCAAGGCCTCTTCCACTTGCACAGTTGGCAGTTGCTTAATCTCGAGCGGCGCGGCATTGGCGGCATCGGCCAGCTTGCGCAGCAGGTGGGCGGCGGCCACCATGCCAAACGTTGCCGTGACCACCATGCTCGACCCAAAGCCGGCGCAGTTCAACCCGGTCACGCTGGCCGCATCGACCGCGCAGGCGTCGCCGCTGTCCGGATAGCGCAGCGGCTCCATCGAGAACACGGCGTCGATATGGTATTTGTTCTTTTCGCCGCGGGCAAAGCCATACTGCGAGCGCAGCAGCTTGCGTACTTTTTTCAGCAGAGGCTCCTGCTCGGTGCGTCCCAGGTCGCGCACTTCGATCCTGGTGGGATCGGTCTGGCCGCCGGCGCCGCCGATGACGATCAGGGGCATCGCATTGGCGCTGCACCAGGCGATCAGGGCGGCCTTGGATTTGACGCCATCGATGGCGTCCACCACATAGTCAAACCCCTGTCCCGCCACCATCGCCTCGATATTGTCCGGATCGATGAATTCCTCGACCAGGGTGACCTTGCAAGTTGGGTTGATCTGCGCGATGCGTTGGCGTAAGGCCTCGATCTTGGCCATGCCGATGGTCGACGTGAGCGCCTGCAGCTGGCGGTTGATGTTCGATTCGGCCACGTTGTCGAGGTCGATCAGCGTCAGCTGACCGACCGCGCTGCGCGCCAGCGCCTCCACGATCCACGAGCCGACGCCGCCGACCCCGATCACGCAAACGTGCGCCGTACGGAAGCGTTCGAGCGCACGCTCGCCATACAGACGCGCAATCCCGCCGAAGCGGCGTGCAAAGTCGATGTCGTCGTCGGGAGTGTTGTCAAGAGTGCTGGCTTGGATCGGGTTCATCCCGGCATTTTAACGGACGATCGTTTCGCAACTGCACTAAAATAACTTCTCGTCAATCAAATTATTCTCGGCTGTCAACAAACCACCCATGACCCAACTTCTCCACGAGACCGCTCCCGATTTCGACCAGCCGATTGCTGTCCTCAAGCATTGCCACGGACGCATCCGCCGCCAGCTGGCCACGCTCGACAAGCTGCTGGCTCACCTGCCCGAGTGCGGCGCCGACGAGCAGGCGCGCCAGGCGGCAGCGGCGGTGCTGAATTATTTCGACAAGGCCGCCCACCTGCACCACGACGACGAGGAGCAAGATCTGATTCCCATGCTGCGCGCGGTGGCCCAGGGAGAGGATGCCGCCACGCTGCAGGCGCTGGCGCCGGTCATCCTGCAAGACCACCAGGACATGGACGCGCTGTGGCAAGACTTGCACGAACAGCTGGTAGCCGTGGCCGAAGGCCGCTCGGCGGTGCTCTCGGCCAGCGCGGTGCAGCGCTTCAGCCAGCGCTATTCGTCCCACATGGACCGCGAGGAAACCACCATGGCGCCGATGGCCATGCGCCTGTTCAGCCCGGAGCAGATGGCGCAGCTGGGCAAGTCGATGCAGGCGCGCCGCGGCATCGGCGGCGCGCCCGCCGCCGATGCCGCGGCGGGGGTAGGCCAGGCGGTGGCCGACCTGCGCAAGGATTACGGCCAGGCCAGCCTGAACGAAACCGAGGTAATGGACGACCCGGTGCTGCAATTTACACAGTGGTTCGAGCAAGCCCTGAAGGCCAAGGTGAACGAGCCCAATGCAATGTCGGTAGCCACCGTCGGGCTCGACGGGCGGCCGAGCTCACGTATTGTATTGGTGAAGCAATTCGACCAACGCGGCTTTACCTGGTACACCAACTATAACAGCCGAAAGTCTGCGGAGTTGCAAAATAATCCACACGCGGCCTTGCTATTCTTTTGGAGTGAACTCGAACGCCAGGTTCGCATTGAAGGACGCGTGGAGCGCACGTCCCCCGAGGAAAGCGACCGGTATTTCCGCAGTCGCCCGTTAAAGAGCCGCCTGTCGGCGATTGCCTCGCAACAGAGCGCTCCGATCGGCAGCCGCGCCGAGCTCGAACAGAACTACGAAGCCACCGCGCGGCAGGCTGGCGAAGATCCGGCGCGACCAGGCAACTGGGGCGGCTTGCGCCTGGTGCCCGAGCGACTGGAGTTCTGGCAGGGACGCCGCTCCCGCTTCCACGACCGCATCGTCTACGAGCGGCAGGAAGACGGCAGCTGGAAGCGCCTGCGTTTGCAACCGTAGGGCCGGGCACAGCGCAACACCGCGCCCGGCCGTTATTGCCGGAGGTGATCGTGTTCGAACAGATGATCTTGTCGGCCTGGAATGCCGGCCTGCGCAACAAGCTGTCGCTGCCCTTGCGGGTAGAACTGTGGGACGGCCGGCAGCTCGAATTTTCTTCCGGTGCCGCGGACGCGGCCGATCCGCGCGTCACCATTCGCGTGCCCGACCGCTCCGCCCTGCGCTACCTGCGCTCGCCCTCGCTGTACAACCTGGGACGGGCCTATGTCGAAGGCGCCATCGACATCAAGGGGCGCGCCGCCGACATCATCAGCGTCGGCAACAGCCTGGCCGCGCACCTGGCCGGAACCGGCAACCGCCTGGCCGATACGCTGCGCCGCGTTGCCCCGCACACGCGCGAAAAAGACGCCGCGGCCATCCGCTACCACTACGACGTCTCCAACGCCTTTTATGCTGCCTGGCTCGATCCCGGCATGGTGTATTCGTGCGCTTATTTCGACAACGGCGACGAAGACCTGGCCACGGCGCAGCAAAACAAGATCGACCACATCCTGCGCAAGATCGCGCTGCAGCCGGGCCAGTTGTTACTCGACATCGGCTGCGGCTGGGGCGCGCTGGTGCTGCGCGCGGCGCAGCAGTTCGGGGCGCGCTGCGTCGGCATCACGCTGTCCGATAACCAGGCCGCGCTGGCGCGCGAGCGGGTCGAACGCGCCGGCCTGCAGGGGCAGGTCGAGATCCGCCTGCAAGATTACCGCGACGTGGCCGGCCAGTTCGACCGCATCACCAGCGTGGGCATGTTCGAGCATGTCGGCGTACGGCACCTGACGGATTATTTTTCACAGATAAACAAATTACTGGTGCCGGACGGCGTCGTGATGAACCACGGAATCACCACCACCAACGCCGACAACGGCGTCTCGCCCTACGGCGGGGGCGACTTCATCGACGAATACGTGTTTCCGGACGGCGAGCTGGCCCACCTCGCCACCGTGGTGCGCGCCATGCAGGACGGCGGCCTGGAAGTACGGGACGTGGAAAACCTGCGCCGCCACTACGCCCGCACCTGCGCACTCTGGACCGACAATTTCGAGGGCAATGCCGCGCATATCCGCACGGTCACCGACGAAAAACGCTTTCGCATCTGGCACCTGTACCTGGCCGGCTGCGCCTATGCGTTCGCGCACGACCGGATCAGCCTGTACCAGATCGTGTGCGGCAAGGCGGGCATGGATCCCGAACAGATCCCGTGGTCACGCAAGTACATGTACCGGTAGGGTAGCCGGCCAGGCCGGCCGCCCTACTTCAGGCGCTCGGTAAAGGTCTTGCGAAACTTCGCCACCTTTGGCGCCACTACCAGCGCGCAATAACCCTGCAGCGGGTGCTGCGCGAAATAATTCTGGTGGTAGTCCTCGGCCTTGTACCAGGCTTCTTGCGGCAGCAACTGCGTCACCAGCGGCGCATCCCACACCGACGCCATTTCGGCCATTACCTTGCGCGCGGTCGCTTCCTGTTCGGGCGAGGTGGTGAAGATCACCGAGCGGTATTGCGGTCCGACGTCATTGCCCTGGCGGTCCTGGGTAGTCGGGTCGTGGATGGTGAAAAAAACCTCGAGAAGGTCGCGGTACGAGATCACGCTCGGGTCGAACTCCACCCGCACCACTTCGGCATGCCCGGTGGTGGCCGCGCATACCTGTTCGTAGCTCGGGTTGACCACATGCCCGCCCATATAGCCCGATTCGACCCGCGTGACGCCGCGCACTTCGAGATAGACCGCCTCCAGGCACCAGAAGCAGCCGCCGCCCAGGATGGCCACTTCGCTAGCTGTTTGCTCGCTCATCGCATACCTTGATTCGTCAGTTTCGATAGCTCTTAATGTAACGCAAAGCCGTGCTATCTGCATCGCAGCAGGGAGCCGGAACCGGTCCTGGGCCCGACAATGGCATAATGGCGCCATCCTTCAAGGTTCCAATGAATACACGTGCCCCCCTCGCCGCATCGCGCGGTTTCGATTCGGCGCATTTCCGCCATGCGCTGTCGCAGTTCGCCACCGGTGTCACCGTGATCACCACGCGCCTGGCCGACGGCAGTTTCCGCGGCCTGACCGCCAGTTCCTTCAACTCGGTCTCGCTCGAGCCTCCGCTGGTGCTGTGGAGCCTGGGTGCCGGCGCCAACAGCATGCCCATCTTCAGCGGCAATTCGCATTACGTCATCAATATCCTTGGCGCCGGCCAGGAAGAGCTGGCCATGCGCTTTTCGCGCCGCACCGAGAACCCGTTCGAGGGTGTCGACTACGAACTGTCGCGTACCGGCCAGCCGATCCTCAAGGGCGTCTCGGCCTGGTTCGAATGCCATAACCGCAGCCGCTACCCCGAGGGCGACCACGTGATCTTCGTGGGCGAAGTCGAGCAATGCGCGGTTCACCCCCAGCAGGCGCTGCTGTTCCACGGCGGCCGCTTCGGTACCACGCCGCCACGCTGACTGCTGCCGGGCAAAAATGAAAATGGCTGTCGCCATTTCAAAAGATGCGGCGCCGCCTCCTTTCTATAATGGCCAGACTGTGCGCAGCCTGTGTCCGTGCTTGCTCGCGCCTGATGTACAACTCACCTACAAGATCTGTACCAGATTCGACCAAGAACTTACCGAGACAGGATGACCCATGAACCGTTCCGATTCGCCCCGCAAAGCCGCTTTCCACTGGGATGACCCGCTGCTGCTGAACAGCCAGCTGCAAGATGATGAGCGCATGGTACGCGACGCCGCCGCCGCCTATTGCCAGGACAAGCTCAAGCCGCGCATCCTCGAAGCGTTCCGCCACGAACGCATGGATACCGGGATTTTCCGAGAAATGGGCGAACTCGGCCTGCTGGGCCCGACCATTCCGGAACAGTACGGCGGGCCGGGCATGAACTATGTCGCCTATGGCCTGATCGCGCGCGAAGTCGAACGCGTCGACTCGGGTTACCGCTCGATGATGAGCGTGCAGTCGTCGCTGGTGATGGTTCCGATCTTCGAGTTCGGCAACGAAGCGACCAAGCAGAAATACCTGCCCAAGCTGGCCACCGGCGAATGGATCGGCTGCTTCGGCCTGACCGAACCGAACCACGGCTCGGACCCGGGCTCGATGATCTCCCGCGCGCGCAAGGTCGACGGCGGCTACGCGCTCACCGGCGCCAAAATGTGGATCACCAACTCCCCGGTCGCCGACGTGTTCGTGGTCTGGGCCAAGGACGACGAAGGCGCCATCCGCGGCTTCGTGCTCGACAAGGACATGCCCGGCTTGAGCGCCCCGGCCATCCATGGCAAGTTCGGCCTGCGCGCCTCGGTGACCGGCGAAATCGTCATGGACAATGTGTTCTGCCCAGAAGAAAACGCCTTCCCGGACGTGCGCGGCCTGAAGGGTCCGTTCACCTGCCTGAATTCGGCCCGCTACGGCATCGCCTGGGGTGCGCTGGGCGCGGCCGAAGATTGCTGGCACACGGCGCGCCAGTACGTGCTCGACCGGCAACAGTTCGGCAAGCCGCTCGCCGCCAACCAGCTGGTGCAAAAGAAGCTGGCCGACATGCAAACCGAGATCACCCTCGGCCTGCAGGGCTGCCTGCGCCTGGGCCGCATGAAAGACGACGGCACCGCCGCCGTCGAAATCACCTCGATCATGAAGCGTAATTCCTGCGGCAAGTCGCTGGATATCGCCCGCGTGGCGCGCGACATGCTTGGCGGAAACGGAATCTCGGACGAGTTCGGGATCGTACGCCACATGGTCAACCTCGAAGTGGTCAACACCTATGAAGGCACCCACGACATCCACGCGCTGATCCTCGGCCGTGCCCAGACCGGTATCGCCGCGTTCTGACCCCCTCCTGCTCCCTGCGCGCCGCCGGCCTCGCCGGCGGCGCGCTGTCCAAGCTTGTTACAACACATCATTTACAGATTTCAATCGAGCGGCGTCAATACTGCTCTATTTTGCGTTACGATAGTTACCAGTATTGAATAACTAGATGTCTTAACGACCACTACGCGAGGCCCGATGAGTGCTCTCGATGAACCGCGTTCGCCAGCCCCGGCTAACGCGGAAGCGTTATCCCTTGACCTATTGCTCCGCAATTTGCCCGGTGCGGCTTATCGTTGCGCGAACGATGGATCGTGGACGATGGAATTCGTCAGCGACGGCATCGAAACACTCACCGGCTATCCGGCCGCCGCTTTCCTGGCCCGTCCTGGCGTCGCCTATTCCAGCATCATCGTTGCCGAAGACCGCGCCGGGGTCGAACGCGGCATCGCCGCCGCCGTGCAGGGAGACCGGCAATACCAGCTGACCTACCGCATCCGCTGTGCCAACGGCGAGCTCAAGTGGGTGTGCGAACAGGGTACGGTGGTGCCTCAAGAGCAGGGCCAGATTCTCGAGGGCTTGCTATTCGACTACACGCGGCTGCGCAGGGCCGACATGCTGGTTCACGAGCAGGCGTCCTTCCTGCATCGCGCACGCGACGCCATCATTGCGGTGGACATGAATTCGCGCATCTCGTACTGGAACAACGGCGCCGAGCGGCTGTACGGCTGGAGCGCCACCGAGGCGCGCGGCAAGAAATTCTCCGAACTGCTGTGCGACAACCTGCCGGCATATTCATCGGCCTACGAGACGACCCTTGCCAACGGCGAATGGTCGGGCGAACTGGCCCACATGCGGCGCGACGGCGTCTGCATCGAAACCGATACGCGCTGGACCCTGCTAAGCGCCGATCCGGCCTTCGACGCGCCACAGAAGATTTTGGTGATCAGCACCGATATCAGCGAGCGCAAGCATAACGAAGCGAAGATCTATCGGCTCGCCTTCTTCGACGCCCTGACCGACCTGCCCAACCGCGCCAGCTTGCTCGACCACCTGCGCCGCGCCCTGCTCGGCAGTGCGCGCACGCGCAAATATGGCGCCCTGATGTTCTGCGACCTCGACAATTTCAAGTACCTCAACGACTCCCAGGGCCACGCGGCCGGCGACATGCTGCTGCAGGCGGTGGCGCGCCGTCTCGAGCATTGCGTGCGCGAAGCCGACATGGTGGCGCGCCTGGGCGGCGACGAGTTCGTGATCCTGATCCAGCCGGTCGAAGACACGCGCGAAAGCGCCGCCGCGCAGGCCGAGACGGTGGCGGCCAAGGTGGTGGCCGCCATGGCGGCCCCGTTCCAGCTGGCCGAGGTGAGCTATTCGGTGTCGGTCAGCGTTGGCGTGGCGACCATGTGCGGCACCGTCGACACGGTCGAATCCACGCTGCGCCAGGCCGACGCCGCGATGTACCAGGCCAAGGCCTGTGGACGCAACACCTTCCGCTTCCACGATCCGGCGGTGCAGGCCGCCTGGGCGGCGCGGGCCGATCTCGAGTACGGAATGCGGCGCGCGCTGCGCGAGAACGAATTCGTGCTGCACTACCAGCCGCAGCTGGACCGCAGCAGCCGCGTGATTGGCGCCGAGGCGCTGCTGCGCTGGCGCCTGCCGGACGGCCGGTTGCTGTATCCGGCGGAATTCATCCACGCCGCCGAAGAAAGCGGGATGATCATCGACATCGGGCGCTGGGTACTGCGCACCGCCTGCGCTGAACTGGCGCGCTGGCAGCGCTTTCCAGATACTGCCGGCTTGACGCTGTCGGTCAATGTCAGCGCCGGCCAGTTCACCGAACCGGATTTCGTGCCGATGCTGTCGCAGATCTTCGAGCAGACCGGGGTACAGCCGTCGAGCCTCAAGCTCGAACTGACCGAAAGCCTGGTGGTGAGCGACTTCGCGCAGACCGCGCACACGATGGGCATGCTCAAGCAGCGCGGCATCAGCTTCTCGCTCGACGACTTCGGCACCGGCTACTCGTCGCTGGCCTACCTGCGCAAACTCCCGCTCGACCAGCTCAAGATCGACCAGTCCTTCATGCGCGATGTGCTCACCGACCAGAACGACGCCTCGATCGTGCGCTCGATCATCGCGCTCGGCGACAGCCTCGGCTTGCAAGTGATCGCCGAAGGGGTCGAGACGGCGGGGCAGCGGCAATTCCTGTCCGACGCCGGCTGCTTCATCTACCAGGGCTTCCTGTACCAGCACGCGATCAGCGCCGAGCATTTCACGGCGTACGCGCGCAACGTTCACTAAGAACCTATCCCAGTAGGGAAGAGGAAGTTGATGGCGATGCATGGCAGGCGCGCCAGCAACGACTCATAACCTGCGGGGATAGGTTCCAAGCGCCAGCGGCACGCCACGCGCCCAGCGGTTCGACGAAAGCGAAAAGCTCAAGGCCCGCACCTGGTGATACCAGCCGGCCGGCACGTACAGCATCTCGCCCGGGCCGACGACGCACTCGACCAGCGCCGCCTGACGCGCCAATGGAAAGCGTTCGAAATCCGGCGCCTCCGGGTCGAACGGAGAGCCAAACAGCATGGCATTGGCCTGGCTCGGGTACAGGAACGCCTCGTGGTGCGGCGGCGCCAGGAAGATCCGCTTGCTGCCCCAGATCTGGGCGAAGATATTGTCGTCGTAGTCGCAGTGCAGCGGCGTCATGGTGCGTTCCGGGCCGATCCAGAAGCGCGGCGGCCCCATCTTGCCAAAGTACATCGGCCAGTGGCACATGCGGTTCAGCTCGCGCAGCTCCAGGTTGCCGACATAAGGCGGCAGCGCGTCTGTGCCAGGGGCCAGGTCGAGGTATTCGCCCAGCGACATGTCTTGCATCGCGCGGTCGGGGTGAAAGGCAGTGCCGATGTAGTCGCCCACGCGGGCGCGCACCCGCAGATGGCCATAGCGTTCGCGCAGCACTTGCGGCGTGAGCGACAGCAGCGGCCAGCGGTTGACCACCCCGGTCATGATGAAGGGCAGGCCCTGCGTGGCGCGCGCGCGAAAGGCTGCCGCATCGAGCCGCGGCACACGCGGCACGGCGCTCATGCGGGGCAGGCTGCGCGCTGCCTCTATCACGGCGGCGCGCATCGCGCCGATCGAGGCGACGCCGCGGACCTGGGCATCGCGCTGTTCGCGCGCCTGACTGCGGGCGGCGGCTTCTTCTGGCGTAGCGGGCGCTGCCGCCGGAAGCGGCGGCAGGCGCGGCGCCGGGCGTTTTTCTATTGGCATTGGTGCTGAAGCTTTCTGCGGTCCGATCTGTCAGGCGAGAGTATAGCCGCGATGGCGGGCAATATCGGCGGTCCTGTCGACGAACGCCACATCGAAGGCGCTGTACCCGTTAGCTATGGATGAGCATTGAACTGCTGAGCTGAACTGCTGAGCTATTTTGCGGTCAAACCCCTGTCGATCTCGATAGGGAGTGGTGGATGAAAACGCCCAGGGTCGCCAAGCTGTTTGCCCAGCTTCCGATGCTCAACCAGGCCCAGCGGCAGCAAGCGCTTGATGCCCTGCATCCCGCAGCCGGCCTCGACCGGGCAGTCGCCCTGATTGGGCAGATCCGTTCCGCAGAGCGGCGCTGTCCTGAATGCGGATGCCAGCGCTATCACCGGCACGGCCAGGCCAACGACCTGCAACGTTTTCGCTGCTGCCAGTGCCGGCGCACCTTTAATGACCTGAGTGGCACGCCGCTGGCGCGGCTCAGGCTGCGCGGCAAGTGGCTCGACTACCTCGGCGCCGTGCTCGATTCCCGGCCGGTGCGCGACGCCGCCAAGCGCGTTGGCGTCCATCGCAATACGGCATTTCGCTGGCGCCATCGCTTCCTGGACCGGGTCAAGCATGACCGGCCAGCGCAGCTCGGCGGCATCGTCGAGGCCGACGAAATGTTTTTGCTCGAATCGCAAAAAGGATCGCGCACACTCGAGCGTCCGCCGCGCAAGCGAGGCGGCCGGGCCAGCCTGCCCGGCATCTCGCATCACCTCGACTGCATCCTGGTCGCGCGCGACCGCAGTGGGCAGACCATCGACGCCGTTACCGGACGCGGAGCGCTGAAGGTAACCCAACTGGTGCGGCACCTGTTGCCGAAGCTGGCCCCGCAAGCGCTCCTGGTCACCGATTCGCATGCCGCCTACCGTGCGTTCGCCCGCCAGCGGGGCATCGCCCACCAGGCGGTCAACTTGCGCTCCGGCGAGCGGGTTCGGTTCAGTAAGGGGGGCGCGATCCATGTCCAGAACGTGAACGCTTACCACCGGCGCTTGCGCCAATGGCTGGCGCGGTTCCACGGGGTTGCCTCGCGTTGGCTGCCCAATTACCTGGGCTGGCATTGGGCACTTGATGGCGGGCGGGTCACTTCCGTCGAGCACTTGCTGCGCATCGCTTGTGGACTCATCCACAGCCAACGGTGACAGCGCCACGGCGAAACCCTGGTCATGGCCCCCCGCCGGTACGCATGCCGTTAACGCAAAAACGTCGTTCCGGCGCGAGCCCGAACGACGTGCTGGTTGATCCTGCCGGACAGCGTTGCCGCGCCCAGCGAAACGCTGTTAGAACTTGTAGCCCACCGCCAGCATCACCGCCACCGGATCGAGCTGCATATGCTGCTTTTGCCCGGTCGAGAAATGGACGTCGGTGCGCAGGCGGCTCTGGTTGACGCTGGCATCGGCGAACCAGCGCTCGTTGATGTTCATCGTCATGCCGAGCTGCAGCGTATACGTCAATTTATTGTCGATGCTGAAGCTGGTCGGCGCGCCGCTGCCCGGGTTGGTAATGGCGGTCATCTTGGCCGAACCACGCTCTTTCATGAAATAGACATAAGTAGCGCCGATGCCCACGTAGGGACGGAAGGTCGCGCTCGGGGCGAAGAAGCGGTACTGTGCGAACAGGGTCGGCGGCAGCACTTCCACGGTGCCCAGCACGCCGGTGCCGGCGATGGCGCCCGCGCCGGAAATCTCGTGCTTGTACGGCGTGCCCAGACAGGTTTCGAGCGAAATATTATCGGTCAAGCCGTAGGCGAAGCTCAGCACCGGCCGCAGGTCGCGGCCGACGTCGGCCCTGGTGCCCGGCAGGGCCGGCGCGCTGATGTCGCCGCTCTCGACCTTCGGGGTCACCTGGTTGAAGCCGAACTTGGCCGTGAACTGGCCAGCCGACTGGGCCGACGCCGTCGAGGCGCACGCCAGTGCGGCGGCCATGGCCAGCACCTTGGCGGCGCTGTTAAAACGAATTTTCATGTGGTCTCCGATGTTGTTTCACGGGCTCGGCGCTTACAGCCAGCCCTTGACGGCCATTTCCTTGAGCACGAAGCGCGCGATCAGGTTGTTCTCGAACGGGGTCGGGTGGATATCGTCGGCGAACATGTAGCGGCTGACGTCGCCCGCCACGGTATTGGCATTGGTGCAGGCCAGCGAGGTGGTGCCCAGCACATTGGGACCGCAGGCCGGCGTGCTGGCATTGGTCAGGCCGTAGGGCGCCGGATTTTTCACCTGGTCGTTGCTGATGGTGTAGAGGTCGACGTACAGTATGCGCTCGTCGCTACCCAGGCCGCTCTTGAGCTGGCTGTTGAAAGCGTTGACCATGGCGGCGGTCAGCGCCCGGATGTCGGCCGACTGCGACTTCGATGCCGGGGTATTGGCCACGTCGGGCAGGTTGGCTACCACGACGTACCTGGCTCCCTTGCCGACGATCTCGCTCTTGACCAGTGCGGCCATCTGCGCGCCAGCCGCGCCCAGTTCGGCGACCAGCTTCGGGCCGTTGGCAGCGGCGTAGTCGTTACCGGCCTTGGTACCGGCGGCGGTGGCGTCAAGCTGGGCCTTGGCGACCATCGGGCCATGCACCGCTACCTGGCCGACGGCGGCATTGCCCGGCTGGGTTGCGGCCGCCATGACGGCTGCGGTAACCACGCTCTGGTCGGTCTTGCCGGGACGGGCGTTTTCCAGGGCGATGGCGGTGCCGATGGCCTGTGCGGCGGCTTGCGGATTGGTCGCGCCGGCAGCCAACTGCAGGGTCAGCGACGTGGCAAAGGCCTGGGCGCCGGCAGCGTTGCCGGCGGCGGTCGCCGCGCTCGAGAGGGTGTTCAGTTGCATCAGCACGTCGTTACCGCCCGACAGCAGGGTAACCAGCTCGGTGCCGCTGAACTTGTTACCGGTGCGGGCCAGGTGGTTGGCGACCTGGGTAACCAGCGGCACGGTGGTCTGGCCGATCGGCGAATTGGTGAACGGATTGCCCGGGCCGACCGGATTGGTCACGCGCGAACCGCCCTGGGCATAGTTAAAGCAGGTCAGGTGCTGGACGATCGGAACCGAGAAACCCATGGCGGCATTGCCGACCAGGCCGGTCTGGGCGGCGCAGGGCGCCGGCAGCTTCAGTTCGGCGGCCAGGAAATCCACCCAGATCTTGCCGTTCAGGTCAGGGCTCTTGGCCGTGCCGTCACCGTTGATGGTGAATTTGCCGCCGCCGGCGGTCTTGACCGCGCCCACGGCATAGGTACCCACGTCCGACAGGCTGTCGCCGAACGACACCTGCTGGGTGAACCTGATTTTTTGAGTCTGGTCGCCGCCGCCTGGGCTGGTTCCGCCGCAAGCAGCCAGTACCGCTGCCGTCAACAGAGCGAGCGCGAGTGTGGTTTGACGCATTGTGTCTCCTGAATGGAAAGTTTCTAACGAACGGCCGTACTATTCATATCAGCAACAATATGCCAGCGTTCAACTTTCTTGTATAGAAATTGTTGCCCAGCCGTCAGTTCCTAACGACAACAAACAACCGGTCAGGGAGGCGATTATAGCTTCGGCGCGTTGCGCGGCAATAACGGTTTTTTGAACAGGCCAGCAGGCTGGAACGCCGTAGCAGCAGGCGTTCTACCCGAAGCAATTGTT
Organism: Massilia sp. H6; assembly: GCF_024802625.1. NCBI lineage: Bacteria > Pseudomonadati > Pseudomonadota > Betaproteobacteria > Burkholderiales > Oxalobacteraceae > Massilia > Massilia sp. H6. Next base: position 3,990,553 of record NZ_CP103371.1, read on the forward strand.
AGCCGGGCAAGTCGCCCGGGGTGGCTTGATTGAGCAAGCCGTGCACGATACCGGTCGAGCCGTGGGCGGCGCGGCGCAGGCGGTCGTTGACCCCATGCCAATTGCCGCCTTGCGGCGGCGCTTCGACCAGGATGACGTCGGCGCCATGGCCGTCCATTGCGCGCAGGGCTGCGTACAGGGCGTGGGCAAAGCCGGCGGGCGTGGCCGGCAGGCGCAGCGCGGCATGTGGTAGCGGCGCATCGGCGAGCGGCACGTCCGAGTAATGAATCAGCGCCACCTTGCGCCCTGCCCCGCTTAGTTGCGCCAAGGTCAGGCGCAGCGTGGTGCTGTCTTGCATCGCCACCGGCGTATGCGGCGCGTAATGCGATTCGAGCGTGCCCGAGGCGCGCGGTGCGGCGGCGTCGGGCGCGGCCGGGACCTGGTCGATCACTGCCGCGATGGCCTCGGCGCTGATCTGGCCGGGACGCAGCAGCACCGGGCCGTGCGTGGCCAGGCGCGACAAATCTACGATGGTCGACTCGATGCCGACTTCGGACGCGCCGCCATCGAGCACCATGGCAACCGAACCGTCACCGCCGAATTCGTCGCGCACGTGCTGGGCCAGGGTCGGGCTCACGGCGCCGAACTTGTTGGCCGATGGTGCGGCCAGGCCGCCCTTGCCGTCCTTGAACGCGCGCAGTAGCGCAATGGCCACCGGGTGCGCGGGACAGCGCAGGCCCACCGTGTCCTGGCCGCCGCTGACGGCGGCCGGGATGTTCGGGGCGCGCCTAACGATCATGGTCAGCGGACCGGGCCAGAAGGCATCGGCCAGTGCCTGCGCTTGCCGGGGAATATCGGCGCCCCAGTAGTCGAGCGCGGCCTCGGGCGCCAGATGCACGATCACCGGGTGGTCTTGCGGGCGGCCCTTGGCGGCATAGATGGCGGCGACCGCCGCCGGGTTCTCGGCGTCGGCACCGAGGCCGTAGACGGTCTCGGTCGGAAAAGCGACCAGTTCGCCCCGCTCCAGCGCGCGCGCCGCCGCGTCGATGGCGGCGTGGTCCAGGTCCCCGATGCTCATACCGCGATGCCGAGGATTGCGCACGCCTCGGCCAGGCTGGCCTGCGCCGCGGGCAGCGTGGGCGCAACGAAGGTGACGTGACCCATCTTGCGCCCGCGGCGCGGGTCGTCCTTGCCGTACAGGTGCAGGTTGGCGCCCGGCAGCGCCAGCACGCGGTCCCAGGCCGGCTCGCGCGCCGTGACGCCGTCGCCGTCGAACCAGACGTCGCCAAGGATATTGAGCATTACGCTGGGGGAGTGCTGGCGCACGTCGCCCAGCGGCAGGCGCGCCATCGCCCGCACCTGCTGCTCGAACTGGCTGGTAATGCAGGCATCCATGGTGTAGTGCCCGCTGTTGTGCGGGCGTGGCGCCATTTCGTTGACCACCAGCGTGCCATCGTCGAGCACGAAGAACTCGATGCACAGCACGCCCACGTAGCCCAACTGCGCGACAATCGCGGTGGCTGCAGCCTGCGCCTGGCTGGCACAGGCGTGGGACACGTTCGGGCCGGGCACGGTGGTGGTAAACAAGATACCGTCACGGTGCACATTCTCGGCGATCGGGTAGACCACAGAGGCGCCGTCGGCCCCGCGCGCGGTCAAGACCGATACCTCGCAGGCCAGCGGCAGCATCTTTTCAAGCAGGCAGGTCACGCCGTCCATGGCGTCGAAGGCGGCGCGCACGTCCGCGCGCGACCGCACCCGTACCTGGCCCTTGCCGTCGTAGCCCATGCGCACGGTCTTGAGGATCCCCGGCAGCAGTTCGTCCTCGATGTCGTCGATGTCGGCGTGCGAGGCGATGGTCTTGTGCGGCGCCGGCATCACCCCTGAGCTGGGGGCGCAGTCCACGAAAAAGCGTTTCTCGGCGATGCGGTCCTGTGCGATCGATACGCACGAGGCGCTTGGCGCGACGAAGCTGCGCGCGCCCAGCCAGGCCATGCTGTCGGCCGGGACGTTCTCGAATTCGGTGGTGATGGCCACGCAGGTCTGCGCCAGTTCGGCCAGCGCGGCCGGGTCGGAATAGGCGGCGTTGACCAGGCGCTCGGCCACCTGCCCGGCCGGGCAATCCGCGCCTGGCTCGAGCACGGCGACCTTGAAGCCCATGCTTTGCGCGGCGTGGGCAAACATGCGGCCGAGCTGGCCGCCGCCCATCACGCCGAGCCAGGCCGGGGGATGGGCACTCGGAAGCAATGGCACTGCCATTGCCGGATCGGTCAGTTTAGGCATGGTTCACACCGGAAGCAGCATGGCTTGCGCGGCCGCGCTTTGCGCGGCGCGGAATTCAAGCAGGGCCTGGGCTAGAACGTCGTCGTGCGCGGCCAGCATCGCCACCGCGGTCAGGGCGGCATTGGCGGCGCCGGCTTCGCCGATGGCGAAGGTCGCTACCGGCACGCCCTTGGGCATCTGCACGATCGACAGCAGCGAATCTTCGCCGCGCAGGTATTTCGACGGAACCGGCACGCCGAGTACCGGCACGATGGTCTTGGCGGCCACCATGCCCGGCAGGTGGGCGGCGCCCCCTGCCCCGGCGATGATCGCGCGCAGGCCGCGCGCGCGCGCGTTTTCTGCATACGTGAACATCTCGTCGGGCATGCGGTGCGCCGAGATCACCTGCGCCTCGAACGGCACATTGAACTGTTTCAAGATGGCGACCGCGTGCTGCATCACGTCCCAGTCCGAGGACGAGCCCATGATGACGCCCACTACAGGTTTTGCTTGTTCAGTCATCTCAAGCCTTCAGCTTGTCGCCGGTGAGGCGTTCGATGGCTTCGAAATACTTGGCCTGGGTCTTGTCGATGACGTCCTGCGGCAGCGATGGCGCCGGCGCGGTCTTGTTCCAGTCAGACAGCGTCTCGAGGTAGTCGCGCACGAACTGCTTGTCGAAGGACGGTGGCGACATGCCCGGCGCGTAGGAATCGGCCGGCCAGAAGCGCGACGAATCGGCGGTGAGTACTTCGTCCATCAGGTGCATGACGCCGTCGTCATCGAGTCCGAATTCAAACTTGGTGTCGGCGATGATGATGCCCCTGCTTGCCGCGTACTGCGCGGCGGCGGTGTACAGATTGATGCTGACGTCGCGCATCTTGGCGGCCAGCTCCTTGCCGATGCGCTGCTCCATGTCGTCGAACGAGATATTCTCGTCGTGCTCGCCGAGTTCGGCCTTGGCCGCCGGGGTGAAGATCGGCTCCGGCAGCTTGTCGGCCTGGCGCAGGCCGGCGGGCAGCGCGATGCCGCAGATGGCGCCGCTAGCCTGGTAATCCTTCCAGCCCGACCCGATGATATAACCACGCACGACCGCTTCGACCATGATGGGCTTGAGGCGCTTGGCCACCACCGCGCGGCCGCGCACCTGCTCGACTTCGTCTGGCGCCACGACCGACTCCGGCGCCACGCCGGTCAGGTGGTTCGGCACGATATGGCCGAGCTTGTCGAACCAGAAATCGCTCATCTGGTTCAACACCATGCCCTTGCCCGGAATCGGCTCGTTCATGACCACGTCGAAGGCCGACAGGCGGTCGGTGGTGACGATCAGGATCTTGTCGTCGCCGACGGCATAGTTGTCGCGTACCTTGCCGTGACCGAGCAGTGGCAGGGACTGGATTGAGGATTGGTAGAGGCTGTTCATAGAAGGGATATCAGGGAAACGGAACCGGAACAATGTCGCCGGTCGAGTGGGGCAAGCCGGGGGTGGCCTGGGCCAATGCGTGATTTTACGCCAATTCACCGCTCACCGTCCCGGCAGGAACCGGGATGGTGAGCGGTGCGGTCTATCCTGGCGGGTACTGCGCTTATTGCACGATCTGCGACAGCTCGCCCGCCTTGTAGCGCTCGGCCATCTTGTCCAGCGGCATAGGCTTGATCTTGCCGGCCATGCCTTCGCAACCGAACGACAGGTAGCGTGCCTTGCAGATCTCGGTGGCCGCTTCGCGTGCCGGCTTGAGGTAGTCGCGTGGATCGAACTTGCCCGGATTCTGGAACAGGTACTTGCGAATCGCAGCGGTCATGGCCAGGCGAATGTCGGTGTCGATATTGATCTTGCGTACGCCGTGCTTGATGCCTTCCTGGATCTCTTCGACCGGCACGCCATAGGTCTCTTTCATGTCGCCGCCGAATTCGCGGATTATCGCCAGCAGTTCCTGCGGCACCGACGACGAGCCATGCATCACCAGGTGGGTATTGGGAATGCGCTGGTGGATTTCCTTGATGCGGTCGATCGCCAGGATGTCGCCGGTCGGCTTGCGGGTAAATTTATAGGCGCCGTGCGAGGTGCCGATGGCAATTGCCAGCGCGTCGCACTGGGTCTTGGCGACGAAGTCGGCGGCCTGGGCCACATCGGTCAGCAACTGCTCGCGGGTCATGGCGCCGTCGGCGCCGTGACCGTCTTCCTTGTCGCCCATCATGGTTTCGAGCGAACCGAGCACGCCCAGTTCGGCTTCGACGGTGACGCCGATCGAGTGCGCGAACTTGACCACCTCGCGCGAGACTTCGACGTTGTACTCGTACGAGGCGACCGACTTGCCGTCGGCCTCGAGCGAACCGTCCATCATTACCGAGGTAAAGCCCGAACGGATCGCGGCCATGCAGACTGCCGGCGACTGGCCGTGGTCCTGGTGCATCACGACCGGGATGTGCGGATAGGCTTCGACGGCGGCGTCGATCAGGTGGCGCAGGAAAGCTTCGCCGGCATACTTGCGGGCGCCGGCCGAGGCTTGCATGATGACCGGCGCGTTGACCGCGTCGGCGGCGGCCATGATGGCCTGCACCTGCTCCAGGTTGTTGACGTTAAACGCCGGCAGGCCGTAGCCGTGTTCGGCGGCATGGTCCAGCAGTTGACGCATCGATACGAGTGCCATGGTTGATTACTCCAAACAATTAAGAAACTTTTTCGTCCAGCTCGCCCACGCGCACGATCTTGAGCGCATTGGTGCCCCCGGCCTGCCCCATCGGCGAGCCCCAGGTCACGACGATCAGGTCGCCCTTGCGCACCATGCCTTCGCGCATCAGCACTTCTTCGGCCTTGCGCAGCACGGCGTGGCTGCCGCCTTCCTGCAGCAGATGAAATGCTCGCACGTTCCGGTACAGCGATGCCTTGCGCTGCGTCGTTTGTGACGGGGTCAGGGCGAAGATCGGGGTATCGATCGAGTGGCGGCTCATCCACAGCGCGGTCGAGCCCGATTCGGTCAGGGCGACGATGGCTTTCACCTTCAGGTGGTGGGCGGTAAACAGCGTGCCATAGGCGATCGACTGGTCGATGCGGGTGAACTGGACGTTCAGGAAATCGGCGTCGAGCTTGTTGTATTCGGATTGTTCCGCCTCGAGGCAAATCGCGGCCATCATTTCGACCGTTTCAACCGGGTACTTGCCCGATGCTGTCTCGGCCGAGGTCATGACGGCGTCGGTGCCGTCCAGCACGGCATTGGCCACGTCCGATACTTCGGCGCGGGTCGGCACGGCATTGACGATCATCGACTCCATCATCTGGGTCGCGGTAATGGCCAGCTTGTTCGAGGCGCGCGCCATGCGGATCATGCGCTTTTGCAGCGCCGGCACTGCCGCGTTGCCCACTTCCACCGCCAGGTCGCCGCGCGCGACCATGATGCCGTCGGAAGCGTCCAGAATTTCCTGCAGCACCGGAATGGCTTCGGCGCGCTCGATCTTGGCGATCATCATCGGCTTGTGCTGGAAGGGCTCGCCGGCGATATTGGCCAGCTGGCGCGCCATTTCCATGTCGGTCGCGCTCTTCGGGAACGAGATCGCCAGGTAGTCGGCCTGGAAGCTCATCGCGGTCTTGATGTCTTCCATGTCCTTGGCAGTGAGCGCCGGCGCGGTCAGGCCGCCACCCTGGCGGTTGATGCCCTTGTTGTTGGAGAGCTCGCCGCCTACCTTCACCGTGGTGCAGATCTCATGGCCCACGACCTTGTCGACGATCAGCACGATCAGGCCGTCGTTGAGCAGCAGCTTGTCGCCCGGCTTGACGTCGCGCGGCAGCGCCTTGTAGTCGAGACCGACACGCTCCAGGTTGCCCAGCTCGCCGTTATCTCCCCATTTGGCATCGAGAATGAAACGGTCGCCGTTGTTCAGGAAAATCTTGCCTTCTTCAAACTTACCGACGCGAATCTTTGGACCCTGCATGTCGGCCATGATCGCCACTTCGGTGCCGCATTCGGCGGCGGCACGGCGCACCAGCATGGCGCGGTCGATATGGTCCTGCGCTTTACCGTGCGAAAAATTCAGGCGCACGACGTCGACGCCGGCGCGGATCATCTTGACCAGAATGTCGAAGTCGGTCGATGCCGGGCCGATGGTAGCGACGATCTTGGTGGCGTTGTACATGGGGCGCGCAGGTTGCATGGGTATAAATCCTTGATTCTGAAAAGAGAAACGCAGCTCTCTGGGCTGCGCTTGCAATGACTTGGCTTAGGTCGCGTTCCGCTGGAGCAGGATCTCGACTGCCGGCAGGGTCTTGCCTTCGAGGAACTCGAGGAAGGCGCCGCCGCCGGTGGAGATATAACCGATCCGGTCGCCGATGTCGTACTTGGCAATGGCGGCCAGGGTGTCGCCGCCGCCGGCAACCGAGAACCCCTGCGAGTCGGCGATCGCCAGCGCCAGCGTCCTGGTGCCTTCGGCGAACTGGTCGAACTCGAACACGCCAACCGGGCCGTTCCAGACAATGGTGCCGGCCTTGGCGACCTGTTCGGCCAGCATGGCGGCGGTCTTCGGACCGATGTCCAGGATCATGTCGTCGTCGGCCACATCCGCCACATCCTTGACGGTGGCAACCGCGGTTGGGCTGAATTCTTTGGCGCAGACCACGTCGACCGGAATCGGCACCGAGGCGCCACGCGCGCTCATCAGGTCGATGATCTGCTTCGCTTCGTTCACCAGGTCGTTCTCGACCAGCGACTTGCCGATGTTCAGGCCAACAGCCTTCATGAAGGTATTGGCGATGCCACCGCCGACGATCAGGTTGTCGACCTTGCCTGCCAGGCTCTGCAAAATGGAAAGCTTACTTGACACTTTCGAGCCGGCCACGATGGCCAGCAGGGGACGCTTGGGCTGGCCGAGGGCCTTGCCCAGCGCGTCGAGCTCGGCCGCCAGGAGCGGGCCGGCCGCCACCACCGGCGCGTATTTCGCGATGCCGTGGGTAGTGGCTTCGGCGCGGTGCGCGGTGCCAAAGGCATCGTTGACGTAGATATCGCACAGCCCGGCCATCTTGCGGGCCAGCTCGTCGTCGTTCTTCTTTTCGCCTTTGTTGACACGGCAGTTTTCCAGCAGCACAACCTGGCCTGGCGCGACATCGACGTTCTCAAGCCAGTCCTGCTTCAGTTCGACCGGTTGGCCGAGCAGCTCGGACAGGCGCACGGCGACCGGCGCCAGGCTGTCTTCGGGCTTGAATGCACCCTCGCTTGGGCGCCCCAGGTGCGAGGTCACCATGACGGCGGCGCCAGCCTTGAGCGCGGCCTGGATGGCCGGCACCGAGGCGCGCACGCGGGTGTCTTCGGTGATATTGCCAGCGTCATCTTGCGGAACGTTCAGGTCGGCGCGGATGAAAACGCGCTTGTTTGTCAGCAGCGAGCGGTCGATCAGGTCTTGCAAGCGGGTGAAACTGAGAACGTCGTCCATGGGCTGGTCAAGGGTGGAATAATGAAAGAACATTATTGTACATTAGGCTGGGGCGCCAAAAACGTGTAACAGGCGCAACAGAGTGAAGACCGCCATGCCAAACAAAATGGTCAGTATCATACTGCGGCGCCACAGGTAAAACGCCAGTGCGGCCAGGCCGGCGAGCAGCTTCGGATTGGCCAGCGTAAATTGCGCCTCGCCTTGCGCATCGACCAGCATGTCGGGACCGACGATGGCGGCCAGCGCACAGGCCGGCGCATAGCGCAGCATCTCCTGCACGCGCGGCGGAATCGTCACGCGGTGGCCGATCAGCCAGAACGAGCTGCGGGTGGCGGCGGTGGCCAGGCACAGCACGCCGATGATGGCCCAGATTTCCCAGTCAGACATGCCCGGCCTTTCGCTTCATGTGCCGTTTGATCACGGTTTCTTCGATCGTCATGGCGGTGACCATGCCGACCACGACTGCCAGCAGCAGGCCCAGTTTATATGGCAGGCCATATGCCAGCACCGAGATCGCGCCCGCCACCACCACGCCGCACAGCGCGGCACTATTGATAATCAACGGTACCGTGATGCACAGGATCGCCAGCGTTCCGGCAAAGCCAAGACCCCATTCGGCCGGAATCGCGCTACCCAGGAAGATGCCGGTCAGCGAACCGATCTGCCAGGCAAACCAGTTCGGGTACATCAATCCTTTTAGATAGGATAGTTTGCCGGCGACCCGTTCAGCAGTTGGATAGCGGCGCAGGAACATGGCCACCGTAATGTCACCTGAGACATAGCCAAGCAAGAAGCGCTGCTTCCACGGCAGGTGCGCGAAGTGGGGGCCGAGCAAGGCAGAAAAGATGACGAAGCGCAGGTTGACGACCAGCGCGGTGGCAAAGATGACCCAGATCGGCGCGGCGGCCACGATCAGCGGAAGTGAAGCAAGCTGGGCCGATCCGGCAAACACCAGCAGGGTCATGCCGACTGCCTGCACCGGGCTCAGGCCGCTCTTGACCATCGCGATCCCCACCACCAGGCCCCAGGCGGCGATGCCGAACAAGGTCGGCAGGCCGGTCTTGAAGCCTTCGCGCCACGCAGCCGGGTCGTGGGCCTCGGCCGGCGCAGGATGGGACGGGCCCGGCGGGGCTGGCTGGCTCATGTGGTCTTCGCGCTACCGCCGTGGCAGGCAGGTGCGGCGACGGGCAGAAAACGGCGGGGCAAGGAACGCATGTAAATGGTGTACAAAAATGCGGGTGTGCAAGAGTGCGGCGCCGAGTGGCCTGACGGCGCCCGGGCTCGATAGGGTTCAGTTTGTTATTCTACCGATCATTTCGGTATGCAGGGTGAATCCGGTAGAATCCTGTTTTGTCCAAAATCGCTGAACGGAGAACCCAGATGAACCAAAAGACGATGCCCGTGGTGGAGCTCGAGGCCAAGGACTTGCCGGCACATTGCCCGAACCCGGCCATGCCGCTGTGGTCGTCGCACCCGCGCGTCTTCCTCGACTTCGACCACCATGGCGACGCCAAGTGCCCTTACTGCGGCACCCAGTACCGCCTGGCCGCTGGCACCGTGCTCAAGCACCACTAATCCACCCTCGACCGGCGCGCTTGACCACGGCGCCGGCACCCTCCCCTTTCGATGCATTACCGCGCGCCAGCGTGGCTCCCCGGCGGCCACCTCCAGACCATCTACCCGGCTACCTGCATCCCCAGGGCGCCGGTTGCCTACCGGCGCGAGCGCTGGACCAGTAGCGACGGCGACTTCGTCGACGTCGATTTCGTCGACGGCCAGCCGGGCAAGCCGCTGGTGGTGCTGTTCCACGGACTCGAAGGCTCGTCCGCGAGTCATTACGCGCGTTCGCTGATGGCAGCCTTGCAATCGCGTGGCTGGTCGGGAGCGGTCCCGCATTTCCGCGGCTGCTCGGGCGAGCCGAACCTGACGCCGCGCTTTTATCACTCGGGCGACGCCCTTGAGGTCGACTGGATCGTGCGCAAACTGCATGCGCGCATGCAGGGTGACAGCGGCCCGCTGTTCGCCGCGGGCGTGTCGCTCGGCGGCAATGCGCTGCTGCGCTGGCTGGGCGAATCGGGCCAGGCCGCCGGCATCGTCAAGGCAGCCTGCGCGGTCTCGGCGCCGCTCGACCTGGCGCAGGGCGGCAAGGCGCTTGGGTCGGGTTTCAACCGGCTGTACACGCGCATGTTCTTGCAAACGCTCAAGCCGAAATGCCTGGCCAAGCTCGAACGCTATCCCGGTCTGTTCGACCGCCGCGCCCTGCTCGAGGCGCGCGATCTCTACGCCTTTGACAACGTGGTGACCGCGCCGCTGCATGGTTATCGCGATACCGACGACTACTGGCACCGCGCCAGCGCGCGCCACGTGCTGCACGACATCACGGTACCGACTCTTGTGCTCAATGCCCGCAACGACCCTTTTTTGCCGGGCCAGCACCTGCCCACGGGCGCGTCTAGCATGGTAAGGCTCGAGTATCCGGACGAAGGCGGCCATGTCGGCTTTTCGACCGGCCCCTTTCCGGGTCGCAGCAACTGGCTGCCACAAAAAATCCTGCACTTCTTCGACGGCCTGGCCCCGAATTGCGCGACCCGTGCGCATGAACTGTGCGAAGCTCCCTGACTATGGACGACATCGTAAAACAGGCAATGGCCAAGTGGCCGAACGTGCCGCATTGCTACGGCTGGCTGGCGCTGGACGCGCGCGGCAACTGGCGCATGCGCGACGACACCGCGCAGCGCGCCAACGCCCCGGGCGACAAGCTGGCGCACACGGCGCTGATCGGCTTTATCAACCGCAATTACGCGCACGACGACCAAGGCCGCTGGTATTTCCAGAACGGCCCGCAACGCGTGTACGTGAACCTGGAAGCGACGCCCTTCATTGCGCGTACCGACCCGGCGCAGGGCTTCGTGCTGCACAACGGGCAGGCGCTGCCGCCAGTAAGTGGCGCCTTCATGACCGATGCCGGCAGCGTCATCGTGCAGTCGGGTGACATCCTGGCCCAGCTGGACGACCGCGACGTGGAACAGGTGCTGGGTCAGATGCAGCTCGATGGCCGGCCAGCCTCGATCGAGGCCATCATGGCCTGGCTCGAAGACGATTCCGAGCCGCTGGTGCTGGTGCTGGGCGAAGCCCGCGTGCGCGTCGAGCGGCTGGCGGCCGAAGCCGTGCCGCGCCGCTTCGGCTACGTGCAGACCCCGGGTTCGTAGGGCGCAACCAGGCCCGCCTCACCACTGCTTTTCTTCTTCTTTCTCTGCTTTCTGCCGGGCCTTGATCTCGCGCTCGCGCGCGTCGATGACGGCCTGGTCGTAGAACGACACGTCGCCCGCCTTGCGCGCCAGTTCGAGCTGCGCCACCGCGGCCGGCAGCGCGCCAGCCCCCGCATACGATTCGGCCAGCGCCATATGCTGCAAGGCGATCTTGCCCTGCTTGGCGTAGGCGCGGGCCAGCATGTCGTGCAGCTTCGGCTCTTCGCGGTAGAGCTGCGTCTGGTCGCGCAGGTAGCGCGTCGCTTCTTCTAGTTTGCCGGCCGCGATCAAGGCTTCGCCGTACTGGCGTGCCAGCGCGCGCGACAAGGGATAGCGCTGGCGCGCCCGGTCCGCATCTTGCACCGCCTGCTGCACCAGCGCCTGCGGCTGTCCTGGCGCCAGCTTGATCTCGAGCGCCAGCCCGGCGAACATCGTTGCGCCATCGCCGGCACTGGACTGGCTGGAGAACACGCCTTCTGCCGGCTTGACGGTGGTGCGTGCCTTGTCGAGCCAGGATTGCGCCTCGACAGTATTGCCCTGGCGAAGCGCCAGCAGGGCCAGGCCATACTGGGCGCCGGCCTGGAGGTGGCGGTGACCTTCCTTGAGCTGGGTGGTGAAAGCGGTCTTGGTGTCGCGCCGGCCGTTGACGCTTTCGTCCTGCAGCACGCGGGCACGGGCCCGCACCAGCTGGAAATCGAGGTTGTCGATGCGCGCCTTGCGTGGAATCTCGCGGATGCGCGCCTGCATGTCGGTGATGCGCTCGGCGGTCAAGGGGTGGCTGCTCAGGCTAGCCAGTTGGGTCGGAATCTCACCGTACAGCTTGCTGGCCGACTGCAGGCGCTTGAAGAAGCCGACGATGCCGGTGGTGTCGTAGCCACCGGCGCTCATGATCTGGAAACCGACCCGGTCGGCCTCGCGCTCGGCGTCGCGACTGAAGTTGAGCTGGCGCTGCACGGCCAGGCCCTGGCCGCCCATCAGCACGCCCATCGCGGCATCGGAGCTGGCGCGCGCGGCCAGCGCCGCCAGGATCATCGCCGCCAGCGGCAGCAGCACGTCCTGCTTCTGCTGTCCCAGCATGCGCGCGATGTGGCGCTGCGAGACGTGGCCGATCTCGTGCGACATCACGCCGGCCAGTTCGGATTCGTTCTGCGCGGCGACGATCAGGCCGGTATGCGCGCCGATGAAGCCGCCCGGCAGCGCGAACGCATTCAGGTTCGGGTCGCGCATGGCGAAGAACGAAAAATCGGCGTTGGTCTCGCCGCGTGCGCCCGGCACGGCCGCAACCAGCGCATTGCCCAGGTTGTTGAGGTAGTCGGTGATCGGGTCGTCGTCGAGGTAGGCAGCGTCGCGTCGCACGTCGCGCATGATCTCCTCGCCGAGCTTGCGTTCGACGACCGGCGACAGGTCTTGCCGCGCGGCGTCGCCAAGTGTCGGCAGGCGGGTCTGGTCGGGCTTGCGCAGGGGTTCGGCCGGAGCCGCGATGGCGCAAGCAGCGGCCGTGGACAGGGCCAGGGCCAGGGCGGTCGTCACGGGGCGCCAGCGGCGCCTCGATGCTGGGCGGGGAGCATGGTTCACAATGCTATGATAACCGCATCCGTCGCCGCCTTGCTGTCCAGCGGAGCTGTTTAATCCTCACCTAATTTTTCCTGGCAATGAGCTCCCCTACCCTCCCGCTTGAGCAACTCACCCACTTCGATTCCACCGGCCAGGCCCACATGGTCGACGTCGGCGCCAAGCAAGATACTCACCGCATCGCCGTCGCCGCCGGTACCATCCGCATGCAGCCGGAAACCCTGGCGCTGATCCAGTCGGGCACTGCCAGGAAAGGTGACGTGATCGGTATCGCGCGGATTGCGGCGATCATGGCCGCCAAACGCACGGGCGACCTGGTACCGCTGTGCCATCCACTGCCGATCACGCGGGTGGCGGTCGATTTCGAGGTGGACGAGGCCGCCAGCAGCGTGCATTGCCGGGCGCAGGTCGAAACCATCGGCAAGACCGGGGTCGAGATGGAAGCACTCACTAGCGTGCAGGTCGGCCTGCTGACGATTTACGACATGTGCAAGGCAGTCGACCGCGGCATGGTCATGACCGATGTGCGGGTGCTGGAAAAGCATGGCGGCAAGAGCGGAGACTGGACCGCACAACCCGGCCGCTGAAGGCCGGGTGTGCTCCGCCCGCCTGCTCAGTGAGCGCGGGCGGTCAAGCTTACGGAGCGGTCAGCCGCAGCTTGCGGCCAACGTGCAGCTCTTTAGGATCGGCGATGTTGTTCCATTTGGCGAGATCGCCATGGCTGATCGAGTTTTTCTCGGCGATACCCCACAGGGTGTCACCTTTTTCTACCTCGTACATGCCGTCGCCGCCTGCCTCGGTCATGCCGGCAACCGACGAACCCGATGAGCCCGATGAGCCCGACTCAGGAACGGTTGCGGTCGCAGGCACCGCCGCAGGCACGACCTCGGTAGTCTCGGTAGCAGGCGGCATGGAGGTTGCCGGGGTAGTCGGGGTCGTCGTGGTCTGATCTGGCACCACCGCGACAGGCGCCGTCGTGGCTGGCACGGGCTCGTCTTTTTTACATGCGCTCAACAAGGTGATGCAAGCTACGGCTGCGAGTAATGTTTTCATATCGACCTCTATTGGTTGGTTGACAAGATATTCCGCCTATGACGGCAACGCGCCACCTTTATGGGGCAGGAGGCGCCGGATATGTCCATCCTGTCAAGAGTATGCTCCTTTTATTAAGTATCGAGCGCTCTTATCAAAAATTTCTCGGATTGCCCTGCAACGCCGGCGAACATTCGTCTATGGCGCGGGGGAGCGTCAGGCGCCCAGGCTGGCTGTTGCGCGCTGATCCGCGGCCCGGGTCGCCCGGTGCCATGCTGCCTGGTCCACGCCTTTTACCAGCAACCACAGGCACATCGCGCTCTCCCCTACCAGGGCCGGCAGCAAGATCGCCGGGAACAACAGGTTCTGCAGGGGCGGCGACAGGAACATGGCGAAACTATTGATCAGGTAGCTCGCGCCCACCACCTGCATCGCCGTGCCAAGAATGGCCGGGAGGTAGCCTGATTTGCGGATCAGGTAGCCCACCAGCAGGCATTGCACGCCAAAGAAAATGAGCGCGACCCCGAAGGCTTTCGCATGCGCGACCAGCGCCAGGTAACTCAAGCCATGGCGTTGTTCCACACTGGCGACTTTCGCCAGGGTCGCGTTGGTGAGAGGATCGAGCACCGCTTGCAACTGAAGCGCACTGACGCTTTCGACCGCCAGCGAGACCAGGCCAAAACACACTACCGCCAGCGCCAGGTTGCGGTTCACTGGGCGTAGCAGAACGTACCAGATCGCAGTCAGGGCCACCGCGCAGACCAGCAGCACCAGCTGCCCGGCCACGCCCAGTCGCCATAACCACTCCGACGCCAGGATACTGCGCGCGGTGGCAGTCGGATCGCCCGGCACCACCAGGCTGTTGCGGATGAACGCTTCGCCAAGCAGGCCGATCACGATGATGATCAGGTAGAGCAATCCTGCGCTACGGGCCACTGGCTGCACCGGTCGCAATCGATCCATGGCGGGGTGCGGTGCGGACATCGTGCTTCCTCGTGTGGTGGCCATTGGTCAGTTGAGCTTACGTCAACGATTTCACATCGTCAATATTTCCATTCCTCTGCCATGGCTGTCCTTCGTTCGTTGACATGTCACATGTTAAATTGCTTACCTACGCAAGCGGCGTCCTGCCGCGTGCCGACCATGACAACGAGGATGAAGCATGAAATTTCGTTTGCCGAGCTTGCTGCCGCATTGGCCGCAATTACTACCCATCGCAGCCGCTACCCTGGCCGCCACCACCGCGATGGCCGCACCGCGCGGCTTTACCGTGGAAGACCTGGTCAACATGGAACGGGTCGGCAGCCCGGCTGTGTCGCCTGATGCAAGCCGCGTCGTGTATACCGTGCGCAGCACCGACCTGGCCAAGAACCGCGGCCATACCGAACTGTGGATGGTCGACCTGCGCGCGGCCAAGCCTGCGCCGCGGCGCCTGACCAGCCACGCTTCGAACAGCACCGACCCGGAATGGGCGCCCTCGGGCGACGCCGTCTACTTCTTGTCGAGCCGTTCGGGCTCGTCGCAGGTGTGGCGCATTCCTGTTGCTGGCGCCAAAGCCGGCGCCGGGCCGGTCAAGGTCACCGACCTGCCGCTCGACGTCGACAGCTTCCGGGTCTCGCCCACGGGCGAGCGGCTGGCGTTGAGCATGTCGGTGTTCCGCGATTGCGCCAATCTAGCATGCACCAAGGAGCGCGCCGCTGCCAAGGCCAAGGACAAGGCCAGCGGCAAGCTGTACGACCGACTGTTCGTGCGCCATTGGGATACCTGGAAAGACCACCGCAACGCGGTGCTGTTCTCGGCGCCGCTCGACGCCAGCGGCAAGGTAAGCGCGGCGCCGGTCAACCTGTCCG
Source organism: Massilia sp. H6 (assembly GCF_024802625.1). Lineage (NCBI taxonomy): Bacteria > Pseudomonadati > Pseudomonadota > Betaproteobacteria > Burkholderiales > Oxalobacteraceae > Massilia > Massilia sp. H6. Next base: position 4,005,914 of record NZ_CP103371.1, read on the forward strand.
GCACGCTCGACGGCGACGTGCCTTCGAAGCCCTTCGGCGACCGCGAGGAGTTCCGCTTCAGCCCGGATGGCAAGACCATCGTGTTTTCGGTGCGCCTGGCTGGCAAGACCGAAGCCTGGTCGACCAATTTCGACCTGTACAGCGTGCCCGCCACGGGCGGCGCCGCGCCTCGCAACCTGACGCCCGACAATCCGGCCTGGGACGCCAAGGGCGTGTATTCGCCAGACGGCCGCACCCTCGCCTACCTGGCGATGGCACGTCCCGGCTTCGAGGCCGACCGCTTCCAGATCATGTTGATGGACGTGGCCAGCGGCGACAAGCGCAAGCTGGCGGCCGACTGGGACCGCTCGCCCGGCAGCCTGCACTGGAGCGCCGACGGCAAGGCCTTGATCGTCGACGCCGAAGACCTGGGCCAGCACCGCCTGTTCTCGATCGATGTCGCGACCGGCAAGGTGGCCGCCCTGACCGACAAGGGCGCGGTCGGCGCCTTCGATGTGCGCGGCGATACCATCGCCTACACCCAGGCCAACCTGGCGTCCGGCGCGCAGCTGTACGCCATGAAGCCGGGCGCCGCGCCTGCCCAGCTTACCGAGCTTAACAAGAAGCGCCTGGCGGACGTACGCTGGGGCCAGTACGAGCAATTCAGCTTCAAGGGCGCCAACGGCGACACGGTCTACGGTCATGTGATGAAACCGTGGAACGCCGAGGCCGGCAAGAAATACCCGGTCGCCTTCCTGGTGCACGGCGGCCCGCAGGGCAGCTTCGGCAACGGCTGGAGCTACCGCTGGAATCCGCAGGTGTATGCCGGCGCCGGCTATGCCACCGTGTTCATCGACTTCCACGGCTCGACCGGCTACGGCCAGTCATTCACCGACTCGATCAGCGGCGACTGGGGCGGCAAGCCGCTCGAGGATCTGCAAAAAGGCCTGGACGCGGCAGTGCAGAAATTCTCCTGGCTCGACCGCGAACGCAGCTGCGCGCTGGGCGCGTCCTACGGCGGCTACATGGTGAACTGGATCGCCGGTAACTGGCCCGACGGCTTCCGCTGCCTGGTCAACCATGACGGGGTGTTCGACAACCGCGGCATGGCCTACTCGACCGAAGAACAGTGGTTCACCGATTGGGAAAACGGCGGCGCCTACTACGCCGTGCCGCAGAACCACGAGCGCTTCAATCCGGTCAACCACGTCAACAAGTGGAAGACGCCGATGCTGGTGATCCAGGGCGAACTCGATTTCCGGATCCCGACCGCGCAAGCCCTGTCGACGTTTACGGCGCTGCAACGCAAGGGCATCGACAGCCAGCTGCTGGTGTTCCCGGACGAGAACCACTGGGTGCTGAAACCGGCCAATTCGCTGCAGTGGCACCATACGGTGATCAACTGGCTGGACAAGCACTTGAAATCGCCAGCGCAGAAGTAAGGATCGGCGACTGCAAAAGCAAAAAACCCGCTCCGAGGAGCGGGTTTTTTAACGTGTTCCAGAATTACGGAGCGGTCGGGGTAGTTGCAGCAACCGGAGCGTTGTTCTTTTCGATCAGTTCCAGTGCCGCAGCGTGGGTGATGGTGGTGTCATTGGTCCAGGCCACGGTGGCGTCGCTCACCTCTGGCGTCATGGTCACGGCCAGCCCATCGACACCGTCACCGATTCCGGTACCCATGGTGATGGTGATGACACCATCAGCGACGCCGACTTTGGCAACTTCTTTGGTGGCCGCGAAGGCGCCGGCGCCGGTTTCAGCAGGAATGCCGTTCTTACCGCTATCGCAATCAGCTTCCACGCCGCCGTTTTCCTGGATGCACACGCCAACTGCGGTCTTGATCGAAGAGACCGAACCCAGGGCTGCGCCGATCTTGGCCTTGACGGTGTAGTTCTGGTAAGCAGGAATTGCCACCGCAGCCAGGATACCGATAATCGCGACGACGATCATCAATTCGATCAGGGTGAAGCCGCCTTCGGCTTTTTTGGTTTGCATTTGCTTGAAGTTCATTTTGTATCTCCAGGTGGTGTGTCGGGTGAATTTGGGGTGCTGCTTCGTGCCACGCTTTCTTATATGCAAGCGGTGTGCCAGCCTCAAAAATGTCGATTTTATGAGCTCGGAGATAACAAAACGGCCTGATAACGCAAGATTTTGCTTGATCGGTGACAAAATTTGTCAGGTTAGACGCGCAATTTTTGTCAGTACCTGTTTTTTCGTAACGTAATTTGTCATGCCAGCGTGCAGGCATGCTGCTATGCCCGGCAGCGCTAGCCAAAAAAAAGCGGGAAGCTCGCGCTCCCCGCTTATCTCAACCTAGAAGTCGCCGGTATTACAGCATGGCCTTGAGCAGGCGCGCCATTTCCGACGGGTTCTTGGTGGCCTTGATGCCGCACTCTTCCATGATGTCCAGCTTGGCTTGCGCGGTATCGGCGCCGCCCGAGATCAGCGCGCCGGCGTGGCCCATGCGCTTGCCCGGAGGAGCGGTGACACCGGCGATGAAGCAGACCACTGGCTTCTTCATGTTGTCCTTGATCCAGTAAGCAGCATTGGCTTCGTCCGGACCGCCGATTTCGCCGATCATGATGACCGCGTCGGTATCAGGATCGTCGTTGAACATGCGCATGACGTCGATGTGCTTCAGGCCGTTGATCGGATCGCCGCCAATGCCCACTGCCGACGATTGGCCCAGGCCCAGTGCGGTCAGCTGGCCGACTGCTTCGTACGTCAAGGTGCCCGAGCGCGAGACGACGCCGATGCGGCCCTTGCGGTGGATGTGACCTGGCATGATGCCGATCTTGATTTCGTCCGGGGTGATCAAGCCTGGGCAGTTCGGGCCCAGCAGCAGGGTCTTGGAGCCGGCTTTGGCCATGCGGTCCTTCAGGGCCATCATGTCACGCACTGGAATGCCTTCGGTGATGCAGATTGCCAGGTCCAGCTCGGCTTCGACGGCTTCCCAGATGGCAGCAGCCGCGCCCGCAGGCGGCACGTAGATGACCGACACGTTGGCGCCGGTGGCCGCTTTCGCTTCCGACACGTTGGCATAGATCGGAATGCCTTCGAAGTCTTCGCCGGCTTTCTTCGGGTTCACGCCAGCAACGAAGGCTTCCTTGCCGTTCGCGTAGTCGCGGCACATGCGGGTATGGAACTGACCGGTCTTGCCGGTAATACCCTGGGTGATGACTTTCGTATCTTTGTTGATCAGAATCGACATTTGTTTATTCCTTAATTAGGCTTGACCAGCGGCAGCGGCGACCACGGCCTTGGCTGCATCTTCCATCGTATCGGCAGCGATGATCGGCAGACCGGAGTCAGCCAGCATCTTCTTGCCCAGGTCTTCGTTGGTGCCCTTCATGCGCACCACCAGTGGTACTTGCAGCGAGACTGCCTTCGATGCGGTGATCACGCCTTCGGCGATCACGTCGCAGCGCATGATGCCGCCGAAGATGTTGACCAGGATGGCTTTCAGGCCAGGGTTCTTCAGCATGATCTTGAATGCTTCGGTGACTTTCTCAGCCGTCGCACCGCCGCCCACGTCCAGGAAGTTGGCCGGCTCGCCGCCGAACAGCTTGATGGTGTCCATGGTGGCCATGGCCAGGCCAGCGCCGTTCACCAGGCAGCCGATGTTGCCGTCGAGCGAGATATAGGCGAGGTCGAACTTCGATGCTTCGACTTCGGCTGGATCTTCTTCGTCCAGGTCGCGGTAGGCGACGATTTCAGGCTGGCGGTACAGCGCGTTCGAGTCGAAGTTGAACTTCGCGTCGAGGGCGATGACCTTGCCCGAACCGGTCAGGATCAGCGGGTTGATTTCAGCCAGCGAGGCGTCGGTTTCCCAGTAAGCCTGGTACAGGCCCTTGAGCTGGGTGCGGGCATCGGCCAGCGATTCGGCAGGCACGCCGATCTTGGTCGAGATTTCGTCGGCTTCGGCATCGAGCAGGCCAACCGATGGGTCGATCGCGATCGAGTGGATCTTCTCAGGATTGCTGTGCGCGACTTCTTCGATGTCCATGCCGCCTTCCGACGAGGCCATCAGCACCACGCGCTGCGAGATGCGGTCGGTGACCATCGAGACGTACAGTTCTTTCTTGATGTCGGCGCCTTCTTCGACCAGCAGGCGACGCACTTTCTGGCCTTCTGGGCCGGTCTGGTGCGTGATGAGCTGCATGCCCATGATCTGCTCTGCATATTCGCGTACCTGCTCGAGCGACTTGGCGACTTTCACGCCACCGCCCTTGCCGCGGCCGCCAGCATGGATCTGCGCCTTGACAACCCAGACCGGACCGCCCAGTTCTTCGGCAGCCTTGACCGCTTCGTCAACCGACATGCACGGAATGCCGCGCGGAACGGTCACTCCGAACTTTCGGAGGATCTCTTTGCCTTGATACTCATGGATCTTCATGCTGGCTTCCCTTCTATTGTTTACTGATTTGGAAATACGGTTGAACTACAAATGACAAACATCGAATGCTAACCCGCCACGGCCTTGATCGACCAGCGGGGATAGTAAGAGGCCACGGTCGGACCGTCGCTGCGCAGCGCGTGGCAACGGTCGAGCTCGAAAGGCCGTTCGGCCGAATGCGCAATGCCATTCGCGTCGGCGGCGCCGCGGGTGTCGAACACGTCGTCGGCAAAGGCCTGCAGCGCTGCGGTAGGCAGCACCTGGGCCAATTCGGTCAGGTGGGTGCAGCCGAGCACGCCTGACAGGCGGTCTTTCAGGTGCAACCGGAAATGCTTCATCAGCGACAGGCCCACCAGTTGCTTGTAGGCGGGGCCGATCGTTTCGCAATAGCCAGGATAGGGAACGGCATCGGACGCGGCTTCGGCGTCGACGATCGTCAGGTCGCGGTCGATAGTCACGCGCAATTTGAGGTCGTGCACCGGCATGCCGCCCGGGCGGATGCCGGAGGCGAGCGGAATGTCACGGGTTTTGACGTCACGGATGCTGGCGTCCAGATCCCACAGGCCATCATCGCGCGCATAGGCTTCGACAGTGATGGCGCGCGTATGCCGGAGCGAGCGCGATACGGGAGGAGACAGGGGCATAAAAACCAATGCCGCTTGCGCGGCCGTTAGTGGTGCAGCCAGTGTGCGTTGTGCACGTTATCGTAGCTTCTACGACAACAACCGCTCATGCGGCGCTGCTTAAACCACAAAAGTTTATCACACGGCGATCTAGGTTGCACTGCAACAGAGGGGTTTTCCGGCGTATGCAGCTTGATATAGCGGGGTTTCTTGCAGAGTGGTCAATGTTGCAGTGGTCGGCATGCGACTGGCGCAGCGATAGGGGACGAAGAAATGCAGAAGGCGAAACGCGATGCAGCGTATTAATTGAAAAAGTCCAATCGATGGTGCTGCAAGCAGCGCACCCTACCGACCGGCGCCGTGGACTAAAACGCTTCGTCTTCTGGTCCACCTTGCATGGCAATCCGGGCCGCGCGCTGAGAAAAGCCACGCTGCAGCAAAAACCGCATCTGCTTGGCACGCTCGGCCGCATCGACAGCGATCGATCCGAACTTGCGCTGCCAGACTTCGCTTGCGCGTGTGGTCTCGCTGTCGGCCAGGCCAAGCTTGAGTTCGGCCAATGCATCGCCAGTGACGCCATGGCTTTTTAACTCGGCCATGACCCGGCTGTTGCCGAAACGTGCAGCACGCCGGTTGATGAGCGACTCGGCGAAACGTTCCTGCGACAGCCAGTTGTTCTTTTCAAGAAAATCCAGAAGGGCTTCCACGTCGTCGCCCTCCTCGGCATAACGCGCCAGCTTGCGTCCCAGCTCGAGCCGGCTATGCTCGCGCATCGACAGATAGCGAAGCGCGCGGCCTTTCAGGCTGAGCTGAGGTGCTGGCATGTGGTGCGGGCAAGGGCTGGCGGCGATTACTCGCCGACCGCCTGCAACTTGGGCTTGCCGCCGTCTTCGGCAGCCACCAGCGGCGGCGGCAGTTCGCGCACGCCCAGTGCCGAACGGACCTTGTTCTCGATTTCGCGGGCCAGTGCAGGACGATCGCGCAGGAACTGGCGGGCGTTGTCCTTGCCCTGTCCGATGCGTTCGCCGTTATAGCTGTACCACGAGCCCGATTTCTCGACGATCTTGTTGTCGGCGCCGAGGTCCAGGATTTCGCCTTCGCGCGACGTGCCTTCTCCATACAGGATGTCGAAGTGCGCTTCTTTGAACGGCGGCGCGATCTTGTTCTTGACGACCTTGACCTTGGTTTCGTTGCCGATTACTTCGTCACCCGACTTGATCGAACCGGTACGGCGGATGTCCAGGCGCACGGAGGCGTAGAACTTCAGCGCGTTACCGCCGGTCGTGGTTTCCGGGCTGCCGAACATCACGCCGATCTTCATGCGGATCTGGTTGATGAAGATAACCAGCGTGTTGGTGCGGTTGATCGAGCCGGTCAGCTTGCGCAGTGCCTGCGACATCAAGCGTGCCTGCAGGCCCGGGAGCGAGTCGCCCATGTCGCCTTCGATCTCGGCGCGCGGGGTCAGTGCCGCCACCGAGTCGATGACGACCAGGTCGACCGAACCCGAACGCACCAGTGCGTCGGTGATTTCGAGGGCTTGCTCGCCGGTATCCGGCTGCGAGATCAGCAGGTCGGACAAATTGATGCCGAGTTTTTGCGCATAGCCGACGTCGAGTGCGTGCTCGGCATCGATGAAGGCGCAGGTACCGCCCAGCTTTTGCATTTGCGCGATGGTCTGCAGGGTCAGCGTGGTCTTGCCCGACGATTCCGGACCGTAGATCTCGACGATGCGGCCGCGCGGCAGGCCACCGACGCCCAGCGCGATGTCCAGGCCCAGCGAGCCGGTGGAAACAGTCTGCACCTCTTCGACCGGCGTATTGGCATCCATACGCATGACCGAACCCTTGCCGAACTGCTTTTCAATCTGCGCCAGGGCGGCGGCCAGCGCCTTGCCCTTTTCAGCGGCGTTTATTGCGGATTTTTTGTCGTCCATGATGTACTTTCAGCTGTGGAGTAGGCAAGGTAGGGGCGCTACCGCGCAAATCAAGGTCACTACTGTATATAAATCCAGTGGTCTTGGCAAGCCAATTCAATGCCACTACTGTATATAAATCCAGTAGTTGTGGCAAGCGAAAATTCTGGCTGTGCTGGGCTCGCATTGTTGCGTTAAATCAAACACAATAGGGACCTGACAACGCTCCAATGCTTACAGGTGGTCCCATGCGAATTTTGCTTGCCGAAGATGATAGCGTACTTGCCGACGGCCTGACCCGTTCCCTGCGCCAGTCCGGCTATGCCATCGACTGCGTCAAGAACGGCCAGGATGCCGATACGGCACTGTCGACCCAGGAGTTCGACCTCCTCATCCTCGACCTTGGCCTGCCGCGGCTGTCCGGGCTCGAAGTGCTGCGCCGCCTGCGCGCGCGCGCCTCGCTGCTACCGGTTCTGATCCTTACCGCTGCCGATTCGGTCGAACAGCGCGTCGAAGGCCTCGACCTGGGCGCCGACGACTACATGGCCAAGCCGTTCGCCTTGTCCGAACTCGAAGCGCGGGTGCGCGCCCTCACCCGCCGCGGCGCCGGCGGCGGCCCGGCCGTGGTGCGGCACGGCCCGCTGGTCTACGACCAGGTCGGGCGCAGCGCCTATATCGACGAGCAGATGCTCGACCTGTCCGCGCGCGAACTGGGCGTGCTCGAAGTACTGCTGGCACGTAGCGGGCGCCTGGTATCCAAGGAGCAGCTGGTCGACCACCTGTGCGAATGGGGCGAGGAAGTCTCGAACAACGCCATCGAAGTCTACGTGCACCGCCTGCGCAAGAAGCTCGAGATCGGCGGCGTGCGCATCGCCACCGTGCGCGGCCTGGGCTACTGCCTCGAAAAATTCCCGGACACCCCGCGCGCGCCTGGCGCCGGCAGTAAAACCGTTAGCCAGTGAGCACGCGCCACGCCGGGACCGACGCCGTTCCCTGGACGGCCGAGTCTCCCTACATTCCGCCCAATCCCGAGCCGGACGAGAATATCCGGCACTCGCTGTTTGGCGAGATCCTCGACTGGATGCTGGCCCCGCTGCTGCTGCTGTGGCCGATGAGCATTGCGATCACCTACCTGGTGGCCAAGTCGATTGCCAACCAGCCGTTCGACGATGCGCTGGAAGACCGCGTCACGGTGCTGTCGCAGCAAATCCGGACGATGGACGGGCGGCCCAGCGCGCAACTGCCCGGCAGTGCGCGCGACGTGCTGCGCGCCGACGACGTCGACAGCGTCTACTTCCAGATCAGCGGCCCCGACGGGATGCACATCGACGGCGACCGCGACCTGCCGCGCCCCGATGCCGATGCCGATGCCAATAGCGACGCCACCGACAGCGTCCGTAGCGGCGCCGTCACCTTTCGCAACGACAGCATCCATGGCACGCCGGTACGCGTGGCCTTTTCGTACGTGAACCTCGATCCGCTCGGCGCGAACGATACGGCACGCGCCGGGGCGCCTTCCGCCGCGCCGCAAACCATGCCGAACCTGGCCCTGGTACAGGTGGCGGAAACGCTCGACAAGCGCGCCCACCTGGCCAACGAGATCATCAAGGGCGTCATCCTTCCGCAGTTCATCATCCTGCCCGTCATCCTGGCACTGGTATGGTTTGCCCTGTCGCGCGGCTTGAGCCCATTGGCCGAGCTGCAAGAACGCATCCGCGCGCGGCCACCCGACGATCTGTCGCCTATCGATCCGCGCCAGGTGCCAGAAGAAATCTCGCCGCTGGTCGGCTCGTTCAACGACATGCTCGAGCGCCTGGCCCAGACCGTCGAGATGCAAAAGCGTTTCATTGCCGACGCCGCGCACCAGATGAAGACGCCGCTGGCCGGCATGCGCATGCAGTCGGAACTGGCGCTGCGCGAAGTCGACCCGGACGAAATCCGCCGTTCGCTCGAACAGCTGGCCAAGAGTTCGGAGTCGGCCACGCGCCTGGTCAACCAGCTGCTGGCGCTGGCGCGCGCCGAAAACCAGCCGCATGCCGGTCTCGCCTTTGAAGAAATCGCGCTTGAACAGCTGGCCCGCAGCACCGTGCAGGACTGGGTACAGGCCTCGTTCGCACACCGGATCGATCTGGGCCTGGAGGTGCCGGAGCACGCGCCGGGCCCGGCCCCCGACCAGCAACTGCTCATCGCCGGCAATGCGCTGATGCTGCGCGAGCTGCTGTCGAACCTGATCGACAACGCGCTGCGCTACACGCCGCCAGGCGGCAGCGTGACGGTGCGCGTGCGGCGCGACGGTGACAACGCCCTGCTCGAAGTCGAAGATACCGGCCCCGGCATCGCGCCCGCCGAGCGCGGCCAGGTGTTCGAGCGCTTCTACCGCATCCTGGGCAGCAATGTGCAGGGCAGCGGTCTGGGACTGGCGATCGTGCGCGAGATCGCGCAGCAGCATGGCGCCGAGATCGACATCTTCAACAATCCACGCAGTCATTCCAAGAAGCTTCCCGGAAGCCTGTTTCGACTGACCTTCCCGCCACCGCTGCACCTTGCCGACGAGGCCGACGATGCCGCTTGACTCCCCCACCCCGAGCTCCGACGACGGGGCGCGCCAGCGGCGCTTGCTGGCCGCCCGCGCCGCGCACTGGCAGGCCAGCCAGCGCATGACCGCCGTGCTGCTGTCGCTATGGCTCGTTACCGGATACGGTTCCGTGTACTTTGCGCGCGAGCTGGCGCGCTTTACCGTATTCGGCTGGCCGCTGTCGTTCTACATGGCGGCCCAGGGCGCCTCGCTGGTATCGCTGGCGATCATCGGCTGGTATGCCTGGCGCATGCGCCGGCTCGACCTTGCGTGCGACGCCGCGGCGCAGGACCGCCCATGAGCGCGCCGCGGCCGCCTTACTTTCGCAAGCTCTCGCGCTACTACCTCTGGTATACCGGCTGCTTCGCGCTATTTCTGGCGTCGCTCGCCCTGCTGGAGCAGGAAGGCATGCCGCGCCTGTGGATCGGCTATACCTTCATGGTCGCGACCATCGCGTTGTATGCCACCATTGGCGTGATCGCGCGCACCTCGAGTGTCACCGAATACTACGTGGCCGGGCGCCGGGTGCCGGCCCTGTTCAATGGCATGGCGACCGCGGCCGACTGGATCTCGGCGGCCAGCTTCATCAGCCTGGCCGGCGGCCTGTACCTGCACGGTTTCGACAGCCTGGCCTTTATCATGGGCTGGACCGGCGGCTACGTGCTGGTGGCGCTGCTGATCGCACCCTACCTGCGCAAGTTTGCCCAGTACACCATTCCGGATTTCTTGGCGGTGCGCTACGGCGGCGGCGAGGGTGGACGCGGCGGGCCGGTGCGGGCGCTGGCCGTCGGCGCCACCATTTTGGTCTCGTTCACCTACGTGGTGGCGCAGATCTACGCGGTCGGCCTGATCGCCTCGCGCTTTACCGGCGTCGACTTCTCGGTCGGAATCTTCCTGGGGCTGGCCAGCATCCTGGTGTGCTCTTTCCTGGGCGGCATGCGCGGCATCACCTGGACCCAGGTGGCGCAGTACATCATCTTGCTGGTCGCTTTCCTGATCCCGACCATCTGGCTGTCGGCCAAGCATGCCGACAATCCGATTCCCCAGGTGGCCTACGGCTCGCTGCTGCCCAAGCTGGCTGCGCGCGAGCAGCAACTGGCGAACGATCCACGCGAACTGGAGGTGCGCGCCGAATTCAGCCGCCGCGCCGGCGAATTCGACGCGCGCCTGCGCGCGCTGCCCGCCTCCTGGGAAGCCGGCAAGCTCGATGCCCAGCGCGCGCTGGCGGCGGTTCGCGCCAGCAATGCCTCGCTGGGAGAGGTGCGCCAGGCCGAGCGCGCGCTCACCACCTATCCGGGTTCGCCCGACGAGGCGCTCGCCGTATGGACCGAGCTGCGCGACGCCAACCTGGTGCGCGCCAAGCCGCCGGAGCCGCATGCCACGCCCTTTCCCGGCGCCACCGAAGCCGAGTCGGACAACCGCCGCAACAACTTCTTGGCGGTGGTGTTCTGCCTGATGTTCGGCACCGCCGCCCTGCCCCACATCTTGATGCGGTCCTATACCACGCCCTCGGTGCACGAAACCCGGGTATCGGTGTTCTGGGCCCTGTTCTTCATTTTGCTGATCTACCTGACCATTCCGGCGCTGTCGGTACTAGCCAAGTACGACATCTATACCTCGCTGGTAGGCAGCGATTTTTCCTCGCTGCCCACCTGGATTTCATACTGGGCCAACGTCGACAAGGTCAGTCCGCTCGTCACGGTAGCCGACATTAACGGCGACGGCATCGTGCAGCTGGCCGAGTTCGCGATCGACGCCGACGTGCTGGTGCTGGCCACGCCGGAAATCGGCGGCCTGCCCTATGTGATATCGGGGCTGGTGGCGGCCGGTGGCCTGGCGGCGGCGCTCTCCACGGCCGACGGCCTGCTGCTGGCCATTTCCAACGCGCTGTCGCACGACGTGTACTACAAGATGGTAGACCCGGGCGCCTCGACCCAGAAGCGGGTGACGATTTCCAAGCTGCTGCTGCTGGCGGTGGCCTTCATTGCCGCCTACGCGGCCTCGCAGCGGCCGGCCGACATCCTGTCGCTGGTCGGCGCGGCCTTTTCGCTGGCTGGCTCCACGCTGTTTCCGGCACTGGCGCTGGGAGTATTCTGGAAGCGCGCCAACCATGTTGGCGCAATCGCCGGCATGGTCACCGGATTTTGCATCTGTCTCTGGTACATGCTGCGCGCCAGCCCGACCCTGGGCGGCAGCGTCGACGATGCCTGGTTCGGCATCCAGCCCCTGGCGGCCGGCGTGTTCGGCGTGCCCGCCGGACTGCTGGCGGCGGTACTGGGCAGCCTGCTCAGCGCGCCGCCGAGCCGCACCAGCCTGGGCATGGTCGATTACATCCGCGCGCCGGAACCGGAGCCGCCCAGGAATCCTTGATACATCCTGTGCGCCGGCGCAACACAACTATGCGCACCGGATGAATGTGAGCCCGAGGGTTTTTTTGGCCTGGCAAGACTGTTATCGTTGGCGGCCCCTCCGGGACCTATCATCTTCTTAAGAGCCAACATGACAACTCTCTTTCCGCGTGCGCTGCGCGGCGCCGCGTGCGCCATCGTGCTGGCCTGCACCCTGCCGGCCGTGCAGGCGCAGGCGCCCGCACCAACGTCCGTCACGGCAACCCTGCCCTCGATCGCCAGCTTCTTCTCCAACTCCCGCTTCGGCGGCGCCAAGCTGTCGCCGGATGCGCGCTTTCTTGCAGCGCGCTCGAGCGCGCCGGACAAGCGCGATTTCCTGGTGGTGGTCGACCTGCAGACCAACAGCGCCAAGGTGGTGGCCGCGTACGACGACGCCGACGTCGGCGACTTCCAGTGGATCAGCAACGAGCGCCTGATCTTCGATACGCGCGAAAAAGGCGTTGGCCAGGGCGATGCCCGTTATGCGCCAGGCCTGTACGCGGTCAACCGCGACGGCGAAAAATTCTTCGAACTGGCCGACCGCACCGGCAAGCGCAATACCACCGGTACCCGCACGGTACGCAAGATCCTGCCATGGCATACCTTCATGCTCGACCAGGAAGGCGCCCAGGACTCGGAATACGTCTATGTGTCGAGCATTAAACCTGATACATCAGGACAGATGCGCAACGTCGAACTGCTGCGCCTGAACACCCTGAACGGCACCACCCAGGCGGTGCCGCGCCCAACGTCGAACGTCACCGACTGGACGCTCGACCACAAGGGCGAACCGCGCCTTGCGCGCTCGCTGGAGCGCGATACGGTCACGCTGCACTACCGTGAACCGTCGAACGGTGCCTGGCGCGTGCTGGCCAGTTATCCGGCCTTCGGCGACGGCAGCGAGTCGCTCGAGCCGCTTGGCTTCACGCCCGAGGGCAACCTGTTCGTGCTGGCGCGCAGCGGCGGGCGCGACACAACCGCGCTTCATCTGCTCGACATCGCCACCGGCAAGATCAAGCCGGAACCGGTACTGGTCACGGCAGGCTACGATTTCGACGGCTCCCTGGTGAGCAATCGCGACAAGATACTGGGCGTGATGTTCCGCACCGATGCCACGTCGAACGAATGGTTCGATCCAGGCATGAAAGCGGTGCAGCAGGCCGTCGACAAACTGCTGCCGGCCACGATCAACCTGCTCTCGGCCCCGGCGCAAGCCGATGCGGCATGGGTGCTGGTGCATGCCTACTCCGACGTCGTCCCGGGCAGCGTTTCGCTCTACAACACCAGCACCGGCCGGCTCAACAAGATCTCCGACCTGCATCCGAACATCAACCCGGCCCAGATGGGGCGCCAGCAATTCGTGCGCTACCAGGCGCGCGACGGCCTCGAGATCCCGGCCCTGCTGACGCTGCCGGCGGGCGGCAAGAAGAGCGCCCTGCCGCTGGTGGTGCTGGTGCATGGCGGCCCCTACGTGCGCGGCAGTTCGTGGGGTTGGAACCCACAGGTCCAGTTCCTGGCCTCGCGTGGCTACGCCGTGCTCGAGCCGGAATTTCGCGGCAGTACCGGTTTCGGCACCCGGCACTTCAAGGCCGGCTTCAAGCAGTGGGGGCTGGCGATGCAGAACGATATCGCCGACGGCGTGCGTTGGGCCACCGGCAAGGGCATCGTCGACGCCGGGCGCGTATGCATCGCGGGCGCCAGTTATGGCGGCTATGCCGCGCTGATGGGGTTGGTGAACGATCCGGGGCTGTACAAGTGCGCCATCAACTGGGTAGGCGTCACCGACATCAACCTGCTCTACGACAGCGGCTGGAACTTTACCAGCGATCTATCGGACGAATGGAAGGCGTACGGCATGCCGGAGATGATCGGCGACCGGGTCAAGGATGCGGCCCAGTTCAAGGCCACCTCGCCGCTCGAGCAGGCCAGCCGCATTACGCAGCCGCTGCTGCTGGCCTACGGCGGCGTGGACCAGCGCGTGCCGATCATCCACGGTACCAGGTTCCGCGACGCCGTCATGAAGACCAATCGCAACGTCGAATGGGTCGAGTATCCGGAAGAAGGCCACGGTTTCTATCTAGCCAAGAACAAGTTCGACTTCTGGGGCCGGGTGGAGCGCTTCCTGGACAAGCACATCGGCGCGGGGGCCGCGCGCGAATAAGTGCGGTTTTACCCTTGGCGGCGCCTGGGGCGCCGTTAGGGGGTCAGACTCAAACTCAAACTCAGGCTCAGGCTCAGGCCACGATGGTCTGGGCCTGGCCCTCTTCGCGGGCGCGGATCTCGCCGATGCGGTAGACGGTTTCGCCGGCCGCGGCAAGCTGCGCCATCGCGGCGTCGGCGTTTTCCTGCGAGACGATCACGGTCATGCCGATGCCGCAGTTGAACACGCGGTGCATCTCGGCGTCGGCCACGCCGCCGTGCTGCTGCAGCCACTGGAACAGCGGCGGCATGGTCCACGAGCTCGCATCGAGCACCGCCGTCACATGCTCTTGCAGCACGCGCGGGATATTCTCGACCAGGCCGCCGCCGGTGATGTGCACCATGCCTTTCACTTCCATCGACGCCATGAGTGCCAGCAGCGGCTTGACGTAGATGCGGGTCGGCGCCATCAGCACGTCCGACAGCTTGCGGCCGTGGAAGTCGGCCTCCAGGTCGGGCTTGGCGACCTCGATGATCTTGCGCACCAGCGAATAGCCGTTGGAGTGGATGCCCGACGAAGCCAGGCCCAGCACCACGTCGCCTGGCACGATCTTGCTGCCATCGATGAGCTGCGATTTTTCCACCGCACCGACGGCGAAGCCGGCCAGGTCGTATTCGCCATCCGGGTACATGCCCGGCATTTCGGCGGTCTCGCCGCCGAGCAGCGCGCAGCCGGACTGCTCGCAGCCCTGGGCAATACCCGAGACCACGGCGGTGGCGGTGGCCACGTCGAGCTTGCCGCAGGCGAAATAATCAAGGAAGAACAGCGGCTCGGCGCCCTGCACCAGGATGTCGTTGACGCTCATGGCGACCAGGTCGATGCCGACCGTGTCGTGGCGGTTCAGCTCGAACGCGAGCTTGAGCTTGGTACCGACACCGTCGGTGCCAGAAACCAGCACCGGTTCCTTGAACTTCTTGCTGATCTCGAACAGCCCGCCGAAACCGCCGATGCCGCCGAGGACGCCTTCGCGCATGGTGCGCTTGGCAAGCGGCTTGATCGCTTCGACCAGGGCGTCGCCCGCGTCGATGTCGACACCGGCGTCGCGATAGGAGAGGGAAACATTAGATGGTTGGCTCATGGTATTTGGCAGCGGAGGCGGTAAAATAGAAGGCGGCAGACCCAAACCAGGTCAATCCAGCATTTTAGCATTAGCAAAACGGCCCATCCGCAACCAAGTTTTTGCCCAACCGCGAACATAATAATAACTACATGCCTTTTTCCCTGACTCCGGAGCAAAAACAATCCACGTTCTGGTTGGCGCTCTGGTGTGCGGTGGCGCTGTTGTTGTACGTGCTGGGGCCGATCCTGTCGCCCTTCATTGCGGCCGCCATCCTGGCCTACATGCTCGGCGGCGCCGTCGACAGGCTGGCGCGGGGCCATCGCGGGCGCACCCGGATGCCGCGCGTGCTGGCCGTCTCGATCGTCCTGAGCGCCTTTTGCGCGGCGGTGGTAGCGCTGTTCCTGATTGTGCTGCCGGTGCTGCGCGCCGAGATTCCCCTGCTGCAGGCCAAGATTCCCGCCTTTTTCACCTGGCTCGACACCTACCTGGCACCGTGGCTGGGCAGCTACGGCATTCACGTCAAACTCGACAGCGCCGGCTTGCGCGCCCTGCTCGAACAGCAGGTGGCGGCCGGCGGCGACGACATGTGGACCTCGGTGCTGGCCCAGGTGCGCGTCGGCGGCAGCGCCCTGCTGGGCTGGATCGCTACCCTGACGCTGGTGCCGGTGGTGCTGTTCTACCTGCTGCTCGACTGGCACGCGCTGCTGGCGCGCATCGAAGGCGCCATCCCGCGCCGCTGGTCCAGGCAAACCGTGGGCATGGCGGTCGAGGCAGACGTACTGCTGGCCCAGTACCTGCGCGGCCAGCTCCTGGTGATGATCGTGCTGGCGGTGTACTACTCGACGGCGCTGTACTTTATCGGACTGGACGTGGCGCTGCCGGTGGGCGTGCTCACCGGCCTGCTCGGCTTCGTGCCCTACTTGGGTTTTGGCCTGGGCATGCTGCTGGCCCTGGTCGCGGCGCTGCTGCAGTTTTCCAGCTGGGCCGCGCTGGCCTGGGTGGTGGCGATCTACACCGCCGGCCAGCTGATCGAAAGCTTCATCCTGACGCCGCGCCTGGTAGGGGAGCGCATCGGCCTGCATCCGCTGGCGGTGATCTTCTCGCTGATGGCCTTTGGCGAACTGTTCGGCTTTGCCGGCCTGCTGCTGGCGCTGCCGGCATCGGCGGTGCTGATGGTCGGCTTCCGGCACGTGCGCCGCCACTACCTGCGCAGCAGCTTTTATAATGCGGGCAGCATGCAACCGAGCCTGGTCCACAGCCCCGACACCGATGTCTCCCGCGTGAAAGCGACGCCATGAAGCAGCTGGTGCTCGATTTAGGCGCCGAACCGGCGCACAGCCTCGACACCTTCCAGGTGGGCGAGAATGCCGAACTGGCGCACCTGATGCACCAGTTCGCACAGCGCGCATCGCGCGAGCATTTCGCCTACCTGTGGGGCGACACCGGCGCCGGCAAGACCCACCTGCTGCAAGCCCTGGCGGCCAGCCCGCGCTCGCGCTATATTCCCTTCAGTGCCGCCGAAGACCAGTTCGTCCATTCACCCGACGTTACCCTGTACCTGCTCGACGACTGCCACTGCCTGTCGCCGCAGCGCCAGATCGACGCTTTTGCCCTGTTCAACCAGATCCGCGAACACGGCACCTACATGGTCAGCACCGGACCGGTGCCGCCGGCGGTGTTGCAGGTGCGCGAAGACCTGCGCACGCGCATGGGCTGGGGCCTGGTGTACGAAATCAAGGGCCTGTCCGACGACGAAAAGATCGCCGCCCTCACCCAGGCCGCCGAGGCGCGCGGTTTGACGCTCTCGGCCAGCGTGTTACCCTATTTGCTGTCTCACTTCAAGCGCGACATGCGGTCGCTGGCGACGATGCTGGACGCCCTCGACCAGTACTCGCTCGAGACCCAGCGCCCCGTCACCGTGCCCCTGCTGCGTGATTTGTTGCTTCAAGAAACCCAGCAGCCGGAACCCAAAGAATGAAACACCTTGCGTTGTTCGACCTCGACCACACTCTGCTGCCGATCGACTCGGACTATGAATGGGGCGAATTCCTGGTCCGCGTGGGCGCGGTCGACGAAACCGCCTTCCGCCGCCGCAACGACGACTTCTTCGCCCAGTACCAGGCCGGCACGCTCGATCCGGCCGAATACCTCGAATTCGCCCTGGGCACGCTGGCGCGCTTGCCGCGCCATGATCTCGATGCCCTGCATGCCCGCTACATGCTCGAGGTTATCGAACCGGCGATCACGCCGCGCGCGCTGGCGCTGGTGCGCGAACACCAGCAAGCGGGCGACCTGGTGGCGATCATTACCGCCACCAACCATTTCATCACGGCGCCAATCGCCGCCGCCTTTGGCGTCGAGCACCACATCGGCGCGATGCCCGAATACGACGCCCAGGGCCGGCTCACCGGCAAGCTGGCAGGCACCCCGACTTCGGGCGCGGGCAAGATCACGCACATGCATGCGTGGCTCGGGCGCCTCGGCCACACGTTCGACATGTTCGAACGCAGCCATTTCTACAGCGATTCGCATAACGACATCCCGCTGCTGTCGATCGTCACCCATCCGGTCGCCACCAACCCGAGCACCAGGCTCGCCACCCATGCAAGCGAGCAGGGTTGGCCAACACTCCATTTATTCAATGATTAAGAAATTCATCCGCAAAATCCTGGGCGTCAAGGACGACGGCCGCGACCCGACCGAACCGGTCATTCTCGGACCCGACCAGCACCGCATCGATCCGCGCCTGGTCTCGAGCAACGCCATCAAGGTCACGCAAACCCTGCAAGAGGCCGGCTACCAGGCCTTCGTGGTCGGCGGCGCCGTGCGCGACCTGCTGCTGGGCGTCAAGCCAAAAGACTTCGACATCGCCACCAACGCCACGCCCGAGCAGGTCAAGCGCCTGTTCCGGCGCGCTTTCATCATTGGCCGGCGCTTCCAGATCGTGCACGTGATGTTCGGCCAGGACCTGCTCGAGGTCACCACCTTCCGCGGCAACGGCAGCGACGCTGCGCCCAAGGACGAGCATGGCCGGGTCCTGCGCGACAACAGCTTCGGGCCGCAGCACGAAGACGCCGCGCGCCGCGACTTCACCATCAACGCCATGTACTACGACCCGGCCACCGAAACGGTGCTCGACTACCATGGCGGCATCGAAGACATCCGCGCCAAGCTGCTGCGCATCATCGGCATGCCAGAGGCGCGCTACCGCGAAGATCCGGTGCGCATGCTGCGCGTGGTGCGCTTCGCGGCCAAGCTGGGCTTCACCATCGAGCCGACCACGCGCGCGCCGATTCCTGTCATGGCGCCGCTGATCGACAACGTGCCGGCGGCGCGCGTGTTCGACGAAATGCTCAAGCTGCTGCTGTCGGGCCACGCGCTGGCCTGCCTGCGCGAGCTGCGCTCGGCCGGCCTGCACCATGGCCTGCTGCCGCTGCTCGACGTCGTGCTGGAGCAGCCGATCGGCATGAAGTTCGTTACCCTGGCGCTGGAATCGACCGACAGCCGGGTCAAGGCCGGCAAGGGCGTCTCGCCCGGCTTCCTGTTCGCTTCGCTGCTGTGGCACCAGGTGCTGGAAAAATGGAATGCCTACCGCGCCGCCGGCGAAGCGCCGATCCCGGCCCTGCACCTGGCCGCCGACGACGTGCTGGACACGCAAACCGACAACCTGGCCCTGCAGCGCCGCATCGCCACCGACATGCGCGACATCTGGGCCATGCAGCCGCGCTTCGAGCGCCGCACCGGCAAGGCGCCGTTCAAGCTGCTCGAGCACCCGCGCTTTCGCGCCGGCTACGACTTCTTGCTGCTGCGCTGCGAATCGGGCGAGCTGCCTGAAGAAGTGGGCCAATGGTGGACCGCGTTCTACGCGGCCGAAGGCGGCGAGCGCGAGCAGTTGCTGGTCTCGGCCAATTCGGGCGGCCGCCGCTCCGTCGGGTACCGCGCCAACGTGGCCTCGGTCTCGAACGACAGCCAGGCGGGCGAGGGCCAGGGCGGCGAGAGCCAGCCGGCGCCGAAACGCAAGCGCGCGCCGCGCCGTGGCCCGCGCAAAACCGCTGGCGGCGAAGGCGCGCCAGCCAGCGTCCAGGGCGGCAGCGAGAAATGATCGCCTGGGTCGGCATCGGCGCCAACCTGGGCCAGGCGCGGGCCAATGTGCTTGACGCGCTGGCCCGGCTCGCCCTGCTGCCCGACACCAGCGTGCTGCGCGCGTCCAGCCTGTACCGCACGGCGCCGGTCGATTCCAGCGGCGCCGACTACATCAACGCGGTCGCCTGCATCGACACCACGCTCGCCCCGCACGCACTGCTGGCCGCGCTGCAGGACATCGAACTGGCGCACGGCCGCGAGCGGCCCTACCGCAATGCGCCGCGCACGCTCGACCTCGACCTGTTGCTCGCTGGCGACGAGACCATCGCCACCGATACCTTGACCGTGCCGCATCCGCGCATGCACGAGCGCGCCTTCGTGCTGGCGCCGCTGACCGAGATCGCCCCCGGGCTCGAGATTCCCGGCCGCGGCCCGGCGCGCGACTTCCTGCCCCTGGTAGCGAACCAGGCCATCGCCAGGATCGCCTGACAGGCGGGGGCTGCAGATTTGCGGCAGCCGCATTACACTACGCATTTTCGAACGACCGTTTTATAAGGAACTCCATGAGCGCTTACCTGCAGGGCCAGGACCCGGCCGCCAACGACGCACCGAAACGCGCGCGCAAGGCCGTCACCGCGCCTTCGCTGCTGGCCATGCGCGCCGCAGGCGAGAAGATCGCGATGCTCACTGCCTACGACGCCAGCTTCGCTGCGCTGATGGACCGCTGCTCGGTCGACGTGCTGCTGATCGGCGATTCGCTCGGCATGGTCTGCGCCGGCTACGACTCGACCCTGCCGGTAACGGTGCCTGATGTGGCGTACCACACGGCCTCGGTCGCGCGCGGCAGCAAGCTGGCGCTGGTGCTGGCCGATATGCCCTTCGGCAGCTACACGACGCCCGTCGAAGCCTACAACAACGCCGTTACCTTGATGCGCGCCGGCGCCCAGATGGTCAAGATCGAAGGCGGCGCCTGGCTGGCCGAGACGGTACGCTTTCTGGTGGAACGCGGCATTCCGGTGTGCGCCCACATCGGGCTGACCCCGCAGTTCGTGCACACGTTTGGGGGCTTCAAAGTGCAGGGCAAGACCGATGCCGCGGCCGAGCAGCTCAAGGCCGACGCCCTGGCACTGCAGGCGGCGGGCGCGTCGATGGTGGTGCTCGAAGCAATTCCAGCGGCGCTGGGCAAAGAAGTCACCGAGCTGCTCGGCATTCCCACCATCGGCATCGGCGCCGGCCCCGACTGCTCCGGCCAGGTGCTGGTGATGCATGACCTGCTGGGTGTCTTCCCGGGTCACAAGGCACGCTTCGTGAAAAATTTCATGGAAGGCCAGGCCAGCATCGACGCGGCCGTGACGAGCTATGTAACGGCGGTCAAGGACGGCAGCTTCCCGGGGCCGGAGCACTGCTTCTGAGGTGACGGCCATGGACAGGCAATCGAGCGTTCCTGCTGCGCGTCTGTTTCTTGCCCTGTGGCCCGACCCGGCCATGCGTGACCTGCTGCTGCAACGGCGCGACGCCTGGCACTGGCCCAGGGGCGCCACGCCGGTTGCTGCCGACAAGCTGCACCTCACCCTGCATTTCCTTGGCGCCCAGCCGGGTGAACGGCTGCAGGAATTCATCGATGGTTTCAGCGTGCCGTTCGAACCGTTCCGGCTCGACCTGACGACTGCGCTCGTCTGGCACAACGGGGTCGCAGTGCTGGAACCGGATCGAGCGCCGCCCCAACTGCTGGCGCTGCATGCGCGCCTGGCCGACGCACTTGTGGCGCTCGGCCTGCACCCGGAGGCGCGCCCCTACCGGCCGCACGTGACGATGGCACGCCGCGCCAGCGGGGCGCTGCCCGCTTCGAGCGGCCCGCCCCTCGCCTGGGATGTGCGCGGCTACGCGCTGGTGCAGTCCACGGGCGGCCTGTACACGGTATTGCGCGATTACCGCTAAGCCCCAGGCCTTGGCTGGGGCTTAGCGCAGTACCACCTCGCCCACCGAACGGGCTTCTGGCGCAACCGCCTGCATACCCCACCCTGCGCCAGCCACGAGGATCGTGGTCAGGATGAACGGCACCATCGTGCGCTTGAGCGCCGCAACCATCCAGTGCTGCGGGTCCAGCACCCGCAGCCGCCGGTACAGGCCCGCGGCCAGCAACCCGTCGACCAAAATCTCGGCAAACAGGATCGGCGCCGACCAGATCACGAACAGCGACGAAAACGCGATGCCCAGGGCAAGCAGGAGCACAACGAGAGGGATCGCCCCCTCGTCCGCATGCCCGACGATGCCGAGCGGCTTGTCGCCGACGGCATCGGCCACGCCGTCTCCGGTGCCAAAATCGACATTGGCGCTGGCGCCGCCGCCGTCGAAGCTGCCGCCGCCACCGCGAAAACTGGCCGCGCCTGCGGCGCCTTGTCCGGCGTTGGCGTCGGCCGGAACCAGCTCGAGGAAATCGGCCGCACTCGCACGCAACCATATCCAGAGCAGCAGCAAAAACACGATGTAGGCCACGCCCATCGCCAGCGCGTAGCGCAGCGCCATCGTATCGATTCCGGCGGCGAGCATGGCCGCCGAGGCGCCGAAGCCGGCCAGGCCGGTGAGCGACACCAGGATGAACATCTGGATGCGGGGGAAGCCTTCGCGCAGCAGGCGCGCACGGATGGTGGCTACTGCACTGGCACGCGTGATGCGGTGGGGTTCCGGGTGAGGAAGCACTTTTACCTCGAGTGTGAGACCACGGCGCCATCGTCAGGAGCCAGCGTTAAGTAGGGCCGGCAAATACCACGAACTGAACTTGGCGCATAACGCCCGCACTGGTCGATTGCATGCCGCTGAAGGTGCTCAGTGTACAAGGATTGCATTCCGAAAAACACGCGAAAACTATCGGCCTGGATCGATCATCCTTGTGCGTCTTTGCTACCAATTTCATGCAGGACAGGTAGCGATAGTCGGCGCATCGGTGAATTGCTACACTGGGCCGCTGCATTGCGCGTTGCACTTGATTGCCAGGCTTTCGCAATCCGCGCCGTTTTCCTGCGATCCGTCGCACGGCTTGCCACACGGGCTGCCAACCGGGACGCGTCGCGCGTCTTGCGGGACATGGCGGTCTAGGTGGCATCCGCGACCAGCCTGTCCGCTTCCAACTTACCAAACATTCACGAACAAACCTGAAGACACATGAAAACCTTCCTGGCCATGGCACTCGGCGGCGCAGCCGGCACCCTCATCTATACCGGCTGGATCAGCAGCGCCCAGGAGCTGGATTGGGGCCGCGCGCTATTCGTTGGCATCGCCGTCGGCTTCGGCGCGATTTTCTGGCCGCAGAAAAAGGCGAACCAAGCCACGCATCCGTGAGCGAAGTCGACCATGCCACCTCTACGTTTTCTCGTC
Source organism: Massilia sp. H6 (assembly GCF_024802625.1). Taxonomy (NCBI): domain Bacteria; kingdom Pseudomonadati; phylum Pseudomonadota; class Betaproteobacteria; order Burkholderiales; family Oxalobacteraceae; genus Massilia; species Massilia sp. H6. The sequence goes on from NZ_CP103371.1 coordinate 4,028,504, forward strand.
TTCGTCGGCGTTTCCCTGGTCGTCTTCGGCGCCATCCTGCGCTGGACCTTGCGTGCCCGCGCGCTGCCACCGAAGGCCGGCATGATTGCCGGCCTGGCGTTCGTGGTCGTGGTACTCGGCATGGTGTTCGCGAAATTCGGCGCCACTGCCGGGCTGCCCTGGCCGGTATACTATGGCGTGCCGGCCGCGACGACACTGGCCCTGCCGCCGCTGGTGCTGCGCATGCACACGCGCGAGTTTGGCATGTACGTCGTGCTGGCGTTTGCCTCGTCGCCGGCAATCCACGCGTTCTTCTCGTTCTTCGTCGGCTGGCATGAATACATGCCGTTCTGGCGCATTGCGTCGCTGTGGGAGCTGGGCGCCTGATGTACATTATCAGCCATTGAAAACGACTGCACCTGCCATGCCGCACCCCGATCCGGATAACCCATTTCCCCTGCCAGGCTTTGCACAGGTGTGCTTTTTAAAAAACCTGATCACGCGCCCGAACATCGAGGTCGGCGCATTCACGTATTACGATGATCCGGACGGTGTCCAGAACTTCGAGAACAACGTGCTCTACCATTTTCCGTTCATCGGAGATCGCCTGCGCATCGGTAAATTCTGCGCGATCGCGCGCGGCGTGAAGTTCATCATGAATGGCGCCAGCCACCAGATGGACGGGATCTCGACCTACCCATTCTTTATTTTCGGGAATGGATGGGAAGACGCGCGGCCAGCCGAGGGCGAGTTGCCGTACAAGGGTGACACCGTCATCGGCAACGACGTCTGGATCGGCTTCGACGCGCTGATCATGCCGGGAGTGACAATCGGCGATGGCGCCATTATTGCGGCGCGCTCGGTGGTCACGGGCGACGTACCCGCGTATGCCATCGTGGGTGGGAACCCGGCCCGGGTCGTGCGCGCGCGCTTCGACGCCGTGCACGCAGGCCGGCTGGTGACGCTGGCCTGGTGGGACCGTCCGCTAGCGTGGATCACCAGGCACCTCGACCTGATTCGCGGAGGCGACGTCGACGCGCTCGAACGCGCCGCACGAAACTGACGCGGCGCCAGCAAAAGCGTTCAGCCGATCCGGATCCAGGTCGTCTTCAACTCCGTGTACTTGTCGAAGGCATGCAGCGACTTGTCGCGCCCGTTGCCCGACTGTTTATAGCCGCCGAAGGGCACGGTGATGTCGTCGTTGTCGTACTGGTTGACGTGCACGGTGCCGGCGCGCAGGGCGCGCGAGGCGCGGATCGCCTTGGTCATGTCGGCCGTCCACACGCCCGCCGCCAGTCCGTAGGGCGTGGCGTTGGCCTGCCGCACCGCCTCGTCGAGGTCGGTGAACGACAGCACCGACAGCACTGGCCCGAAGATCTCTTCGCGCGCGATGCGCATGTCGGGCTCGACGCCGTCGAACAGCGTCGGCTCGATGAACAGGCCGCCGCTGTCCTGGCGCACCGCATTGCCGCCCGCGAGCAGGCGCGCGCCGCCGTTCTTGCCCTCTTCGATATAGCCGAGCACCGTCTTCATCTGGATCGGGTCGACAATGGCGCCCATCACAGTCGATGGGTCGAGCGGGTCGCCCGGTGTATAGCGCGGCATCAGCGCCAGCGCTTTCTCCAGGAAAGCATCCTTGATCGAGGCTTCCACGAACAGGCGCGAAGGCGCATTGCAGCTTTCGCCCTGGTTGAAATAGATCGAACCGATCGCGCTTTCCACCGCGGCGTCCAGGTCCGGGCAGTCGGCGCAGACGATGTTGGCCGACTTGCCGCCAAGTTCAGTCCAGGCGCGCTTCAGGTTCGACTGGCCGGCCATCTGCAGGATCTGCTTGCCCACGCCGGTGGAGCCGGTGAAGCCGATACAGTCGACATCCATGTGCAGTGCCAGCGCGCTGCCGACTTCATTGCCAAAGCCAGGCAGCACATTGAACACGCCCGGCGGGATGCCCGCCTCCAGCGCCAGCTCGGCCAGCCGCAGGGCGCTGAGCGGCGATTTCTCGGATGGCTTGAGGATGACGCTGTTGCCGGCGGCAAGCGCCGGGGCGATCTTCCAGGCCGCCATCAGCATCGGGTAATTCCACGGCACGATCGCCGCCACCACGCCGACCGGCTCGCGCTGAATCAGGGCCAGGCTGTCTTCGGCGGTGGGCGCGACCTGGTCGTAGATCTTGTCGATCGCCTCGCCATACCAGCGGATGCAGTTCTGCGCCTGCTGCACGTCCACGGCCAGGCTGTAGCGGATGGGTTTCCCCATGTCGAGGGTTTCCAGCAGCGCCAGTTCGTCGCGGTTCTCGAGCATCAGGTCGGCGAAGCGGATCAGGGCGCGCTTGCGCCTGGCGGGCGCCTGGCCAGCCCAGCGCCGGTCTTCGAAGGCGGCGCGGCTGGCGGCGACGGCGGCGTCGGCGTCGGCGGCGTCGCAGCGCGCGACTTCGGCCAGCTTGCGGCCGTCGATCGGCGAGAGGCAGTCGAAGCGCGCGCTGCTGCGGGCGTCGACCCGGAACCCATCGATGAAGGCCCGACCGTCGATGGCCAGGCTGGCGGCCCGCTCGGTCCAGGAGGGGGTGGAACTGCGGCTATCGGACATGCTTTTTTCCTTCTCTGTTGAGCAACACTGGATCAGCAAATACTAGCAAACTTGATCCAGTTGCCGAATTCTGCCTTTATAATCGCGGATTTTCCGCGCGAACATTTTCGGAGCGTCCACCGCATGAACACCACTTTGCTTGTTTTCGTCGCGCTTTACCTGCTCGGCACGCTGGGACTCGGGGTGTGGGCCGGCACGCGGATCAAGAATACCAGCGACTTTGCCGTGGCCGGACGCAGCCTGCCGCTGATCATGGTGATCACGACCACTTTCGCGACCTGGTTCGGCGCCGAGACCGTGATGGGCATCCCGGCCAAGTTCGTGCAGGGCGGCCTCAATGCCGTCATCGAAGACCCGTTCGGCGCCGGCATGTGCCTGATCCTGGTTGGTCTGTTCTTTGCCGCCAAGCTGTACAAGCTCAATCTGCTGACCATCGGCGACTATTACCGCCAGCGCTACGGCAAGAGTATCGAGATTTTCTGTTCATTGGCCATCATCCTGAGCTACCTGGGCTGGGTGGCGGCGCAGATCACGGCGCTGGGCCTGGTATTTACGGTATTGACCAATGGCGCCATGTCGCCTGCGCTGGGCATGCTGGTCGGTACCCTGGCGGTGCTGATCTATGTGGTGGTGGGCGGCTTCCTGGCGGTGGCCATTACCGACTTTATCCAGATGATCGTGCTGGTAGTCGGCATGAGCATCATCGCCGTCTTCGCGGCGGATCTTGCCGGCGGCACCGACAAGGTAATGGCAATGGCGCAGCAGGCCGACCTGTGGCGTGTGCTGCCGGAGCCGAGCTTCACCGACATCATGTTCTTCATTGGCGCGGCCGTGACCATGATGTTCGGCTCCATCCCGCAGCAGGACGTGTTCCAGCGCGTGATGTCGGCCAAGGATGCACCGACCGCGCGCACCGGTGCGGTGATCGGCGGCGCCAGCTACATCCTGTTCGCTTTCGTGCCGATGTTCATCGTGGCCGCGGCCGTGGTGGTGATGGGCGACTCGGCCATGGACATCGCCAGGAACGACTACCAGCGCCTGCTGCCGACCTTCATCATGACCAAGATGCCGCTGGTGATGCAGATCCTGTTCTTTGGGGCCCTGCTGTCGGCGATCAAGAGCACCTCGTCGGCCACGCTGCTGGCGCCGTCGACCAGTTTCGTCGAGAACATTTTGCTGAACCTGCGCCCCGGCATGGCCGACAAGCAGAAACTGCTGGCGATGCGCATCACGATCGTGATCTTCGCGGCCACGGTATTGCTGTATGCAATCGCCATGGAAGGCACCTCGATCTATGAGCTGGTCTCAAGCGCCTACCAGGTGACCCTGGTCGGCGCCTTCGTGCCGCTGCTGATGGGGCTGTACTGGAAGCGCGCGACCACCCAGGGCGCGATCGTGTCGATCGCGGCGGGCATTATCGTGTAGTTGATGTTCTTCCCGCAGGTAACGACCTGGGGCGAGCATTTCCCGGGACAGCTGGCGGGGCTGGTAGCGGCCTTTATCGGAATGTTCGTGGGGTCGCTGGCGCCGCAGGTGTTCAAGAATGGCGGTGAGCCGCCCAAGCAGATGGTGGTCGGTGGGGTGTAGGCGGGACGCGTCTATTCACACCTGATGTGAACGCGTGGGCAGGAAACCTGCCCACGCCAGGCGTGGCCAGCTGGATTAGGCCATCCATCCGCGCTGGGTTAGTTCTTCCAGCGTCAGATCCAGGCACTCCCGAATCCGCTCCACCATCTCGTCGATCTGCGCCACGGTCATCGACAGCGGCGGCGCCACGATCATGCGGTCGCCGACGGCGCGCATGATCACGCCCTTGTCGAACATGTGCTTCCGGCACAGCATTCCCACTCCTTGCTCAGAGTCGAACGGCTCGCAGTCGTGCACCGTGGCGCCCTTGCGCCGCACCAGGTTCAGGCCGGCCGTCAGGCCGCAGGTCTGCGCATGCCCCACCAGCGGATGCGTCGCCAGGGAGGCAAAGCAGGCTTTCAGGTGCGGCCCGGTTTCCAGCGCCACGCGCTCGACCAGCAGCTCGGTTTGCAGGATGCGGATGTTCTCCAGCGCCGCCGCGCACGCCGACGGGTGGCCCGAATAAGTGAAGCCATGGTTGAAGTCTTCGCCCTTCTCGATCAGCATCTGCGCCACGCGCCCGCCCACCAGGACCCCGCCCAGCGGCACATAGCCCGAGGTGACGCCCTTGGCGAAAGCGATCAGGTCTGGCTGGAAGCCCATCAGCTCGCAGCCGAACCAGGCACCCAGGCGCCCGAAGCCGCAGATCACTTCGTCGGAGATGAGCAGGATGTCGTACTTGTTGCAGATGCGCTGGATCTCGGGCCAGTAGGTGCTTGGGGGGATGATCACGCCACCCGCGCCCTGCACCGGTTCGCCAATGAAGGCGGCGACCTTGTCCGGCCCCAGTTCGAGGATCTTCGCTTCGAGCCAGCCGGCCGCCTCGAGCCCGAAGTCGGCCTCGCTCATGCCACGTCCGCCCTCGGCATAGCAGGGCTGGCCAATGTGGTGGATGCCCGGGACCATTGGCCCACCCTGGGCGTGCATGCCAGCCATGCCACCGAGCGAGGCCCCCGCCACGGTGCTGCCGTGGTAGGCATTGTGGCGGCTGATGATGGCCTGGCGTTCGGGCTGCCCGGCCAGCTGCCAGTAGCGCCGCACCATGCGCAGAATAGTGTCGTTGGCCTCGGAGCCGCTGTTGGTAAAGAACACGTGTTCGAACTGCGGCGGAGAGATCTCGGCCAGCAGCGTCGCCAGCTGGACGGCCGGCACATTGGTGGTGTTGAAGAAGCTGTTATAGAAAGGCAGCTGCAGCATCTGGGCGTGCACCGCGTCGGCGATGCTGGTGCGGCCGTAGCCGGCATTGACGCACCACAGGCCGGCCATGCCGTCGATGATCTTGTTGCCCTCGGAATCCCATAGGTAGATGCCGTCGCCGCGCACGATCACGCGTGCGCCACTTTCGCGCAGCGCGGCGTGGTCGGTGAACGGGTGCAGGTAGTGCGCGCTATCGAGCTGCTGCAGGGCCGCGGTATCGAGGCCCTGCTTGCCGGCAGCCTCGGAAACGACAGGCACGCAGGCCTGAGGTGGGTTAGTTGTCATGATTGCCTTCCAGCGTGTGAAACTGCACGGATCAGACGTGCAGCAGGAGGTGTTCGCGTTCCCATGGACTGATGACGCGCATGAACTCCTGGTGTTCGAGATCCTTTACTGCAGAGTACACGTCGATGAAGCGCTCGCCAAGGATTTCACGAAGCCGTTCTTCACGCCGCAGTTGCGTAATCGCCTCGGACAGGCCGCCAGGCAGTTCGACAGGCATGTCGTAGGCACTGCCCTCGACCATCGGGCTCGGCTCGAGCGCCTCGGTCATGCCAAGGTAGCCACAGGCCAGGGTAACGGCCAGCGCCAGGTAAGGGTTGGCATCGGCGCCGATCACGCGGTTCTCGACGCGGCGGTCTTGCGCGCCCGATGCCGGCACCCGGAAGCCGACGGTGCGGTTGTCCATGCCCCACTGCAGGTTGATCGGCGCGGCCGTATGGCGCACGATGCGGCGGTACGAGTTGACGTAGGGCGCGACGATCGCCATCGCCGACGGCATGTAGCGCTGCAGGCCGCCGATGTAGTGGTGGAAGGCCGGCGACGCGCTGCCGTCGTCGCTGCTGAAGATATTGCGGCCGGTCTCGGCATCGACCACGCTCTGGTGCACGTGCATGGCCGATCCCGGCTCGTCGGCCATCGGCTTGGCCATGAAGGTGGCGTACATCTCGTGCTTGAGCGCGGCCTCGCGCAAGGTGCGCTTGAAATAAAACACCTTGTCGGCCAGGCCCAGCGGGTCGCCATGCAAGAAGTTGATTTCCATTTGGCCGGCGCCGATCTCGTGGATCAGCGTATCGACGTCGAGGTTCATCAGCTCGCAGTAGTCATAGATGTCCTCGAACAGCGGGTCGAATTCGTTGACGGCGTCGATGCTGTAGACCTGGCGGCTGGTCTCGGCGCGGCCGCTGCGGCCGATCGGCGGGGCCAGCGGCAGGTTGGGATCGATGTTCTTGGCAGTGAGGTAGAACTCGAGCTCGGGCGCCACCACCGGCTTCCAGCCACGCGCCGCGTACAGCTTGAGCACGCGCCGCAGCACGCTGCGCGGTGCGAAGTCGACCAAGGTGCCATCGGCGAAATAGCAGTCGTGGATGACCTGCGCGGTGGGGTCGACCGCCCACGGCACCATGGTGATGGTGGTGGGGTCGGCCTTGAGAACCATGTCGCGGTCGGTGACCGCGATGGCGTTGTTGTACGAGTCGTCGCGCTCGGGCGTGTTGCCGGTCACGGTCATGCCCAGCACCACTTCAGGGATGCGCATGCCGCGGTCTTCGGTAAATTTCGCGCGCGGCAGAATTTTTCCACGGGCTACGCCGGTCAAGTCGGGGACCAGGCATTCGATTTCGGTGACACGTTTGGCGTTGAGCCATTCTTCCATGTCGGTATAAGAAAATTTGTCGCGGATTGCCATGATTGCCTCTCTGTCTTGGATGGGTGCGCGCGCTGCCGGGTCGGCCACGCGCGTGCAGGCGCCGCTAGCGGGCGCGCTGGCTGCTTCAGGCAGGGAAGCTAGGGAACGGCGCTGGTTGCCCACCGGCGCGCCGCCGATGTCGTACGAAAGCTCATGACTGGTTCCATTGTTCGGACTGGCGTAAGGCGCGCTGCCTGCTCTGGCGCTCGGCCTGAAATTCGCGGCAGGCCTGGCCGAAGGCGCCGAACATCTTCATCGAATACGGGTTGTGCTCAATGCGCCACTCGGGATGCCACTGCACCGCCAGCGTGAATCCGGGCGCGGTGGACACCGAGAAGGCCTCGACCAGGCCGTCTTCGGCGACGGCCTCGATGCGCAAGCCAGGCCCGAGTTCGTTGACGCCCTGCCCGTGCAGCGAATTGACCGGGATCTCGGACACGCCAAGTATGCCTTCGAGGCAGCCGCCCGGCACGATCGTGACATTGTGGGCATCGCCGTATTGTTCGTCCATGCCGAGTTCTGGATTCTCGCGGTGGTCGAACTTGCCGCTCACGCTTTGCACCGCCTGGTGCAGGTTGCCACCCAGCGCCACGTTCATCTCCTGGAAGCCGCGGCAGATCGCAATGATCGGAATGCCGCGCCGGACCGCCTCGCGGATCAGGGGCAGCGTGGTCTGGTCGCGCGCCGGATCTTGCGGCAGCGACGGGTCGAGCACTTCTTCGGAATAGTAGCTGGGATGGACGTTCGAGGCCGAGCCGGTGAGCATGATGCCATCGCACAGATCGAGCACCGTTTCCAGGTCGAGCGATTCGCCCAGCGAAGGCAGGATCATGGGCGCGCAATCGGCACCGAGCACGACGGCGTCGACATATTTGTGCTGGGCAGCGTGATACGGATGTTCGCCGAAATCACGGGTGCACGCGGGAACGATGACGATGGGACGCATGGTCTCTACCTTGTCTTGAAGCGCACCAGACCATGATACGGGCATTCCAGTCCGGGCGCGAGTGGCAAAAAAATGGAACGTTGCTGCATCGATTCCATGACAAAATCATAACGGCAACTGGCAAAGCATGGCAACACACTAAGCCAAACGACGGGCTTGAAATTTAATTTCATTTTACCGCAATCAGTGAAATATTATTTCACCGCCTGCCGGCGCCGCGGCGCTTCCGCCTGGGTGGCCAACTGCCCAATGTTGGCAAAAACGTCTACCATGTCGCTTCGCTATCAGCCGCCCATGCAAAGGACATCCCATGCTAGATCTCAAAGACCCTTCCCTGTTGCGCCAGCAGGCTTATATTGGCGGCCAATGGTGTGACGCCGACGACGGAGCGACGGTCGCCGTCACCAATCCCGCCAGCGGCGAAACGCTGGGCAAGGTGCCGCATATGGGCGCGCCTGAAACCCGGCGCGCGATCGAGGCCGCGAACGCCGCTTGGGCGCAGTGGCGCAAGAAGAGCGCCAAGGAGCGCGCCGCCATCTTGCGCCTGTGGTCCGACCTGATGCTGGAGAATGCCGACGACCTGGCGCTGCTGATGACGCTCGAACAGGGCAAGCCGCTGACCGAGTCGAAGGGCGAAGTGATGTATGCGGCTGCGTTCTTCGAGTGGTTTGCCGAAGAGGCCAAGCGCGTCGCCGGCGAGACGCTGGCTTCGCCCTGGCCAGATCGCCGTATCGTCGTCACCAAGGAACCGGTCGGCGTGTGCGCCGCGATCACCCCATGGAACTTTCCGTCTGCGATGATCACGCGCAAGGTAGCGCCGGCGCTGGCCGCAGGTTGCCCGATCGTGCTCAAACCGTCCGAACTTACGCCCTACTCGGCACTGGCGCTGGCCGTGCTGGCCGAGCGCGCCGGCGTGCCGAAAGGCGTGTTCAGCGTGGTGATTGGCGACGCCAAGGCGATTGGCGGCGAGATGAGCGCCAGCCCGATCGTGCGCAAGCTCAGCTTCACCGGCTCGACCGCGGTTGGCCGCCTGCTGATGGAGCAGTGCGCGCCGACCGTCAAGAAAATCTCGCTCGAACTGGGCGGCAATGCGTCGTTCATCGTGTTCGACGATGCCGACATCGACGCCGCGGTCGAAGGCGCGATCGCCTCGAAATACCGCAACGCCGGCCAGACCTGCGTGTGTGCCAACCGCATCTATGTGCAAGACGGCGTCTACGACGAGTTCGCGCGCAAGCTGGTAGCGGCGGTGGGCAAGCTCAAGGTGGGCAACGGCGCGCATGAGGGCGTCAACCAGGGCCCGCTGATCGAGGAAAAAGCGGTGCGCAAGGTCGAGCAGCACATCGAGGATGCCATCGGCAAGGGTGCCAAGCTGCTGGCCGGCGGCAAGCGCCACGAACTCGGGCACAGCTTCTTCGAGCCGACCGTGCTGTCCGAAGTGACCTCGAGCATGCTGGTGGCCAGCGAAGAAACCTTCGGCCCACTGGCGCCGCTGTTTCGCTTCCATACCGAAGAAGAAGTCATCGAACTGGCCAATGCCACCGAATTTGGCCTGGCCTCGTATTTCTATGCACGCGACATCGGGCGCGTATGGCGCGTGGCCGAGGCCATCGAGACCGGCATGGTCGGCGTCAATACCGGCCTGATCTCGACCGAAGTAGCGCCCTTTGGCGGCGTCAAGCAATCGGGCCTGGGGCGCGAAGGCTCCACCTACGGCATGGACGATTACCTGGTCGTGAAATATATCTGCATGGGCGGTATCTGAAGCAGGCGGGCTGCGCTGCGCAGCCCGCTCTCACTTCTTGTACTCGTAGTATTTGCGCGCGTCTCCGCGCACTAGCTCGGCCGGGTATTTCTCCCGGTTGAGCACCATCTTGTCCTGCACCGCGGCGAACAGGTCGACGTCGAGCTTGTCGGCCAGGCGCACCAGGTAGACCAGCACATCGGCCATCTCGTGCCGCACCTGCTGATGCCTGGCCTCGCCCAATTCGTCGAGACGTCCATGCTGCAGCCACTGGAAATGCTCCAGCAGCTCGGCCGCTTCGACGCTCAGGGCCGAGGCCAGGTTCTTCGGCGTATGGAACTGGTCCCAGTCGCGCTCGTCCACAAAGCTGCGGACGATATCGCGCAGCCGCGCGAGATCACTGTCCGCGCCGCTCGTCACGTACTTTTCCCCCGTCCAGGTAACCATTGAGCACGCGCTCGAGCTTCGGCGCGATCTCGTCCTGGCTGCTGACGGTAATGCCAAGGTCGCGCAACAGGCCATCGTGCACGCCGTAGACCCAGCTATGGATGGTCAAGGGCTGGCCGCGTTCCCAGGCATCGCGCACCACCGTCGTCTGCGCCACGTTGATCACCTGCTCCGCGACGTTCAGTTCCACCATGCGGTTGGTGGCGGCCCGGCCGACCACGTTGCCCAGGTACTTGCCATGCTTTTCGCGCACGTCGCGCACATGGCCCAGCCAGTTATCGGCGATGCCCACGCGCTGGTCGGTCAGCGCAGCATGCACGCCAGAGCAGCCGTAGTGGCCGCAGATGATGATGTGCTTGACCTTGAGCACGTCGACCGCGAACTGCAGCACGGACAGGCAGTTCAGGTCGGAATGCACGACCACGTTGGCAATATTCCGGTGCACGAACAGTTCGCCTGGCGCCATGCCCAGCAGCTCATTGGCCGGCACGCGGCTGTCGGAACAGCCGATCCACAGGTACTCGGGCGCCTGCTGCGCTGCCAGGTCCTTGAAGAAGTTCGGGTCTTCGACCACCATCGAGGCGGCCCATTTGCGGTTGCGTGCGAAAAGGTCTTCGGCGGTCACGCCTGTCTTGTTTTCCAATTTTTCTCCCTGTTTTGATGCATCCTGGATAAGCGATAGTGTACAAAAAAAACCGCTGCCGATTTGCACCGGACAGCGGTTCTTTTTTGCCAGGCGCTTACTCGAAGAAGTCCTTGACCTTGTCCATCCAGCCCTTGCTCTGAGGGCTGTGCTTGCCGCCACCCTCGTTGGTCGAGCGTTCGAACTCGCGCAGCAGGTCTTTCTGCTTGTCGGTCAGCTTGACCGGGGTTTCGACGTTGACGTGGCAGAACAGGTCGCCCACATAGCCGGAACGCACGCCCTTGATGCCCTTGCCCTTGAGGCGGAAGGTCTTGCCGGTCTGGGTGCCTTCGGGCACCGTGAACGACACCTTGCCGGTCAGGGTCGGCACTTCGATCTCGCCGCCCAGGGCCGCCTTGCTGAACGAGATCGGCATCTCGCAATGCAGGTCGTCGCCTTCGCGCTGGAACACGGCGTGCGGCTTGATGTGGATCTCGACATACAGGTCGCCCGCCGGTCCGCCATTGGTGCCCGGTTCGCCGTTGCCGGTCGAGCGGATACGCATGCCGTTGTCGATGCCGGCCGGGATCTTCACTTCCAGCGTCTTGTTGCGCTTGATGCGTCCGGCGCCGCCGCAGGCCGCGCACGGCTCCGGAATGATCTTGCCGTTGCCGTGGCATTTCGGGCAGGTCTGCTGGATGCTGAAGAAGCCCTGCTGCATGCGCACCTGGCCATGGCCGGCACAGGTGGTGCAGGTAACCGGCTGGGTACCCGGCTTGGCGCCGCTGCCGTGGCAGGTGTCGCACTTGTCCCAGCTCGGAACCCGGATCGTGGTCTCGTAGCCGTTGGCGGCCTGCTCCAGCGTGATCTCGAGGTTGTAGCGCAGGTCGGCGCCGCGGTAGACCTGGGGTCCGCCGCCGCCGCCGCGGCCACGGCCGCCGCCGAAGATGTCGCCGAAGATGTCGCCCAGGTCGCCGAAGCCGCCGGCGCCGAAACCGCCGCCGCCACCACCGCCGCCCATGTTCGGATCCACGCCGGCATGACCATAGCGGTCATACGCGTCGCGCTTTTCCGGATTGGTCAGCATCTCGTAGGCTTCTTTTACTTCCTTGAACTTCTCTTCCGCTTCCTTGTTGTCGGGATTGCGGTCGGGATGGTATTTCATCGCGAGCTTGCGATACGACTTCTTGATGTCGTCTTCCGACGCATTCTTCGCGACCCCGAGGATCTCGTAAAAATCACGCTTTGCCATAGGCGGCACCTTGCTTTGTTAGATACTGATGAAACGGTGTATATGCAAAAAAACCGAGCCGGGGAACCATGTGGTCGCAGCGGCTCGGCGGTTCGCTCGGAGCGGAGCTAGTCGATCGACTCGCCCCGGCCGCGCTTACTTCGCGTCTTTCACTTCCTTGAAGTCGGCGTCGACCACGTCGTCCTGCTGCGCCTGCTCGCCACCCTGGCCGCCCGGCTGGTCGCCGGCCGCGCCGGCACTACCGGCCTGCTGGGCCTGCATGTCGGCATACATCTTCTCGCCCAGCTTTTGCGAAGCGCTCGACAGGCTTGCGGTCTTGGCATCGATGTCCGACTTGTCGCCGCTCTTGATCGCGCCTTCCAGGTCCGTGATCGCAGCTTCGATCGCTTCCTTTTCGCCCGCTTCGAGCTTGTCGCCGTATTCGGCCAGCGACTTCTTGGTCGAGTGCACCAGCGCGTCGCCCTGGTTGCGCGACTCGGCCAATTCCTTGACCTTCTTGTCTTCTTCGGCGTTAAGCTCGGCGTCCTTCACCATCTTCTGGATCTCGTCTTCGGTCAGACCCGAATTGGCCTTGATGGTGATCTTGTTTTCTTTACCAGTGGCCTTGTCTTTGGCGCCGACGTGCAAAATGCCGTTGGCGTCGATGTCGAAGGTCACTTCAACCTGCGGCGTGCCGCGTGGTGCTGGCGGGATGCCCTCGAGGTTGAATTCGCCCAGGCCCTTGTTGCCCGATGCGATTTCACGCTCGCCCTGGAACACCTTGATGGTCACGGCCGGCTGGTTGTCGTCGGCGGTCGAGAACACCTGCGAGAACTTGGTCGGGATCGTGGTGTTCTTGTGAATCATCTTGGTCATCACGCCGCCCAGGGTTTCGATACCCAGCGACAGAGGCGTCACGTCCAGCAGCAGCAAGTCCTTGCGCTCGCCCGACAGTACCGAGCCCTGGATCGCGGCGCCGACAGCGACGGCTTCGTCCGGGTTCACGTCCTTGCGTGGATCCTTGCCGAAGAATTCCTTCACTTTTTCCTGCACCTTCGGCATGCGGGTCATGCCGCCGACCAGGATGATGTCGTCGATGTCCGAAACCTTGACGCCGGCATCCTTGATGGCGATGCGGCATGGCTCGATGGTCTTGGCGATCAGTTCCTCGACCAGCGATTCGAGCTTGGCGCGGGTCATCTTCAGGTTCAGGTGGACCGGCGCGCCGTTCGCCATGGCGATGTAGGGCTCGTTGATTTCGGTCTGCTGCGACGACGACAGTTCGATCTTGGCGCGCTCGGCCGAAGCCTTGATGCGCTGCAGGGCGATCGCGTCTTTCGACAGGTCCAGGCCATTGATCTTCTTGAACTCGTCGATGATGTAATCGATGATGCGCTGGTCGAAGTCTTCGCCGCCAAGGAAGGTGTCGCCATTGGTCGAGAGCACTTCGAACTGCTTCTCGCCGTCCACATCGGCGATCTCGATGATCGAGACGTCGAAGGTGCCGCCGCCGAGGTCATACACGGCGATCTTGCGGTCGCCCTTTTCGGTCTTGTCCAGGCCGAAAGCCAGCGCGGCCGCGGTCGGCTCGTTGATGATGCGCTTGACGTCCAGGCCCGCGATGCGGCCGGCGTCCTTGGTAGCCTGGCGCTGCGAGTCGTTGAAGTAGGCCGGCACGGTGATGACCGCTTCGGTGACTTCTTCGCCGAGGTAGTCTTCGGCGGTCTTCTTCATCTTGCGCAGGATTTCAGCCGACACCTGCTGGGCCGCGAGCTTCTTGTCGCGCACGCCGATCCAGGCGTCGCCATTGTCGGCCTTGACGATCGCATACGGCATCAGCGAGATGTCTTTCTGGACTTCTTTCTCGTCGTACTTGCGGCCGATCAGGCGCTTGACGGCAAACAGGGTGTTCTTTGGGTTAGTGACGGCCTGGCGTTTCGCCGGCGCACCGACAAGAATCTCGCCATCTTCCTGGTAAGCGATGATCGATGGCGTGGTACGCGCGCCTTCGGCGTTCTCGATGACCTTTGGCTGGCCGTTTTCCATGATCGCGACGCAGGAGTTGGTGGTCCCCAGGTCAATACCGATAATTCTGCCCATGATGTGTTCCTTTTATATAAGACGCTTAGTTTCGGATGGATTCAATATTGGGAAAAACTGCGTGCTTTCAAGGGGAGCGACGGCGATACTCAGCCGTCGCAGATATTCTTCCCGCGCCGCAGCGTCACTTCCACTTACTTCGGCGCGGCGGCCGTCACGATTGCCGGACGCAGCAGGCGGTCGGCAATCGTGTATCCTTTTTGCAGCACGGTGACCACGGTATTGGCCTCCTGCTCGGACGGCACCACGGCCACGGCCTGGTGCTTGTTCGGGTCGAGCTTGTCGCCGGCTTGCGGCATGACCTCGAGTACGCGGTTCTTTTCGAACGCGGCGCTAAGCTGCTTGAGAGTCATTTCCACGCCTTCGCGGATGGCTTCGACGGTCTGGGTCTCGACCTTCAGCGCCATTTCCAGGCTGTCGCGCACCGGCACCATGGCCTCGGCAAAACCTTCGATGGCGAACTTGTGGGCCTTGGTCACGTCTTCCTGGGCGCGGCGGCGAATGTTCTCGGCATCGGCCTTGGCGCGCATGAACGCATCATGCATCTCGGCCAGCTTGGCTTCGGTGGCACTGAGCTGCGCTTCCAGGTCCGACTCGCCGGCCGGCGCCACGCCAGCCTGGCCAGCGCCTGCCTGCGCGGCCTCGTTCGCTGCATCGGCAACGGCGGCATCGACCGGCGATTGCTGGGATACCTCTTGGTTTTCTTGGTCTTGCATAGAAAAAACTCCTAGAATCAAGGACTTGGCTTAATTGGAAACGTATCTTGCCTGGCACACAGGCCCGCAGATGGGGCGATCTTCACCGTTTTCAAGGGTTGTTCCCCATCCCCCGATGAAAATCTGGAAATTATTTGTTACAAGATTTACGGTTTCCCTGAATCAATTCATAACGAAATCTCGTAATCTTTTCGGCATGGATGCGGCAGCTTTGCCGCGCAACCTGGGAACAGATTTCATGAGACTACGAATGATTAGCAGCGCCGTCGTCCTGTACACCATCGCGGTGCTGGCATGGTTATGCCACGTGGGAATCGGCGCGACGCCCTGAACCCTCGCAGATGGGCGGCTCGCGGCGCGCGAACGCGCCGGAAGCAACTATTTTAACAGATCGGCAACACCAGCTTCCGCGCCGAGCTGGGCCGCATGCTGGGCCCCTACCTGGACATCGCGGCGCTGGGCCGCGCGCTGGGCCGGCGTCAGGATGGTCGGCCAGCCGATCAGGTGCTGTTCGGCGATCTCGGCCAGCCCGGTGATCCAGGCCGGCGAATCGTTCAGGCACGGTATGTAGTGAAATTCCTTGCCGCCCGCGGTTTCGAAGTCATGCTTGACTTCCATGGCGATCTCTTCGAGCGTTTCCAGGCAGTCGCTGGTGAAACCCGGGCAGATCACGTCGACGCGCTCGACGCCCTCGCGCGCCAGTTGCTGCACGGTCGGCGCGGTGTACGGCTGCAGCCATTCGGCCTTGCCAAAGCGCGACTGGAAGGTAACGACGTATTCGTCTGCCCCCATGCCCAGCGCGGCGGCAAGCAGGCGCGCGGTCTTCTGGCATTCGCAGAAGTACGGATCGCCCAGCATCAGCGTACGCTTCGGAATGCCGTGGAAGCTCATCACGAGCTTCTGGCCGCGGCCATGGGCTTCCCAATATGCTTCGACGCTCGCGCGCAGCGCGTCGATATAGCCTTCGTTATCGTGGTAATGCTTGACCAGGCGCAGTTCCGGAATATTCCGGGACTTGCCGAAATAGGCGTACACGGCGTCCCAGACCGAGGCGGTGGTGGTGCCGGAATACTGCGGATAGGCTGGCAGGATCACGATGCGCTCGCAATGCTCCTGCTTGAGACGCTCCAGCACCTCGGGCAGCGACGGCGAGCCATAGCGCATGGCCATCACCACCTTGACCGCTTCGTGGCCGCGCTCGTGCAGCATCTTGTCGAGCAAGACGGCCTGCTTTTCGGTATTTACTTTCAGTGGCGAGCCGTCACGGGTCCAGATGCTGCGGTATTTGGCGGCTGACTTGCCCGAGCGGAAGGGCAAGATGAACAGATGCAGGATGAACCACCAGACCATGGCCGGGATCTCCACCACGCGCTGGTCGGAAAGAAACTGTTTCAGGTAGCGGCGCACGGCCTTGCGGGTCGGTGCATCCGGCGTGCCAAGGTTGACCAGCACGATGGCGTTCGCGGACACGGTGCCGTGGGTGAAAGGCGGTTCTTTTCGAAATAACATGAGCGAGGGAGGTTGGAGGGACGCCGCTATTATAAAGTGGCGTCCCTACGCCGCATATGTGTACGGCGGACAACAGTGGGACAAACGATCGTTCAGGTAGTGGTGCTCAAGCGCACGTCGATGTTGTTGCGGGTGGCATTCGAATACGGGCAGACAATATGCGCCTTGTCGACCAGCTCCTTGAGCTGGTCCGGATCCATGCCAGGGCCATGGATGGTCAGGTCGACCTCGATACCAAAGCCGGTCGGGATCGGGCCGATGCCAACCTCGCCTTTGACGGTCAGCTCAGGCGGCAAGCTCACCTTCTGCTGGCCAGCGACAAACTTCAGGGCGCCCAGGAAGCAGGCCGAATAGCCGGCCGCAAACAGCTGCTCGGGATTGGTTCCCGGCCCGCCGCCGCCGCCAAGCTCCTTCGGCGTGCTCAGCTGAAGATCGAGCACCCCGTCGGAACTTTTCGAGATCCCTTCGCGGCCGCCCTGCGACGTTGCCTGGGCGCGGTACAGCACTTTATCGATGCTCATTCGAACTCCTTGTGGTGGTTGGACAAGCCTGGACTTTGCCACAGAATCGACAATCCGGTTGAGCCGCCAGGTGACAAAGGTCGGCCGCCCGCCGACGCTTTGCGGTAGCCATCACGAGGCCAGCAACTCCCTGGCGTGCTTGCGCGTCGTCTCGGTGATTTCGATTCCGCCCAGCATGCGCGCGACTTCTTCGACCCGCGATCGGTTGTCGAGCACATCGATGCGCGAGACGGTGCGGCCTTCGCCGCTCGTGCCCTTGGCGACCTGGAAGTGCTGGTTGGCCTGGCTGGCCACCTGCGGCAGGTGGGTCACGCATAGCACCTGGCGCTGCTGCCCCAGGCGCTTGAGCAGGCGTCCCACCACCTCGGCCACGCCGCCGCCAATGCCGGTATCGACTTCGTCGAAGATCAGGGTCGGGGTGGTGGTGGCGTGCGCGGTAATGACGGCGATCGCCAGCGAGATGCGCGCCAGTTCGCCGCCCGAGGCCACCTTGGCCAGCGGCCGCGGCGCCACGCCGGCATGGCCGGCCACCAGGAATTCGACCTGCTCGACGCCGTGCACGCCAGGCTCGCCGGCGTTGAGCGCAACGGCAAAGCTGCCGCCGGTCATGCTCAGTTCTTGCATCGCGCTGGTGACGCCCTTGCCCAGCTCCACGGCCGCTAGCGCGCGCCGTTTCGACAGGCGCGCGCTGGCTGCCAGGTAGGCCGTCCTGGCCTTGTCTTCCTGCTTGCGCAGGCCGTCGATGTCGCTGGCGTCGGCCAGCTGGCGCAGGCGCGCCCCCAGGGTGGCGTGTTCTTCGTGCAGCGCTTCGGGCGCGACGTGGTAGCGGCGCGCGGCGCCGTGCAGGGCTTCCATGCGGGCGTCGACCTGGCGCAGGCGGTCCGGGTCGAGTTCGACCTTGTCGATGTAGTTGTTCAGCGCGTACACGGCCTCTTGCAGCTGGATGCGCGCCGGTTCCATGCAGTCGAGCACCGGCTGCAGCCCGGTGTCGATATCGACCAGCTTGCCCAGCTTCTGGTTCAGCGACGAGAGCTGCGACAGGATCGGCTGGTCGGCTTCGGAGATCGCCTGCAGGGCCTCCTGCGCGCCCTCGAGCAGGCTGGCCGCGTGCGACAGGCGGCCATGCTCGTTGGTGATCTCGGTCCACTCGCCGGACTTTGGCGCCAGCTTGTCGAGCTCACCAACCTGCCACTCCAGGCGTTCGCGCTCGAGCAGCACGTTGCGCGCGTCGTTCTCGAACTCTTCGCGCTGGCGCACCAGTGCACGCCAGTTCTTGTAGGCGCTGCTCACCGCCTGCATGTCCTCGAGGGCGGCAGGGTCGCGCACCGCGATCTGGTTGTCGAGCAGGGCGCGCTGGGACTCGAGCTTGAGCAGCGACTGGTGCGCGTGCTGGCCGTGGATGTCGACCAGCAGGTCGCCCAGCTCGCGCAACTGCGCGGCGGTGGCGCTGATGCCGTTGATATAGGCCTTCGAGCGGCCGGCGTTGTCGATCACGCGGCGCACCAGCGCCCCGTCCTCGTCGCTGCCTAGCTCGCGCTGCGCCAGCCACTGGCTGGCCGCCGGCGTAAGCGCGAAATCGGCGCTGATGTCAGCCTTGGCTGCGCCTTCGCGCACCATGCTCGCGTCGCCGCGCCCGCCCAGCGCCAGTTGCAGCGCATCGATCAGGATCGACTTGCCGGCGCCGGTCTCGCCGGTAAACACCGAGAAGCCGTTCGCGAACTCCAGTTCGATGGCGTCGACAATGACGAAGTCACGGATGGTAAGTGTGCGCAGCATGAAAAATCGGGTCTCCTGTCGTGGCTTGTTGGTGCTTGGCGCGGCCCTGGGGCCTTACGCGAGCTTGACTTCGTTGGTCGGGTATTCGTTCCAGTGCAGCTTTTCGCGCAGCGTATGGTAATAGCTCCAGTCGCGCGGGTGCAGGAAGGTGATCGTGTGCGGCGAACGCGAAATAACGATATGGTCGCCCAGCTGCGCGCTGGTAAAGGTCTGCATGTCGAAATTGACGCTGATGTCGCGTCCGGCCACCAGTTCGACCACGATTTCGCTCGATTCGGGCACCACGATCGGACGGTTCGACAGCGCATGCGGCGCGATCGGCACCAGCACGATGCCTTGCACGCGCGGATGCAGCAGCGGACCACCTGCCGACAGCGCATAGGCGGTCGAGCCGGTGGGCGTGGAGACGATCAGGCCGTCCGCGCGCTGGTTGTACATGAATTCGCCATCGACGGTGAGCTTGAGCTCGACCATGCCGGCGCCGGCGCCGCGCGCCACCACCACGTCGTTGAACGCCACGGCGCAGAAGATCTGCTGGCCGTCGCGCACCACGCGCGCTTCGAGCAGCGTGCGCTCCTCGGCCTTGGCCTGGCCCTGCAAAATCTCGTCCAGGGCCGGCACCATGCGGTCGATCGGAATGTCGGTGATAAAACCAAGCCGGCCCGAGTTGATGCCGATGAGCGGAATATCGTACTGGGCAAGCTGGCGCGCGATGCCGAGCATGGTGCCGTCGCCGCCCATCACCACCGCGTAGCTGGCCTGTTCGCCAATCTCGGCCACGCTCATGGCTTCGATGCCATGGGTTCCCAGGTGCGCCGCGGTATCGGTTTCGTACACGACCCGGTAGCCGGAGGCGGCCAGGAATTCGGTCAGGCGCCCTACCGGCTCTTCGATGCCGGGGGTATTTTGCCGCACCACGAGCGCGATGATTTTTTGCGGTTGGGGCGTCACGGGCATGGGTCTCGGGCGGTTGGGGTCAGGACTGTGGAGATTAACCGATTCGCGGCTGCGATAGAAGGTGCGGCTACAAGGTTCGGCGACGAGGGCCCGGAATGACTGTATGAATAAACAGTATAGCGGGGATGGCGCGCAACCGGCAAGCCATCTGGCGCCGGTCAGCGCCTTGCGCCACCGACACCAGGGCCAGCCGTCCAAGCGCGCGACTTCATTGGCGGTGCGGGGTTAGGATTGCGTCAACTGCTATAGGAGATGTACATGGTTACCGAAACCAAAGACCGCTTCGTCAACACGAAGGCCCCGATGGAAAACGATGGCGTCAAGCGCCAGCCACACGAACGCGACGAAACCCCCGACGCGCAAGACCAGGCGCCGCGCGGCGTCATCAAGCAGGCCGCCGAAGATTTGGCGCAGGGCCTGCAGAACACCGATTGCTACGGCACCAACGGCCAGGGACTGGACCAGGCCGTCGATCCCAAGGCAGGCGCGACCGGGCAGGCCAATCCGCTGTCCGACAACCACCGCTCGATGCGCCGTCATGACGCCGACGACGCTCCCACCGACAAAAACAACCTGTAAGGAATCAATCAATGACAATCAAACGCAAAGGTAGTGCCGTCTGGAGCGGCGGCCTGAAAGACGGCAAGGGCGCAGTCTCGACCGACAGCGGCGTGCTCAACGAGGCGCAGTACGGCTTCAATACCCGCTTCGAAGACGGCCCCGGCACCAACCCCGAAGAACTGATCGGCGCCGCCCACGCGGGCTGCTTCACGATGGCGCTGTCCGGCCAGCTGGGCCAGGCCGGCCTTACGGCGCAAGAACTGCGCACCAGCGCTACGGTCTCGATGGAAAAAGTCGAAGGCGGCTTCTCGATCACCGCCGTGCACCTCGACCTGGTCGCGAAAATTCCGGGCGCCAGCCAGGAAGCCTTCGACAAGGCTGCCAACACCGCCAAAGACAATTGCCCGGTCTCGAAGCTGCTCAACGCCACGATCACGCTCAGTTCAACACTCGAAAACTAAGAACCTATCCCAGTAGGGAGGAGGAAGTTGATGGCGATGCATGGCAGGCGCGGGCAAGGCGCGAGGAGGCCGCATGGCGAGCCATGCAACGACGAGCAACGCAGCACCCGCCTGTCAGGCGCGCCAGCAACGACTCATAACCTACTGGGATAGGTTCTAAGCCGCTCGATGTGAGCCGGTTTGCAAAGTGGGCGGCTGGGCCAGCAAGGCGCAGCCGTTCCCTGCAAGTTCCCCCTTCACCGCATAAAATGGCTGCTTTCCCGCATTTCTAGAAAGTCACCCCATGCGCATCCTGCACACCATGCTTCGCGTCGGCAACCTGCAGCGCTCCATCGATTTCTATACCAAGGTGCTCGGCATGACATTGCTGCGTACCAGCGACAATCCCGAATACAAATATACCCTGGCCTTCCTCGGCTACGGCAGCAATCCGGACCATGCCGAGCTCGAACTGACCTATAACCATGGCGTCGACAGCTACGACATGGGCACGGCATATGGCCACATCGCCATCTCGGCCGACGATATTTATGCCACCTGCGACGGCGTACGCGCAGCAGGAGGCAACATCACGCGCGAGCCGGGCCCGGTCAAGGGCGGCAGCACCGTGATCGCCTTTATCACCGATCCCGACGGCTACAAGGTCGAGCTGATCGAGCGCAAGGATCGTGCTGCCGGCAGCGGCCTGGCCGGCTAAGAACCTATCTCAGTAGGGAGGAGGAAGTTGATGGCGATGCATGGCAGGCGCGGGCAAGGCACGAGGAGGCCGCATGGCGAGCCATGCAACGACGAGCAACGCAGCACCCGCCTGTCAGGCGCGCCAGCAACGACTCATAACCTACTGCGATAGGTTCTAAGGGCAGCACCAGTACCGGCTGCGCTTTACGCCATCGGATCGATCGCGAAGGCTGGCATCCGCGCATTGTCCTTGGCGCAAGCCAGGAACTTGTCGGCGGTGGACAGCGCCTCGTTGATGGTCACGTCCATGTCGAGGTAACGGTAGGTACCGAGGCGGCCCACGAAGGTGACGTTCGGTTCTTCTTTGGCCACCTTCACGTAGCGCTCGAGCTGCTCCTTGTCGCGCGCCTGGCGGATGGGATAGTACGGAATGTCTTTCTCTTCGCATTGGCGGCTGAACTCCTTGTACAGCAGCGTCTTCTCGTGCTGCTCCCATGGCGAGAAGTGCTTGTGCTCGGTAATGCGGGTATAGGGCTGCGCATTGTCGCAATAGTTGATGACCGCATTACCCTGATAGTCGCCGGTATCGCGGAAGACTTCGAAATCGAGCGTGCGGTACGGCAGGCGCCCTTCGGCATGGTTGAACCAGGCGTCGATCGGGCCGCTGTAGAACACATGGGCGTAGTCGCCCTTGGCGGCCGGATCGAAGCGGGTGTTCAGGTGCACGGTGATGCCCGGCACGTCGAGAATCTTCTCGACCAGCGAGGTGTAGCCGTCTTCCGGCATGCCCTGGTACTTGTGATTGAAATAATTGTCGTCGTAGTTGAAGCGCACCGGCAGGCGCTTGAGGATACTGGCCGGCAGTTCGGACGGCTGCATGCCCCACTGCTTGACGGTATAGGTCTTGAAGAAAGCTTCGTACAGCTCGCGCCCGACGAAACGCAGGGCCTGGTCTTCGAAGGTGACCGGGTTTTCGATGGTCTTGTCGCCGAGCGAAGCCAGGAATTGCTGCGCTTCGGCCGGGCGGAAGGTCTTGCCGAAGAACTGGTTGATGGTCAGCAGGTTGATCGGCAGCGTGTAGACGCTGTCGTTGGTGATCGCCTTGACCCGGTTCACGTACGGCATGAAGCGGCTGTAGCGGTTCACGTATTCCCAGACGCGCTCGATGTCGGTGTGGAAGATGTGCGGACCGTAAATGTGCACCATGACGCCGGTCTCGGCGTCGCGTTCGGAGTGGCAGTTACCGGCGATATGGGGACGCGATTCAAAGATCTCGACCTTGTAGCCGGCCTGCGCCAGCTCGCGGGCAATGACAGCGCCAGAAAAACCGGCACCGACGATCGCGATATTCTTTTGCATGTTGTGATTCCTATGGGAGATGGATTTCTGACTCCGGGCACATGCATGAGACGGGCTCTGCCGGCCTGCGATTCGCGGAGTGCTTAACGTTGTCAGTTTATCAGCTTTGCAAAAAAAACCCTGGTCGCGATACTTGTCGTGCGTCAACTTTTCATTCTTAAATCAAGCACTTATGCGAGCGCCATAAGAAAAGCCCGAACCATCTCCAGTCCGGGCTTGTCACTTTCGTGGCCCTGGGTCGGGCCTGCCGCGATGTTACTGGACGAGCAGCTGATTTACCGCCGCCAGGTCGGCCTCGCGCAGCGAGCCCGCGGCCGCCTTCAGGCGCAGACCGTTGACGATGGTGTCGTAGCGCGCACGCGACAGGTCGGTGCGGGTCGAGTACAGCTGGCGCTGCGCGTTGAGCACGTCGATGTTGATGCGCACGCCGACCTGGTAACCGAGCTTGTTCGATTCGAGGGCCGACTGGCTCGACACTTCCGCCGCTTCCAGCGCCTTGACCTGGGCCATGCCGCTGTTTACGCCAAGATACGCCTGGCGCGCCTGCAACGCCGCCTGGCGGCGGGTGAACTCGAGGTCGCTGCGGGCCTTGTCTTCGAGCGCGATCGATTCGCGCACGCGGCTGGTCACGCCAAAACCACTGAAGATCGGCACCGCGAATTGCACGCCGATGCCGTTGTTCTTCTGGACGCCCGAGCCGGTGATCTGGCCACCGACATCGCGGCGGGTCGAACTTGCCACCAGGTCGAGGGTCGGATAGTGGCCGGCGCGGTTGCGCGCAATCTCGCGCTTGGCCAGTTCTACCTGGAGCTGCGACACGGTCACGCCATAGTTCTGGATCTCGGCCGAAGTCACCCACGGCTCCGGCGAAGCCGGCGATGGCGCGTTCAAGGTGATGCCGGTCTTGAGCGGTGCCAGCGTGCCCGGCGTGGTGCCGATGATCGCCTGCAAGGCATTGGTTTTGTTGTCCAGGTCGTTCACCGCCGCAAATTCCTGCGCGAGGACCAGGTCATTGGCGGCCTGTGCTTCGTGGGTGTCGGTAATGGTCTGGGTGCCGACCTCGAAATTACGCTTGGCCGAAGCCAGCTGCTCGGTCACGGCGCTTTTCTGGGCGCGTATCGATTCGAGCTTGTCCTGGGCTGCCAGCACGTCGAAATAGGCCTGCGCCACGCGGGTGATCAGGTCTTGCTGGGCCTGGGCAAATTGGGCTTCCGAGATGGCCTGCTGCAGCTTGCTCTGCTGATAGGTCTGCCAGGCGGCCCAGCGGAACAGCGGCTGGGTCAGCGCCAGCGTGTATTCGGTGGTACGCACATTGGCGCCACCGCCGGCGACCATGCTTTGCTCGCCGGTCACCGGATTGGTGATCAGCTGGCCTTCGTTCCATGGCGAGCTGTCGCCATCGTTCCTGACGCTACTGCCGGTGAGCCCTACCTGCGGAAGCAGACCCGACCGCCCCTGCACGATCCGTTCTTGACCGGCGGCAGCCAGGGCGCGCGCGCTCGCATACGTCGCGTCATTGGCCAATGCCTGCTGGTACACCTGAAGCAGGTCGGCCGCGCTGGCGTTCAGCGAATAGAAGGCGCTGGCGACCAGCACGGCAATAAAGCGTTTCTGCATTGCAATCTCCACAGGAGTCATCAAAAGTAAGGAACGGGTCAGTACTTCGGCATCGAAGGATCGACCTGCAGGGCCCAGGCGTGTACGCCGCCTGTCAGATTCGTTACGTTGCCAAACCCGTTACGTTCCAGGAAGGCCGCCACCTGCATGCTGCGCGCGCCATGGTGGCAAATGCAGACGATCTCGCGGTCATCGTCGAGTTCGCCCACGCGGATCGGGATCAGGTGCATCGGGATCTGGATCGAGCCTGCGATATGGCAGGTAGCAAATTCCCAGTTCTCGCGCACGTCGAGCAACAACGGCGGTTCGGCAGCCCCGGCGTCAGCCTGGGCCAGCCGCGCTGCCAGTTCGGGGGCGGTCACATGCTGCATGCTGTCCTCAGAACTGGAAGCGCGAGGGCGTTTGCGCGCCGCTTAGCGTCTTGACATTGGTCTCGAACAGCTTGACCGTGTCGTATGCCGTTTCCGACACCCGGGTGACGATGTTAAAGCTCATCGCCGGCGCATCGCCCAGGATCACCGCCAGGCGGCCGCCCACTTTCACTTGCTTGAGCAAGCTCTCCGGCAGCATCGGCAAGCCGCCCGAGACCACGATGACGTCGTAAGGCGCGCCCTGGTCCCAACCCTGGGCGCCATCGCCGAGCTCAACCGTCACATTGGTCACGCCGGCGCGGGCCAGGTTATGCTCGGCCAGCGCCTTGGTCTCGGGCAAAATCTCGACGGTCGTCACATGGCGCGCCTTGTGTGCCAGCAGTGCCGCCATATAGCCCGAGCCGGCGCCGATCTCGAGCACGTTCTCGTGCTTCTTGACCGCGACCTCTTGCACAATGCGTGCTTCGACCTTCGGAGTGAACATCGCTTCGCCACCCGGCAGCGGAATTTCAACGTCGGCAAAAGCCAGGTTCTGGTAAGCGACCGGCACGAAACCTTCGCGCTTAACGATGTGCAACAGGTCGAGCACATCCTGGTCAAGCACGTTCCACGGGCGGATCTGCTGTTCGATCATGTTGAAGCGGGCTTGTTCGATATTCATCTGAGTTCTCGGTGGAAAAATAATTAATCCGATATTTTATCGTTGAACGGCCTCGGGACGTACATCTTAGCGATGGGCCCCCGAAGACAGCGGAAATTGCGACAGTCTGCAGTTTGGATGGGTTGAACGCCAGAAAAGTGGCACCCTGACGCAAATGGCAACTTATTCGACGTTCGGAAGCAGCCCGTGCAGGGCCAGGTCGAGGAAAGCGTCGATGAATGCCAGCGGCTGCAGCTCATGGGCGTCGCAGGGCGCGACTGCCGAATACTTCCAGGTGTTGAGCATCAACATCGGCGCGATCAAGACTTGCGTCAGTTGGGGGATATTGACATTTCGAAACTCGCCACGGCTGACGCCGCGCTCGAGCATGCTCGAAATCATGCGGGTGCCACGCATGGTCACCTCTTCCTGGTAAAACCTGGCCAGCTCGGGAAAATTGCCCGCCTCAGCCATCATCAGTTTGCTGATACCGGCAGCCTTGCACTGGCCGATGCGACTCCACCAGCTCAGCATGACGGTGCGCAGCAGGTCGGCGCTATGGCCGTCGAACTCGGCCACGGAGTGCTCGGCCTCGCCGATGAACGGCACGATGCTTTC
Organism: Massilia sp. H6; assembly: GCF_024802625.1. NCBI lineage: Bacteria > Pseudomonadati > Pseudomonadota > Betaproteobacteria > Burkholderiales > Oxalobacteraceae > Massilia > Massilia sp. H6. The sequence goes on from NZ_CP103371.1 coordinate 4,054,453, forward strand.
GCGCACGACCGCCTTGAACAGCTCTTCCTTGCTGGTGTAGTACAGGTAGAGCGTGCCCTTGGTCACGCCGGCACGACGGGCAACGTCTTCCAGCCGGGTAGCGGCAAAGCCGCGCTCGACGAACAGATCGATGGCAGCCGCAAGGAGCTCCTGGGGGCGGGCATCCTTGCGGCGCTCCCAGCGCGGCTTGCTATCGAACGAGCATTCCATATTGCTGCCTAGAAACCAACTATCGAGGCCTTGAATATAGTCGCGGCATATCAAGCAGTCAAGTGACCCGCGAATAATAAAACTCTGAAGAAAAACAAGCGTTTAGCGTATTTACGGTGGTTTGGAATGCATTCAGAGAGGGTGTGTGCGCCTCCTGACCGGCGCCGCCTGAAGCGGGTATACTCCGGTCCTGCCATGACTGCCTCTCTTTTCCCTGCCACGCTGCACTGCCGCGACCACTGCGGCGCCTGCTGCACCGCACCCTCCATTACCAGCCCGATTCCAGGCATGCCAAATGGCAAGCCGGCTGGCGTGCGCTGCATCCAGCTTGCGGAAGATAACCGCTGCCTGATTTTTGGGCAGCCAGAGCGGCCCGCGTTTTGCGGTGGCCTGCAGCCATCGGCAGAAATGTGCGGCGACAGCCGAGAATATGCGATCCATTGGCTCGATGCACTGGAACGGGCAACCGCGCCCTGATACCGTCGGCCGACGCGTTGTTGGGCTTTCTTGCCTGGCCTTAGCCTACGCCGGAGGCCTTGCCACGCGCCTGCTGCACGCGCTGGAATAAACCACCCAGGGTCAATTCTTCGTGCCAGATATCGTCGAGCCTCAGGCCGTACTGGTCACGCAGCGCCTTGGCCAGCATCTCGAGCTCGGCCGTATCAGGAAGCCAGCGGGTCGGGTTGACGGCGCGGTAGATACCAAGCACGGCGTCGTCGGGGCGGAAATGTCGGGTTTCGCTGTCACGAAACGAGAACGCCGACACGAACACGGACAGGAAATCGCGGATATCGCGTTTCGATGCACCAGGGAACGTGCTGCGCCAGGCCCTGCCCTGCCAGGGACGGTAGCGCAAGGCGTTGGGCTGCTGCCAACCGTAGAATGCTGCCCAGGCGAGCGCAGCGAGAACAAGAACAACGAGAATACCCATGCGGATGAGTGTAGCACGCGTTTTCGGGCGCGGCGCACGAAACAAATTCGACCGTCCACACGCTGCCTCAACCCGAAGCTAACGTGTGCGGGGTACAATCTTGCTCCAGACACAGTTGTAGCGCGAATCATTCGCGATGTCGTTTGCGTCCCTGGCACGCTCCGCCCCCGCCGGCGGGTCCACGGAAACTCCCGTTACACCCATCCACACTGACTGTTACGCACTCATGGACATTCTTCTCGCCATCAAGGCAATCATCATGGGCCTGGTCGAGGGCTTCACGGAATTTCTTCCGATTTCCTCTACCGGCCACCTGATCCTGGCGGGCAGCCTGCTCGATTTCACCGGTGAAAAGGTCAAGATCTTCCAGATCGCGATCCAGGCCGGTGCCATGCTGGCAGTGATCTGGGAATACCGCCAGCGTATCGCCACCGTGTTTTCCGGCCTCGGCTCGGACCCGAAGCAGCGCAAATTCGTGCTCAATCTCCTCATTGCGTTCATTCCGGCCGCCATGCTCGGCTTCCTGTTTAGCGAGATGATCAAGGCGCGGCTGTTTACGCCGGTTGCGGTGGCGACCGCCTTTATCGTCGGCGGCCTCGTCATCCTGTGGGTGGAGCGCCGCCACACCGGCAAGGACCACGCGGTGCGGGTCGAGAGCGTGGACGACATGAGCTACGGCGACGCACTGAAGGTGGGCATCGCCCAGGCTTTCGCCCTGATTCCCGGCACCAGCCGTTCTGGCGCGACCATTATTGGCGGCATGCTGTTTGGCCTGTCGCGCAAGGCAGCCACCGAATTCTCCTTCTTCCTGGCGATTCCGACCCTGCTGTCGGCGACCGTGTACTCGGTGCTCATGGAGCGCCATCTGCTGTCGATGGCCGACTTGCCGATGTTCCTGCTCGGTGGCCTGGCCGCGTTCGCTTCGGCCTTCCTGTGCGTGCGCTGGCTGCTGCGCTACATCAGCACCCACGACTTCACGATCTTCGCCTGGTACCGTATCGTGTTTGGTATTCTCGTACTCGTGACCGCACACTTCGGTTTGGTGGTGTGGGCAGAATAAACACATGACTACCGAGCTTCAAGCACGCGCACTGCACGTCCTCGAGACCGTCTTCGGCTATCCCGCCTTCCGCGGGCAGCAGGACGAGATCGTCGAGCACGTGGCCGGCGGCGGCGACGCCCTGGTCCTGATGCCCACCGGCGGGGGCAAGTCGCTGTGCTACCAGATCCCGGCGCTGCTGCGCGATGGGGTGGGCGTGGTCGTCTCGCCGCTGATCGCGCTGATGCAAGACCAGGTCGATGCGCTCGAAGAAGTCGGCGTGCGCGCGGCATTCCTGAATTCGACCCAGACCTTCGAAGAGTCCCAGCGCATCGAACGCCTGGTGCGCAGCGGCCAGATCGACCTGGTCTACGTGGCGCCCGAGCGCCTGCTGACGCAGCGCTGCCTTGAGCTGCTCGACGCTTCCCCCATCTCGCTATTCGCCATCGACGAAGCGCACTGCGTGTCGCAGTGGGGCCACGACTTCCGGCCTGAATACATCCGCCTGTCGGTCCTGCACGAACGCTACCCTGGCATCCCGCGCATCGCGCTCACCGCGACCGCCGACCAGCAGACCCGCGACGAGATCGCGCACCGCCTGCAGCTCGACGACGCGCGCAAGTTCGTGTCCTCGTTCGACCGCCCCAACATTCGCTACTCGATCGTCGAGAAAACCACCGGCCGCAAGCAGCTGCTCGACTTCATCACCAGCGAACACCCGCAGGATTCCGGCATCGTCTATTGCCTCTCGCGCAAAAAGGTCGAGGAAACCGCCGAGTTCCTGAACCAGCACGGCATCCGCTCCCTGCCCTACCATGCCGGCATGGAGTACAGCGTGCGCGCCGCGAACCAGTCGCGCTTCCTGCGCGAAGACAACATCACGATGGTCGCGACGATCGCCTTTGGCATGGGCATCGACAAGCCCGACGTGCGCTATGTCTGCCACCTCGACCTGCCTAAAAGCCTCGAGGGGTATTACCAGGAAACCGGCCGCGCTGGCCGCGACGGCGCGCCCGCCAGCGCCTGGATGGCCTATGGCCTGCAAGACGTGGTGCTGCAGCGCCGCATGATCGACGAATCCGACGCCGACGAGACCTTCAAGCGGGTGCTGTCGATGAAGCTCGACGCCATGCTCGGCCTGTGCGAGACGCTCAGTTGCCGGCGCATGCGCCTGCTCGACTACTTCGGCGAGCGCTCCGGCCCCTGCGGCAATTGCGATACCTGCCTGATTCCGCCGGTGCAGGTCGACGGCACGGTGCCAATGCAAAAGCTGCTCTCGACGGTCTACCGGGTCGACCAGCGCTTTGCCGCCGGCCATGTCATCGACGTCCTGCGCGGCGCCCAGACCGAGCGTATCGGCCAGTGGCACCATGACAGGCTCACCGTGTTCGGGGTCGGCGCCGACCGTCCGGAACAGGAATGGCGCGCCATCGTGCGCCAGGCGATCGCGCTCGGCTTTCTCACGGTGGACCACGATGCCTTCAGCTCGCTCAAGCTGACCGACGCGGCCCGCCCGGTGCTCAAGGGCGAACAGAAGGTGCAGCTGCGGCAGTACCAGAAACCGGTCAAGGCCAAGCGTCCGTCCTCGCGCGCCGCCGGCAGCTACGAGGAACTTGAACTGTCGCGCTCCGAGCAGGCGATCTTCGAACGGCTGCGTTCCTGGCGCATGGGCACCGCGCGCGAGCATGGCGTGCCGGCCTATGTGGTGTTCCAGGATGCGACCTTGCGCGAAATCGCCAAGGGCAAGCCGGCCTCGCTCGACGCGCTGCGCGGCGTCTCGGGCGTGGGCGAGAAAAAGCTGGTGTCGTATGGCGATGAAATCGTCGCGATTATCAATGAGATGATGTAGTGTCTCGGGTGATGAACGCTCCGCGTTCAACCTACCGACACTGCCATGGCCCTTCCGACTCCCACCAGTAGCACCGTTTCCCCCGCCAAGGACGGCGCCGCCGCCCCGCAGCTCCCGCCCGTTCCCGACAACGCCGCCAGTTTGCAGACCTTCGTGTTTGCGCTGTTTTTCGTTTTCGGAGGCATCACCAGCCTGAACGACGTCATCATCCCCAAGCTGAAAGACCTGTTCACCCTCAGCTACGCACAGGCGATGCTGGTGCAGTCGGCTTTTTTCGCCGCCTATTTCGTGGTGTCGATTCCGGCCGCGGCCATCGTGCAGCGCATCGGCTACATGCGTACCGCGGTCGCCGGCCTGCTCACGATGGCGGTGGGCTGCCTGATGTTCATTCCGGCCTCGTCCTCGGGTGTATTCGCCACCTTCCTGCTGGCGCTATTCGTACTGGCAGCGGGCATCACCATCGTGCAGGTGGTGGCCAATCCCCTGATCTCGATGCTGGGCAAACCCCAGACGGCGCATAGCCGCCTTACCTTTGCCCAGGCCTTCAATTCGCTGGGCACCACCGTGTTTCCCTACGTGGGCGCGATCCTGATCCTGGGCTCGCTGGCGACGGTCGACCCGGCCACGCTCAGCGGCGCCGCGCTCGACGCCTTCCGCCAGGAAGAAACCCGCGTCGTGGTCCATACCTATGTTGGCCTGGCGATTGCGCTGGTGGTGCTGGCCGGCGCCGTATGGCTCAATCGGCGCAAACTGGTGGAGACGCCGGCGCCATCGCAGAACATCCTGGGGGCGCTGGACCTGCTGCTGCGGCCGCGCTTCTCGCGCGGTGCGCTGTGCATTTTCTTGTACGTGGGCGCCGAGGTGGCGATCGGCTCGATCATCGTCAACTACCTGATGGAAGCCGACGTGCTGGGCCTGGGCGCCGAGGCGGCCGGCAAGCACGTGCCGCTGTACTGGGGCGGCGCCATGGTGGGCCGCTTCATCGGCGCCGCGCTGCTGCGCATGTTCTCGCCAGGCAAAGTGCTGGCCTGGGCGGCGGCGCTGACCATCCTGCTGCTGCTGGTTTCCAGCAATTCAAGTGGCGCGTTGTCCGGCTGGTCGCTGCTGGCCATCGGCCTGTTCAACTCGATCATGTTCCCGACCATTTTTTCGCTCGCTTGCGAAGGCCTGGGTGCGCGCGCGGCGGAAGGCTCGGGCGTAATCTGCGTGGCGATCGTGGGCGGCGCGGTCGTGCCGCTGCTGATGGGCTTTGCCGCGGATGCGGCAGGACTGAAGATGGCGCTGGCGGTGCCGGCGCTGTGCTACGCGGTGATTTTGTATTTCGGGCTGTATGCGAGGAAGCCGCACGTCGCATAAGCCTCGGGGTGGGCAGCTGCGCCGCCCATCCCGAGGCTTACCAATCGCAGCCTCTTTTTACTTCTTGGTAAACACCAAATCCCAGACCCCGTGCCCCAGCTTGAGCCCGCGGTTCTCGAACTTGGTGAGCGGACGGTAGGCCGGCTGCGGCGCATAGCCGTCGGCCGTATTCTGCAGCGCCGGCTCGGCGCTCAAGACCTCCAGCATCTGCACCGCATAGTCTTCCCAGTCGGTGGCGCAGTGCAGGTAGCCGCCCGGCGCCAGCTTGTCGCACAAGTGCTTGACGAAGGGCGGCTGAATCAGGCGGCGCTTGTTGTGGCGCGCCTTGTGCCAGGGGTCCGGGAAGAAGATGTGCACCCCGTGCAGCGAACCGTCGGGAATCATGTGCGCCAAAACCTCGACCACGTCGTGCTGGATCAGGCGCAGGTTCTCGATGCCCTGCTCGCCGATCTGCTTGAGCAGGCTGCCCACGCCCGGCGTATGCACCTCGACGCCGATGAAATCCGTTTCCGGCATCAGGCGCGCGATATGCGCGGTGGTGTCGCCCATGCCGAAACCGATTTCGAGCACGACCGGCGCCTTGCGCCCGAAGGCCGCTTCCAGATCGAGCGCGTCTTTCCTGTACCCGATCAGGAATCGCGGGCCGAGTTCTTCCAGCGCCCGCGCCTGCGCGGTCGACAGCCGTCCGGCACGCGTGACGAAACTGCGGATGCGGTGTTCGGTAGGGTCGTAAAGCATGGGCCGCGCCGGGCCGTTGGTGGGCGTATCAGAGGACATGGAATGGAAGTGAGGGCAAGTGAGAAAAACGGCTGCCATTATAACGTAGGCGCCCTGCCGGTCCGCCCCCCTCCGCTACCCGCGGCGTGTGGGGCTGTCGGGCAGAACCCGGCATAATCGTGCTTTATTCCTTACTGCGCCGCTGGAGCTACCGCCATGCATTCGACGAAACATCCGATCGCCCTCGACGACAACGTCGCCACCGTGCACCTGACCTCGCACCATTTCGGCAACCCGCGCGGCGACGCCGGCACTGGCAAGAAAGTGTATATCCAGGCAGCGATCCATGCGGACGAGGTACCGGCCATGCTGGTGGCCCACGTCTTGCGCCAGCAGCTCGAACAACTCGATGCCGAGGGGCGCATCAAGGGTGAGATCATCCTGGTCCCGGCGGCCAATCCGCTCGGGCTGTCGCAGGTACTGCATGGCGCGCCCTTCGGCCGCTACGACCTGTCGACCGGCACCAATTTCAACCGCGCCTACCACCACGCCGCCGATGGTCTCAAGACCTCGCTCCAGGGCCGGCTCGGGCTGGACGCCGCCGCCAATGTGGCACTGATCCGCGCCGAGGCGCAACGCGGCATGGACGCATGGGAGCCGGCCGACAATGCCGGCATCCTCAAGAAAACCTTGCTGTCGATGGCGATCGACGCCGACATCGTGCTCGACCTGCATTGCGATAACGAAGCGGTGCTGCACATGTACACCGGCACGCCGCTGGTGGACGCGGTGCTGCCGCTGGCGGCGCTGCTGGAGTCACGCGTGCTGCTGGTGGCCAAGGTGTCGGGCGGCGAAGCTTTCGACGAAGCCTGCAGCCGCCTGTGGTGGGACCTGGCCGACCATTTCCCCGATGCGGCGATTCCGCCCGCCTGCGTGGCCGTGACCGTCGAGCTGCGCGGGGAGCACGATGTGAGCTACGACTGTGCCGGCTCGGATGCGGCCGCCATTTTGCAATACCTGGCGCAGCAGGGCGTAATCGACATGCCGCTGCAGCCCCTGCCCGATTTGCTGTGCGGCGCTACCCCACTCGACGCGGTCGAGCCGCTGCACGCGCCGCACGCCGGCGTGCTGGTGTTTCACAAGAAGCTGGGCGACCGGGTCGAAGCGAACGAGCCGATCGCCGACATTATTAATCCGGTCAGCGGCAAGGTGACGACGGTGGCCGCGAGCCAGCCCGGCCTGCTGTTTGCGAGCACCGCGCATCGCCACCTGTTGCGTGGCATGCATGTTTGCAAGATCGCTGGCGCCGCTTCCTTCAGAAAAGGCAATCTTCTGTCCAATTAGCCGCAAAGCAGACGCTGGACGCCCTTGGTTGTATAAGAAATACAACGATAGATGCAAATAATAAATATAAGTTGTGTTTCAATCTACATAATTGTAGGATTGAAACATAAATTATCCAATGTATCATTCGCCAGGGAGTCTTTCATGAAATCGTCTGCGATCCTTTCACTCGGTAGTCTTGCGCTTTCGCTGGCCATCTCGGGCAATGTAGCGGCTGGACCTGTATGGAACGCGGCTAGCTGCGTAGCATCCAAAACCACACCCAAGACCATGGACTGCAAGTCAGCAGCGCCGGGCCCGGTCTATTCCGCCGCGCTCAGCGGCTGGTCAGCCGCAGGAACGGCCAATTTCGCGGCTGCCGACATCAAGTATTACGGCGGTGGATTGGGCGTGAGCGCCAAGGGCGAAAGCGGCAGCCCGCAGCATGCCATCGACAACAAGGGCGGCACCGACGCCGTCCTAATGTATTTCGACACCAACTTCGCGCTGAAGCAACTGAGCACCGGTTGGATCAATCGCGATGCCGATGTCAGCATCTTGCGCTATACCGGCACCGCCCCTCTCCAGCTTGGCGCCTCCCGCGTCAACAATCTGCTGGCGGTTCCAGGATGGGAACTGGTCGGCAACTACAGCACCCTGACGAAAAGCACCCCGCTCAATTTCAACGACACCAATAAAACGGCGTCGTGGTGGCTGGTTAGTGCCTACAATTCCGCCTACAACGGTGTTGCCGCCAGCGGCGCTTTGAACAACAACAATGATTATTTCAAGCTGAACGGCTTCAAGGGCGAAGTCGTCCCGAACGAGGTGCCTGAACCGGCAACCTGGAGCCTGGTGGGACTCGCCTTGCTCGGCATCGGTGCAGCAAGGCGCAAGGCCAGGCTGGGCTAAAGTGTTGGCGGCGATCGAATATTGACCCGCCCTGCCGATCGAACTAGCGATCTACACGATTTACTTCGACAATACGATCCCGCTGTTTCAGAACCGTTCGTGCTGCCTGCCCTTACCGGCCCCTTGTCCGGCGATCTAGCAGCGCCGTCGTCATCTTGGCGGTTCCGAACACGGCCGAACAATCGGTGAAGCCCAAGTTGATGGTGATGGCGACACTGGTGTGCTCGTGCAGCTTGGAATTCAAGTGGAACAGCAGTGCGCCGCCGGTCTGACTAAACGGCAGGTAGCCCAGCTCACCAAGGATGACGCGGTCCATGTGCATCAGCGACTGTGCAAGCCGGCCGGCCTAGCCCTCCCGTTTTTCGCGCTCCATGTGTTGACCAGATCTACCCTCGAGTAAAAGCGCACCCGTTTGTCCATCGCCGCGATGCCCGCCACCGCGATCGCCGTCGCCAGATGCGTCTTGTCGGTGCCGGGGCCGTTGGTGAGCACTGCATTCTGCGCCGTGTCGGTAAAGACCAGCGTACCAGTTGCCGCACCAACGCCTGGTCGACCTTGGACGCATCGAAGTCAAAGCCCGTTCTTTTTGTTGATCCCATAGTGAGTTCGTATGGTCTTGCGCCAGCATCAAGGCCCGCGCACTGATGCAGTGTCAGTGCCCACCCGCAGATCAATTTCATGCGCACGGCATATATCTTCCATTTCCGCTTCTTCCTAGAAAATTGTCCTAAATTCTTCGCTGAACCCCCGGATACATTGTTCGACAGTGCCAGTGGTTTTGAACGCCGGCCCCATCCAACATTTGCGGCCGGCGGGCCGCCTTACGGGAAAGAACGACATGGTTGCAATTGTTAGCGGAAATGGTAATGGCGTCTCCACAAGTTCGGCCAGTGTCCTGGGCCAACGTGGTGTATTCAGCGATGCTAAGACCGGCAACAGCAATGAACATGCTTACGTTAATATCGCTACCGGCAACTTGTCCCTGTCCAACCGCGACGACTTCCTCGCATCGCGTGGCATCGACGTCGCACTGACGCGTACCTACAACTCGCGCGGCACGCTTAACGACGGCAATGGCCTGAACTGGAAGATGGGCATGCGGCGCCAGGTATCCAACCTGACCGGATCGCTCAACTATGCCGGCAGCACGGTTACCCGTATCGACGCCGATGGCGCGGCGGTGGTTTACACCTACGACAGCACGCGTGCCGCCTACCTCGCTACTGACGGCGGTGGCGCCTACCAGAGCATGACGTACAACGCCGCGACCCAGGAATGGGTGTGGCGCAGCGATCGCCACGACCTGAAAGGCGTCCACGAAGTTTACGATCATGCCAGTGGCGGCCGCCTGAAATCCGTGCGCGACGAGATGGGCGTCAGCCTAACCTACGGCTACAACGCTTCCGGACAGCTCAGCCAGGTGACCGACGCCACCGGCGACACCACCTATTTCGACTACGCGGGCGCCAACCTCAGCCAGATCCGCACCGTACACAGCGGCACCACCAGCAGCTTCGTACGCGTGCGTTACGAATACGACGCCCAGAACCGCCTGAGCAAGGTCACGACCGACCTCACCCCGGAAGACGGCAGCATCGCCGACGGCAAGGTGTATGCGACCACGTATGTCTATGTCGGCACCAGCTCGCGGATCGAATCCGTCACCCAAAGCGACGGCAGCAAATTAAGCCTGGAATATATCCAGACAGGGTCGACTTCAAGGTTTCGGCCACCACCGACGCCCTTGGCCGCAGGACGACCTACGACTACACTGTGGCCGGCAAGACCACCGTCACCGCCCCGAACGGCGCCAAGACCGTCTACAGCTACGACGCGCTGGGTCAGTTGGTCGATGTGCTGGCGGCCCCGGTCGGCGGAGTTTCGCAACGCACTCAGTACACTTACGACGCCAAGGGCAACCTGACCCGCACGATTGACCCGATGGGTCTAACGGTGACTGTCAAGCTAGTTGTCGCCTGAATTAGTTGTTATGCCGCTTTTTTGAGCAGCTCGTTTTTGTCCACTTCGGTCACATTGCTGCTGGTCTGATCCGGGTTCAGATGGACGATGGAGACGGGCTCCCAGTTGCGCGTGTTGCCGCTCCAGCGCTCCGGATGCGCAGCCCTTGCTGCCTGATACACCGCGTCCCGTTTGCGTAGCAACGCCGCGTCCAGGCCTGCGTGGCGCTGTGCCGGGGTCACGAACCGGATCGCGCTGTGGCGGTGCTCGTGGTTATACCAATGAACAAAGCGACCGACCCACTGCCGTGCCGCCAACAGGCTGTCGAAGGCCCTTCGTGGATAGATGGGCCGATATTTCAATGTCTTGAACAACGACTCCGAAAAGGGGTTGTCATTGCTCACGGACGGGCGGCTGAATGAGGGCATCACGCCCAGCGCCTGCAGGGTCGCCAGCATGGTTGCGCCCTTCATCGGGCTGCCATTGTCCGAATGCAGTACGACCTGCTCCGGAGCAATGTTCTCCCGTTCGCAAATGTCACGCACAACCTCGCCGGCAAGCTCACTGCTTTCCACGTCGTATATCTGCCAGCCCACGATTTTGCGGCTGAAAATATCCATGAACAAGTAGAGGTAAAAATAGACGCCCTTCACGGGCGTGGGCAGATACGTGATGTCCCAGCTGTACAGCTGACCAGGGGCGGTCGCCACCAGCGCACGCGGCTTGTGACGAGCCTGTGCGGGACGTTCGGCATTTCGATGGGCGAGTTGATTCTCCGCTTTCAGCACCCGATAGAATGTCGACTCCGAGGCCAGGTACACCCCTTGATCGACCAAGCGCGGCACGATCTGGCTGGGCGGCAGGCTCGCGAACTCATCGGAGTTGGCGACAGCGAGCAACTGACTGCGTTCAAGCGCGCTGAGCCGGTTTCGCGGCGCCTGCACACGCGCCGGCCGCTGGTCGCCGCGCAGTACGTCACGCTGCCACCGTTGCAGCGTGCGCTCGCTGAACGAGATCGCAGCGCACGCCTTGTCCTGGCGCGCACCGGCTTCGACCGATTCTGCGACCAGGGCCATCACTGCGATGCGCTCTGGCAGCGAGGTCATTTGACCTCGTCCTCCCAGAGCGCCCGGAACTTTTTTTGTAGGATCAGTAACGCTGCCGCCTCCGCCAGTGCCTTGTCCTTGCGCAGCACCTCCCGTTGCAGTCGATCGTTGTCCTCCTTGAGCGCGCGTAGCGCTTTCGAATCCTGCGGCCCCGTTTTTCTATCGGTGCAAAACGCCGCCTGCCACTCGTTCAAATGATGAGGAAAAACGCCGTGCTCTCGGCACCACGCGTTCAATGTCTCGCCCGTCATGCCGTGGGTCTCGTGCAGCGCCACCAGCTGCTCCTGGGCACTCCAATCCTGCGGACGCTTCTCTTTTGCCGCTGGGGTATTCGTCTCTGCCACTGCTTTCCTCACCATCCAATTTTTCAGCGTGTGGTAATTGACGTTGATATCGTCTGCGACTGCCTGCACGCTCCTGCCGCCACGCGAGAATACCTTGACCAGTGCCTGTTCTACAAATGCCGGTGAGTACCTTGCCTTCATCTTGCGCCTCTATATTTGGGGGAAATCTAGAGGCGACAACTAGTCTGACACCGGGGGACCGCGACGCGATGAACCGCATGGTCACCGCGCAGGACCAGCTCACCAAGTATGACGCGCAAGGCCGCATCGATACCGTCAAGTCGAGTGTTGCCGGCGCTGACTACCAGCACCGCTACGAGTACGACAGCCATGGCAACCGCCTACGCGTGACCACCTCGTATACCAACGGCAACGGTGCGCACAAGCTCATCGTCGTCGACAGCACCTACGACCAGATGAACCGCCTGAAGACGGTCGGCGGGACGGTCACTACGACCGGTGACCAGGTACAGGCGCTGCCAGGTAACAAGCGTTACGACTACGAGGACACCTACGACCCATCGCCGGTCGAAAAAATTACCTATATCGCGACGCACGCCATCACCTACGACGGCGTGGGAAACCGCCTCACAGACACGATCGGCGGCAAGCTCGAGTCGTACCGCTACGACGCTGCCGGCCGCCTCGAGACCATCACGCGGGATAACGTCACCGTGGGCTACCGTCGCTACGATGGCGCGGGCCGCATCGTGGAAATGAAGGATGGCACCGAGGTGCGCACCAGCACCTATGACGCCCTGGGCTTCCAGATCCGCCAGCGCACTACCGCCGCGAGCGATGGCAAGGTGCTCAGCGAGATCTTCTATGGAAACAGCGGATACGACAACTACGGCTACGACGCCCAAGGCAAGCTGAGCTATTACCAAGTCAAGCAGGGTTCGACGACGACGCTGAACTCGATCACCTATCAGGGCTTCGACTCGTACAAGGAGAAGTCAGTCGAGTCCAGCGGTAACGGCGCAATCCGCAGGTCGACCCGCACCTACGACGCCTTCGGCAACCTGGCGGCAACCAGCGTTCAGCGCGAGAACAGCAGCTGGTCGAACCAGAGCTTCGTCAACGACATCAGCGGCCAGATGCTGAAGAAGACGACCGATGGCCTGGACACCCATTCGCTGATCGTGGGCGGCCAGTTCATCGGCAGCAGCGACCGTACCAGCGAATCGTTCAGCACCGTCGTCGATCCGATCAGTTCCCCTGCCCTGACGGCGGCGCCGACCACCTACACCGTGATAACAGGCGATACCCTGCAGGGCATCGCGAAAGCCGTATGGGGCGATGCGACCCTGTGGTGGCTGATCGCCGACGCCAACGCGGTCGGCAACGAGCTCACCGCCGGCATGACGCTGACCCTGCCAACCCGCGTGAACACGGTAAACAACGACTACGCCACCTTCAAGCCATACGACTCGGCGCAAGCGGTGGGCGATACCACGCCGAAGCTGCCGGTGCCGCCGGCGGATAAGGGTGGGTGTGGGGTGATCGGGACCATCATCATGGTGGTGGTGGCGGTCGTAGTGACCATTTATACGGCTGGAGCAATGACTAGCGCAGTGGCCGGCTTTGCCAACACTATGGCTGCTGGCGCAAGTGCGCTCGGTGGTGGCATGGGAATGGGTGCAGCTGTGGCCGCCGGTGCCGTCGGCGGTGCTGCTGGATCCATTGCGAGCCAGGGCGTGGGTATGGCGATGGGTATGCAAGACTCATTTAGCTGGAAGGCTGTCGGGATGGGAGCTTTGGGAGGGGCGATCAGCGGCGGGCTGGCTGGTTACATGCCTACAACCGGCGTTGCAGCAGCGATCGCGAAGGGTGCCGTGGGAAGTGCGCTATCTCAGGGTATTGGTTCATCCATCGGCATCACTAGCTTCTCATGGCGGAATGTCGCCGCTGCCGCCGCGGGGGCAGGCGCTGGCGCTGCGATGTCGAGCGGATTGGGCGATGCGTTCTCCTCGCTCGGAAGGATCGGGGCTGGCATTCTACGAAGTACAATTTCCGGAATGGCCGCCGGTGCAGTGACCCAGCGTATCGGTAACGGCAAGGTTGATTGGGTTCGGGTTGCGGCGGATGCATTTGGCAATGCGCTGGGGAGTAGCTTAGCCGCAAGCTTGCGCCCGACGGTTGAGCAGCCATCTAGTGGCGAAAAAGCTGGACCAATCTCGCGGGCTCAAGCAGAGCGAAGCATGTATGGAGGAATGACCGTCAAGGAAGTGTTGGGCGGCGAAAAGGATTGGCTTGGCTCGCTGGGGACGTATGAGGGCGCCATTGGCAACGGCGGCGCTGGGCTTTCATGGGATGGTGACCTTGCGGCGCGACGCGCTGCCCAGCCGACTTATCTTGCTGCACTTCCGCAAGTTGTAGTTCAGGGCGAGCGGATGACTGCGGAAGAAAAGGTTGAATCCCTATTCAATATCAATCGCCGGAACTGGCCAGCGGCAAATTCGCCAACTGAAAACTACGCTTCGCGATTCGGCCAGGGTGTCATAGGCGCAATTAAAGGGGTAGTGGTAGAGCCAGTGCGGCAGGTTCGCGATATGGCTTACGCAGGGGCGTCTGTTTTCTACAACGAACTTCTGCGGTCCAAAGGGACAGAGCGATGGGATCCCGCAATGTATAGCGGTGTAGCGAACGCGTACTCGAACGGGACGTCACAATTAAAATTGCTTCTCCAGTCCAATTTTGTAACTGGGACTGGGGCGATGTCGTATGATGCGACAACTGCCTTAATGAACCGGCAATACGGCGATTTGGCCGAAATGGCTGGCGGCATTGCTGGGGGCTTTGCCATTGGTAAAGTGGGGCAAAAATACGGTGGTTACGGGGTTGCACTAGCAGATATTGGCGGGCCTCGTTATGGGCCGATGGCGTCTCAACGCGGTTCGATTGGTCTAAGGTTGGTAACTCCCGATAGTGCCGGGATCGACATTACTCTCAAATTTAAACCAGAATGGACTGACGCGCAGCGGGCAGATGCGATCGTAAAGGCGCAAATTTTGAACGATGCCCCAACTGTCGTTACCAAATCGGATCGTTCTGGTACAGCAGGTGCAATGGATCGATATCGTAAAGCTGTGGAGGCACCGGCGAAAAGCGATATAGATCATAGAGTCGATTTGCAGCTTGGTGGCAGCAAAGCTATCGAGAATCTGGGGTGGCTCGATTCCAGCGTAAATCGGAGTTTCGGGGTTCAGATTTACCAACAAATTAAATACGCTCAACCGGGCACACTCGTTAATCGAGTGACAATTGGAGATTAGTCTGCATGTTCGATAACTTTGAAGCGGAGTTTGGCTCCTCTGGTTACCCAGGGCATGTTGAATCGTGCGCGTCACTTCCAGCACCGGAAGTGCTCGCTACGCTGTTTGCGAGATATGGTGGCCGCTCCTTCAGGCAGGGCATCTATCGAGTACTCTCGCCTGAGACGGCTGACCACTGGGCCAGCGTGATCATAAGCGCTTTCCCCACCTACGCCGGTCGCATCAGGTGTTTCGGAATGGATTGGTTAGGGCGTTGCTTTGCGCTCGACTCTGAGCGACTTGAAGGCGGAGGGGAAGGAGTTGTGATGTTTGAGCCAGGTACCGGAGAGGCATTGGAAGTTCCCTGTAATCTCATAAGCTTCCACGAAGGTGAGCTAATTCAATATCGGGAGGCAGCATTGGCCGAAAGCTTTTACAGGGAGTGGTTGGAAAATGGCGGAGCCGCGCCAACAATCACTCAATGCATCGGTTACCGGACACCGCTATTTCTTGGTGGGTCGGACACTTTAGGAAATCTTGAACTGTCAGATATGGATGTCTACTGGACGATTTCCGCTCAGCTAATTCAAAAGACTAGATCTTTGCCAATTGGCACAGTACTTCCACGGATCTCGATTGAGTGAGAAAGTGACATCGTAAGGCGAGGGCTAACATCTGACTGTAAGGTGACGGCCCACATCTCGGGGATTATCTGTTTAATTCGTAAAAAAGCCGCCCCCAACCCCGGCTAACGCCAGGGCACTGGTTGCGGCTTCAATTTTAGCTGCTAAGAAAAGGCGCTACACGCTGGCGTTCTTCGCTGCCGCCCGTGCGCCACGCTTGACCTCCACCTCGACCGCCGGCTGCTTCGCCGCTGCCGCCTCGGCCCTGGCCGAATCCCACCTGCGCGCCTCATGTTTGAGGATCATCCCTTCGAGCAGTTCGCGCACAGTCTGCTTCTCCGCATCAGTGAACTGGCTGACGGCCTCGAACTGCAGCGCCAGATCGGCGCTGGGTCCGCGCTCCTGGTCGCCAAACACCAGGTCATCCAATCTCACATGCAACACCTTGGACAACCGGATCAGGGCGTCTAAGGTCGGCTGGGCCGTCCCTGCCTCGTAGCGCCGGATCTGGTTGACGTGCAACTCTGCCACGTCGGCCAGGCTCTGCTGGGTCATGCCGAGCGCCTTGCGCAGTTGAATCAATCTGGAGGGGAAGGACATGGGCAGGAACCAAAGCGTGAGCGGTTGCATACTGTATCCCCCGGTTTCAAAAATGATTAACACGTACACAGTATAAGGGGCAGTCTCTAAAACCAAGTGCAACACTCTTCCTGTAGAGTGCCGCCATGCCCCGAATCTATACCCATCTGACGACGCAGGAGCGTGCCGTCGTGATGACCATGCGCGACGACCAGTGCAGCATCCGGTCTATTGCTGAACGCCTTGGCCGTTCTCCGAGTTCGATCAGCCGTGAGCTGCGCCGGGCGCCCGGCTCGGGCGCTTACGACGCCAACCTGGCTCACTTGCAAAGTTACGAACGACGTATGGCGCCGCGACGCATACCCAAACTTCACGCCGACGGTGCGCTATTTCAGGTAGTGCGGCACTATCTGAAGGAACTCTGGTCGCCGCAGCAAATTGCGAACATACTGCGCACCATGTGGCCCGATGACTGCGATAAAACGGTCTCTCACGAGACGATCTACAACGCGATCTACCTGCACCCGCGTGGCGAGCTCAAGCGCGAACTGATCGCCTGCCTGCGCCACCATAACCAGGTACGCAAACCGCGCAGCCGCGGTGTCGATCGCCGCGGCCAGATTAAGGACATGCAAAGCATTCACATCCGTCCACCCGAGATCGAGGACCGTCTCATTCCCGGTCATTGGGAAGGCGACCTGATCAAAGGCGAAGGCAACCGTTCCTCGGTCGGTACGCTGGTCGAACGTACGACACGTTTCGTGGTGCTGGCCAAGATGGACAATGCCGGCACGCGCTCCGTTGTCGACAGCTTCTCAGCCGTCCTGAATCGACAGCCGGCGGCGCTGCGAAAATCGATGACCTACGACCAAGGCCGCGAAATGCACGGCCACAAAATCCTCACCGAGCGCACTGGCGTGCAGATCTACTTTGCCGACCCGCACAGCCCCTGGCAGCGCGGCTCCAACGAGAACACCAACGGCTTGCTGCGCCAGTACATGCCCAAGGGTTCGGACTTGTCGATCTACTCCCAGGATGAGCTCGATGCCATTGCGCTCTCGCTCAACACCCGGCCACGCGAAACGCTTAGCTGGAAAACGCCGCTCGCTGTCTACACCGAGCATATGGCGCGGCTACAATTACAGCCCGACGCGATCCATTAACCCCAGTGTTGCAATTGGTTCTTGAGACCGCCGGGGCTTGATATCGTTTCTGGTCCGGCAATCTATGCAGTGCGGAATCTGACTCCAGTTGGTGATCTTTTGCAGGCGGCCACCAGTAAAGTTGCTGGTTATTTTGCCGATGGATTTGAGCGCGCTGGTCGCTCTGAAGTGGATTCCGCCAATGGTGGTATTGGTGGAACGGCAATGCTGTCTGTGGGGGGCGGTGGATTTGCCGGCGCGATCAAAGGCATAAGAAGTCTAGCAACCGACTTCAATCCAATTCGTAAATTTGATCGTAAGGAAATAACCAAAGGATTTCAAGATCACCACATCATCAGCGATAAGAATAATTTGACCAAAAATCATGAACTTCTGTCGCTCAGCGGTGCGGACTTGCAAGCACGATCGAACAAGATATTTCTTCCAAAGGCCCCAGGTTCGCATCCGACCCGTTCGCTGCACGACGGCAGGCACACGAATGCAGTAAGCGAAAATCTAGCGAACCAGATGGATGCCGTTGTTGAGGCTGGAAAACGAAACGGATGGACCGAGCAGCAATACCGTAAGGCACTGGATGCAATCACTGCACAAGAACGTGCCCTGCTAAAATCTGGTGACCGTGGCCTAAACAAAATCGCTCGGCCATGGTCGAAATGAAAAGGGTGGTAAATATGACGTATCTCTGGCGAATTCCTGACGACTATCCTCGATCACTGATTGGGGAGTACCAGCGGGAAGGCACACCTGATCGCTTCCTCTTTAAAAGGAGCGAAAGAGTTTCAGGATTGGCGGGGCTCCCTAAGGTCAAGTTCGACGCTTCGTGCGCGAAATTAAGGCAGTTCGATTGTCTATCCAGTAATGCGCAGGTGCCTATTGTAAGTCCGGCTCTAGCGGAATTTCTGCTGAGGTTTGCTTCGAATGATGTGCAACTTATGAAATTGGACATTAATGGGACCGACGGTTCAATAGGGGACTATTTCTTGTTGAATGTCGTTAAAAAAGTCTTATGCATTGATCACAAAGTTTCGAAGTACACACTTGTTCCAGGCACCACGGAGATTATGGGATTTCGGCAACTTAGCTTTCTGGATAATTGCATGGGAGAGCATGCGCTAGCGCGCGACAGCGAATATTTGTCACATTTGCTAGTGTCTGACCGTGTCGCTGACAACTTGATGCGCAACGGGTTTCATGGGGTGGCTTTGGTTGATCCTTCCGATATTGCCTGGTAGATGACGGGGAACGAGCGTCAGCGGCAGATTGCTCAATCGGGGTCGGGTCAGTGCCGGAAAGCGGATCCGGACGAAAAGCGACGCAAGTTGGTAGTATCGGCAATCAGCGATCCTATTCGTATCCTGTTCGTATCCGGATCGTAGGCTGGGCAGTCTCTAAAACCAAGTGCAACACTCTTTCCTGTAGAGTGCCGCCATGCGCCGAATCTATACCCATCTGACGACGCAGGAGCGTGCCGTCGTGATGACCATGCGCGACGACCAGTGCAGCATCCGGTCTATTGCTGAACGCCTTGGCCGTTCTCCGAGTTCGATCAGCCGTGAGCTGCGCCGGGCGCCCGGCTCGGGCGCTTACGACGCCAACCTGGCTCACTTGCAAAGTTACGAACGACGTATGGCGCCGCGACGCATACCCAAACTTCACGCCGACGGTGCGCTATTTCAGGTAGTGCGGCACTATCTGAAGGAACTCTGGTCGCCGCAGCAAATTGCGAACATACTGCGCACCATGTGGCCCGATGACTGCGATAAAACGGTCTCTCACGAGACGATCTACAACGCGATCTACCTGCACCCGCGTGGCGAGCTCAAGCGCGAACTGATCGCCTGCCTGCGCCACCATAACCAGGTACGCAAACCGCGCAGCCGCGGTGTCGATCGCCGCGGCCAGATTAAGGACATGCAAAGCATTCACATCCGTCCACCCGAGATCGAGGACCGTCTCATTCCCGGTCATTGGGAAGGCGACCTGATCAAAGGCGAAGGCAACCGTTCCTCGGTCGGTACGCTGGTCGAACGTACGACACGTTTCGTGGTGCTGGCCAAGATGGACAATGCCGGCACGCGCTCCGTTGTCGACAGCTTCTCAGCCGTCCTGAATCGACAGCCGGCGGCGCTGCGAAAATCGATGACCTACGACCAAGGCCGCGAAATGCACGGCCACAAAATCCTCACCGAGCGCACTGGCGTGCAGATCTACTTTGCCGACCCGCACAGCCCCTGGCAGCGCGGCTCCAACGAGAACACCAACGGCTTGCTGCGCCAGTACATGCCCAAGGGTTCGGACTTGTCGATCTACTCCCAGGATGAGCTCGATGCCATTGCGCTCTCGCTCAACACCCGGCCACGCGAAACGCTTGGCTGGAAAACGCCGCTCGCTGTCTACACCGAGCATATGGCGCGGCTACAATTACAGCCCGACGCGATCCATTAACCCCAGTGTTGCAATTGGTTCTTGAGACCGCCATCCATTCACGCTGTTGCCGGGAGCTAAAATTGATAGATTTGGATCTGATTTTGGAAGCTACTTATCTCCAACTGGAACAACCTATGCGGAACGTGCATTGAGACCCGGCACTCAGAATTCCCCGTATTCTGTATTCGAAGTAACAGGCCGGCTAGATGTTGAGGCCGCGACGATTAGGCCATGGTTCGGTGAAATTGGTATGGGAACGCAGTCTAAGCTTCTCGGCGACACTCGCGTCAAGAATTTGCTCGAAAGTGGACAGTTGAAAGAAATTTATAGAGGGCCTTACAATGGATTCAAGCACTAGACTCAAACTTATTCGCGCTTTGCAATCAGCAGGCGTCCGACCAAGTGCATATAGTGTTTCCGGTGCTGAAGATTTAGCTCTCTGTTTAGAAAGTGTCGACGGAAAATGGGAAGTATTTTATTCAGAAAAGGGAGAGAGAAATGGCTCTAAGTTCTTTACTTCTGAATCCGACGCTTGTACTTACATGTATAACGAATTGATGGGGGATAAAACTTCGTTTATGTAAGAATTTGATGTGCTGTTGGGGCAAACGGCGACAGGGGGGCAGTTCCGGCAGAACGACAAATCTCGGTGCGCTCGCACGGGGCACTGGCGGCGGGCACGGCCCGTATGCTGTTCGTATCCGCTCGTATTGAGGTAGCCTGAGTTCTGTGGACACTTCTATTTGATAAACTTGTCAAAGGGAGTGAACTTATGAAGTTGACGACATACACGCCGGAATTCCGAGCGGAGGCCGTGAAGCTGGTGCTTGCCCAAGGCTTGACGCTGGAAGAAGCCGCGAAGCGAATCGCGATCCCCAAAGGGACATTGGCGAACTGGGTGAGCGCGGCCAAGCGCGGTAGCGATCCGACTGCACCACCGGGCAGCCGTAGTGTCGCCGAGCTTGAAGCCGAGGTGGCGAAGCTGCGCAAAGAGCTGGCCGTCGAGCGCATGGAGAAGGACGTACTAAAAAAGGCCACCGCGTACTTTGCCAGGGAGTCGCTGCCCGGTACGCGTTCATAAAGTCCGTGCGACTCGATTACCCGCTTGGCCTGTTGTGCCGCGTATTTGACGTGTCGCGCAGCGGCTTCTATGCAGCAGTGGAGCGCCCACCATCCCAGCGCGC
This sequence comes from Massilia sp. H6, assembly GCF_024802625.1. Taxonomy (NCBI): domain Bacteria; kingdom Pseudomonadati; phylum Pseudomonadota; class Betaproteobacteria; order Burkholderiales; family Oxalobacteraceae; genus Massilia; species Massilia sp. H6. Next base: position 4,075,429 of record NZ_CP103371.1, read on the forward strand.
ACAGGACGACGAGCGGCTGAAGGTTGCGATCAAGGCTGCACACGTCCAGACCCGGGAGACGTACGGCCCGTTGCGGCTGCAGCCTGAACTGCTTGCACAAGGGTTCGACACGGGCCGTGACCGCATTGTGCGGCTGCGGCAGGAGATGGGCTTGCGATGTAGGCAAAAGCGCAAATTCAAGGCGACGACGAATTCGCGCCATGCATTCCCGGTGGCGGAGAATCTGTTGAACCAAACGTTCGCGCCAACCCGCCCTAACGAAGCCTGGGTGACCGATATCACGTACGTGATGACCGATGAAGGTTGGCTGTATCTCGCTGGAGTGAAAGACGTTTTTACGTGCGAGCTGGTGGGCTATGCGATGGGGCCACGAATGACGCAGGACCTGACGGCGCAAGCGTTGTGGCGGGCGGTACGCAGCAAGCGACCGGCCGCGGGACTGGTCCATCACTCCGATCGCGGCACGCAGTACTGCGCCGACGATTACCGCAAGCTGGTTGAGCAATTCGGCATGCGGGCCTCCATGTCGCGCAAGGGGAACTGCTATGACACTCAGTCTATGATGAGCTCGAACGCCTGCCGAATCTGACCCGTGCTACGATTGGCCGGATGCCTTTGCGTTGACTTGTCGATTCGCCAGTGCGTTCCCCGAGCGTTGTCGGGCCTGGTCTGGTGACCTAATAGGAGCTTTGAATTTCCATCTTGAGTGTCCTGTCCGGCGACTAGGGTTGGCAATGCGCCCACTTCGACAGGGAGCGCAAAATGCATGAACAAGAGTTGCAACGTGAAGTGATTCTGGGCGTGGACACGCATTTGGATCTACATGTTGGCGCCGTTATTGATGGCACCGGCAAATTTCTTGGGACCTTGGCAACACCGACAACAGCTGGCGGATATGAGCAGCTTATTGCCTGGGCTCGTACCCTAGGGCATCTTCGCCGGGCGGGTGTCGAAGGAACCGGAACGTATGGTTCCGGACTTGCTCGTGCTTTGCACGAGCAAGGAATCGAAGTTCTCGAAGTGAATCGTCCCGATCGCAGTAAGCGGCGTCTGGTAGGGAAGTCCGATCCGATTGACGCGGAAAGCGCAGCACGCTCTGTCCTCTCTGGGCAAGCGACAGCGATTCCAAAATCCCACAACGGTGTCGCAGAAGCATTGCGAATACTTACAGTCGCCAGGCGTAGTGCGGTCAAGGCCAAGACTCAAGCGATCAACCAATTGAGGTCGATATTGGTAAGTGCGCCCGAGGAAATCCGTAATCGGCTTTGGCAGGCCAAAGCCGAGCATTGTGTTGCTGGCTGCGTCGATCTTCAGCTACTCGGGACGGCGACGCATTTGGTCGCATTGACGTCGACCTTACGTCTTCTGGCGAAGCGCTGGCTAATGCTGAAGGCAGAACTCAAAGAGCTGGATTCGGAGCTGGAAAAGCTGACGTTCGAATTTGCACCGAACCTCCGCAAGCAGTTCGGCGTTGGCCCACTTACCGCAGCAACGTTGATCGTCGCTGCTGGCGACAATCCCGAACGCTTACGTAGCGAAGCAGCGCTCGCCGCGCTTTGCGGCGTGAATCCATTGCCGGCATCCTCTGGAAAGACAGCACGCCACCGACTAAATCGAGGCGGCAACCGACAAGCCAATAACGCGTTGTGGACCATCGCGATGGTAAGAATGCGTAGTGAGCCCCGAACACGCGCTTATGTCGAGAAAAGATCGACGGAAGGATTGTCGAACAAGGAGATCCATCGCTGTGTTAACCGGTACGTCGTCAGGGAGCTATACCCGTATATTTTGGCAGATCTAAAGTCCACGGCACAAACCTGTTGACATAGGAGCGTCAACGCTCCGATGGAGAGCTTCTGGGGGAGCTTGAAGAACGAGATGATTCATCATCAGAGGTATGCCACGCGAGCCAACGCGGAGTCAGCGATCAAGGAGTACATCGAAATCTTCTACAACCGCCAGCGACGCCACTCGCGTCTTGGCTACGTATCGCCAGCCACATTCGCCGAGAATTTTAGGAAAGAGGCGCTGGCTGCTTGAAACGGACGTGTCCACTATTGACAGTACACCTCAGTGTCGCCGGACCTGATTTCGACCATCACCGACGAGGTTCTCGAAGAGGTCGCACAGTGGCAGCAAAGGCCGCTCGAAGCGATGTATCCGATCGTGTATTTCGATGCGCTGCGCCTGAAAATCCGGGACGAAGGCACAGTCAAGAACAAGGCCGTGTATCTGGCTCTGGGCATTCGTGCCGACGGCTGCAAGGAAGTACTGGGCCTGTGGATCGAACAGACCGAAGGCGCCAAGTTCTGGCTGAAGGTTTTCAACGAACTCAAGAACCGCGGACTGGACGATATTCTGATCGCCGTCGTCGATGGTTTGCGCGGCTTCCCGGAAGCCATTGAGGCCGTGTATCCGCAGGCGCAGATCCAGACCTGCATCGTGCACCTGATCCGCAACTCGACCACGCTTGCAGCTTGGAAGGACCGTAAGGAGCTGGCAGCGGCGCTCAAGCCGATTTACCACGCTGCCAACGCCGACCTCGCCGAAGCGGCGCTGGATGCGTTTGCAGCCGGACCATGGGGTACCAAATTCCCGACGGTGGCGGCAATGTGGCGCCGGCAGTGGCAGCAGGTAATTCCGTTCTTCGCTTACCCGCCGGAAGTGCGCACAATTATCTACACGACCAACGCCATCGAAAGCTTGCATATGCGCCTGCGAAAGATCGTCAAGAATCGTGGCCACTTCCCAAGCGATGAAGCCGCGACCAAATTGTTATTCCTGGCCTTGCGCAACATCGAGAAAGATTGGAAGATGCCGCAACGGACCTGGAAGCAGGCTGCAAACCAGTTCGCCATCATGTTCGGCGAGCGGTTCACAAACGCAATTATCTAACTACGAATTCTGGCCCCGCACACAGAATTCCTGACAGGTCCCTGAGTTCGGTTGAGTCGTCAAACCCAAACGTACCCATGAATCACGGTGGCCACCTCATCACTGCTCAAGCCTCGGCGCCGAACTCAGCGCCGATGCACTGGAGCGGGTGAAGGGAATCGAACCCTCGTCGTAAGCTTGGGAAGCTTCTGCTCTACCATTGAGCTACACCCGCGTGCAGCAGCATTCTACGCGGATTCTGGTTTATCTGACAAATCCCGCTTGCTGCCGGCCAGAAAAACACGCCCGGTGCACTGGCACTGGACGTCTTGCATGCGCGCCAGGCTTGCCGCCGGCCTACTCCGGCTGTTCGACCTTGTAGCCCTTTGCCGCCAGCGCTGCCACCATGCCTTTTGGGCTGAGCAGGTCCTTCATGGACAGTACCGCAAAGGTCGAGACATTGTTCGCCAGCGCAGCCTCGGCATTGGCGACCCACATGGCGCGCAGGCGGGGCTCTGCCGTCTGGAAGGCCGGGTTGTCGCGCACGGCGGCGCTGTTCATGATGACGTTGACGCAGCTTTCCTGCTGGTCCACGAAGTCCAGCTTGCGGATGGCCTCGATGTCGCCCTTGGACCAGGCGTTGGCGCGCAGGCGCATGCCTTCGATGTCGGTCTCCAGGCGGCTCAAGGTGGCGGCGAAACAGGCGGCATCGTCCAGCGGCGACTTCTTGAAGTCCTTGATGACGCGCCGCGCATTCTCGACCGGCAGCTTGAGTTCCGTCCGGGTGACCTTGAGCTTGTTGTCGTCGACGATCTTCTCGACCTGCTTGCGCACGCTGGTAGCAGACGTCAGTCCGGCTTGTTTCAGGGCGGCGCTGAACAATTGGTTGGCTACGAAGATGGGCCGCTCGCGTTCCTTGTTCTTTGGCAGGTATCTCTCCTTGAGCGGCAGCCAGCGCGCATACACCTCGGCCGGGAGCACGTCGCGCAAGGTGGCGCCGTCAGGGTTGTCGTTGATGCCGATGAGCAGAGGCAGCGCCATCAGGCCCTGCAGGTAGCCGATGTCGACCTTGCCATTGGGCGGCGCCAGGTATTCCTGCGAGCGCTTGATGACGGCTTCGACTTCGTGCGATCGCCAGTCCATCTTGAGCGGCAGCGGCGAATACGTCCCGAAGATCCACAGCGCATGGCCATCCCTGGACACCTTCCACATGCCGGGGCCAGGCTTGTGGCCGACCACCACGATCTGTTCCGGGACCGGTTCGGCGTCGCTGGTGATGGTGGCCGACAGTGCCGGTGGGGTGGCCGCCGGATCGAGCGACTGCGCCTGTGATGGCGCTGCGGTAAGGGCCAGGCATAGTGCCGGGAGGATTGCGCATTTCATCGGACATCCTTGTTGTTAGTAGTCCGTCAAGCGTAGCGCTGCATGATGAGGCGGTGCTTAATCCTGGCCGGGCCGCGCTATTTCATGCCGTGCGCATGGGCTGGCGTGAGCGCTCAATCCGGGCTGGGCCGATTGACGAGCTCATGCGCCAGCTGCAGTCCCCTGACCATGCTGGAAAACGCCTCGTGCTTGGCCGCTTCGTCCGGCACCCGCAGCACGTAAGAAGGATGGTAGATCGTCACCACCCAGCGTCCCTCGTGCCAGATCGGTGTGCCAAGCGACTCCTTGAGCGTGACGCTGCGCTTGCCCAGCACCGACTTGAGCGCGGTGGTGCCCATCGCCACGATGACCTTGGGCTTGACCGTGGCAAGTTCTTTCTCGAGCCAGTAATGGCAGGCCTCGACCTCGCGCTGGGCCGGCGTCTTGTGGATGCGGCGCTTGCCCTTGGGCTCCCACTTGAAATGCTTGACGGCGTTGGTGAGATAAATGGCCTTGCGCTCGACCTGCGCCTGCGCGAACACGCGGTCGAGCAGCTTGCCGGCCGGGCCCACGAAAGGCTTGCCGGCCAGGTCTTCCTGGTCGCCCGGCTGCTCGCCCACGATCATGATCGGTGCCTCACCATTGGCACCGAGTGCGCCTTCTCCGGGAACGGCCTGGGTGGCGTACTGCCACAGCTCGCAGCGTCGGCATTCGTCGAGCCTGGAGGGCTGCTCGCGATCCGGTTGCGCCTTTTCGGCGGTGATGGGAATCGTGGCGCCGCTCTTGCCGCCCAGGGTCTGCACCTGGCCGATCTTGCGCGCGCCAAGTTCGGCCTGGCTCACCATCATCGGCACGATCGCGCCCTCGGGCAGGTTCTTCCAGAAGCGCGAAGGAATGTGGCTCTGCATGAGCTGCGCGTTGACGCGTGCCGGATTGAAAATGCTGCGGTAATAGGTGAGCCAGAGCGCCTCGCCGGCATCGTCCAGGTCGGCCGCGCTGCTCATCAGGGGGCCGGTATTGTGCAGCGTAGCGCCATCCCATAGCACGCTGGCCTCGGGCGTGGCGATCATCCAGCTGGTCTTGCCCATGCGCGCCACGAAATGCTCGGCCACCTGCGGCAGCACGTCCTGGCTGGGTTCGAACCAGGCCACGAAGCGCGGCGCGCCGGCGTCTAGCGGGCGCTCGCGAAAACGAATATAGGCATGCATGTCGTGCTCCTCGCGCCGCACCGCCTTGACCATGCCGTGCAGGCGCGCGCCATCCGGGTCGGCCGCCGACTGCACGTCGTGCTCGCCCTGCTGCCAGCGCCACAGTACCCGGTACAGGAAAGCCCAACGGTCGGGGGCGCGAAAGCAGGCAGCTTTGTGCAGCATCTCCATCAACGAGCGCGGTATCACGGCAGCTGTTTGCGACGGCGGCGCCGATGGGCGGGCCGCGGAATGCTCCGGCGCTGCCGGGGCCGGGGCGTCCGAGAACAAGTCGCCGCTCCCGTGCGCGTCAAGCGCTCCCCAGACAACCGCTTCGGGCGGCACCCTGGTGCGCAGCAGTTCGCGCGCCAGTGCGCGCCACTCGTCGAAGCTGTTCGCTTGCAGAGGCTGGCCGCGCGCGACCATGGCGGCGGCCGATTCGGTCATGCTGCCTGCAGCTCCGGCCACAGGTTCATCTGCTCGGGCGCATCGGCCAGGTGACGCCGCAAGATGTGCGAACTGGCCGCGCCCTGTACCGGTTTGTAGTCGGCCGTGACAATGAAGGGCGCCAGCTTTTTCATGCTGCAGCGCAGGCGCGAGAGGTCTTCCCAGCGCACGCGGCGAATCCGGCGCAGCTCGATGATGCGCTTGGCGTTGCGCAAGCCGATGCCGGGCACGCGCGCGATCATGGTTTCGTCGGCGCGGTTCAGGTCCATCGGAAAGTGCTCGCGGTTGCTCAGCGCCCAGGCCAGCTTGGGATCGACATCCAGCGCCAGGTTGCCTGCTTCCGGCATCAGTTCGCCCACCGTGAAGCCGTAGCCGCGCAACAGAAAGTCGGCCTGATACAGCCGGTGCTCGCGCATCAGTGGCGGCGGCGCCAACGGCACGCTCTTGGGGCTTTGCGGGATCGGGCTGAAGGCCGAGTAGTACACGCGCTTGAGCTTGTAGCTGCCGTACAGGGTCTCTGCCGTGTTGAGAATGGTCTGGTCGTCGCTGGCGTCGGCGCCGACGATCATCTGCGTGCTCTGGCCGGCCGGCGCAAAGGCCGGCGCGCGCGGTTCCTCGGCCTTTTGGTCGAGCTTGCGGCGGATCGAACCCATCGCCAGCTTGATGGTATGAACGTTCTTTTCTGGTGCCAGCCGCGTCACGCTGTCGTGGGTAGGCAGCTCGATATTCACCGACAAACGGTCGGCCCAGCGGCCGGCCTCGGCAATCAGGAGCGGGTCGGCATCGGGGATGGTCTTGAGATGGATGTAGCCGCGAAAATTATGCACTTCGCGCAACTGGCGCGCCACCGCGACCAGCTGCTCCATCGTGTAGTCGGACGACTGGATGATGCCCGAGCTCAGGAACAAGCCGTCGATGTAGTTGCGGATGTAGAAGTCGTGCGTGAGCTTGACGACTTCGTCCACCGAAAAGCGGGCCCGTGGCACGTTCGAGCTGCGGCGGTTGATGCAGTACTGGCAATCGTAGACGCAGAAATTGGTCAGCAAGATCTTGAGCAGCGAAACGCAGCGCCCGTCCGGCGTATAGCTGTGGCAAATGCCCATGCCCGTGGTGGCGCCAAGGCCATCCTTGCCCTCGGAGCCGCGCTTGGGCGCGCCACTGCTGGCACAGGACGCATCGTATTTGGCGGCATCGGCCAAAATTTCCAGCTTGTCGTTGAGTTCCATCGCGCTTGATTGGACTGTATGGGCATACAGTATACCGTAGCGTGGCAATGACCGATCTCTTTCACGCGAAAAGCGTGGCTTCTTTAGTGGTTCATACGCGGGACAACGCTGGACAAAGATGACAACGTAGCAAATAAAACCAACGAAAAGTTACATTGGAAATAACGGATATTTCCGTGTGGCATTATTTTACAAACTGCTTTATCATGTCTGCTGCGTCGCGTTCCTACAATGCCGTGTCCAGGCTCCTGGCTTGAGCCCCACCTCCCAAGAAAAAATACCATGTCCGGATCTATCGTCAACGAACATTACCTGAGCAAAGTACTCACTTTGTCCGAGGAAGTCGGTGTCAATGCTACCGAAGACATTTACGACACCAGGGGCACCAAACTGCTGGCCAAGGGCGCGAGCGTATCGCGTCAACTGCAAGAACGCCTGATCGTCCACCGGCTGAGCAAGCCCCTTGAGTCCTGCATCGCCGTCGAAGACGCGGTCGACGGCAACCGGCTGGCCGACTGCGCCCTGAGCGCCTGCGAAGACTCGCGGGCGCTGGGCGCCATCATTGCCGCGTCGGGACTCACGGCCGCCAGTGTCAGGAACCAGCTCGCCTCGCTCCGGTTTGCCCCTGCCATGGCGATGATGCTGACCATGATCGACCGCGGCAGCAAGACCGGGCTGCGCCATGTCGCCGAGGTGGCGAGCCTGGCACTGGCCTTTGCCACCCGTGCCGGCTTGCCGCCGGATCTCCGGCAAGTAGTCTGCATGGCCGGTGTCCTGCACGATATCGGCGAATTGTATATCGATCCCGACCTGATCAACGCGAAACAGGTTCTCACCGCAGAACAATGGTCTCACGTAATTGTTCACCCACATATCGGCCGGCTCCTGATCCAGGACCTGGGATCGTGCCCGCCGGCTGTCGGCATTGCAGTAGCCGAACACCACGAACGCCTCAACGGCACCGGATATCCACGCGCCATGGTCGCAGGCCAGAGCAGCGCAGCAGGACAACTCGTCGCCAGCGCCGAACTGATCTCCGGACTGCTGCACAAACCGCACGCGCTCGAGCGCGCCGAGTTGGCACTGAAGATCGTCAGCGGCGAGCATCCGCGCCTGATCTCGTCGATCATCTCGCAGGCAAGCCGGACGCTCAACTGCCAAACTTTCGAACCGGGCCTGGCGACCATCAATGACGACGAAATCGAACGCCTGTCGGTGCGGCTGGTCCAGGCTTCCGAACTGGCGGCGCAGCTGGCGCGCGGCGCCATGATCGCGCCCAAGCACCTCGACCTGATGCTGCGTACACGCGAACGCCTTGCGGTCGTGCAGCGTGCCTTCATGTCGACCGGACTCGACATGCACGTCACTGCAATGGAATGCGCCGACGTCGACCAGTTCGAGGTGTTCGAAAGCGAACTGGCACTGCGTGAAATCAGCTGGCGCGTGCGCGATATCGGCCGCGATTTGGCCATTCAACTTGGCCCGGCCAAGGCATCGATTCCCCAGGCCGAGCAGCTGCTCGCGCTGCTGTGCTGACAATCCACCGGCGCTGAGAAGGCATGCGCCGGCACCACCGCCTGCCCGTCTTACAAGGCCGCCTGCGCCTGCGCCAATAACTGCGGCTCCATGCGGGCCGCGATCTTTTTCAGGTAACCCGCCGCCGCGCCCACGCCCGCGCCACCTGCGCGCTGCAGCCACCCATAAGCTTGCACCAGGTCGCGCTGCACGCCCTGCCCGGCCGAATACATCACGCCGAGATTGAACTGGGCGCGCGCATGGCCCTGGCGTGCCGCGCACAGGTACCAGAAATGGGCGGCCTCGTAATCGCGCTCGATGCCCTTGCCGCAGTCGTGGCGCAGGCCCAGCTCGAACTGGGCCAGCGCGTGGCCCTGGTCGGCGGCCTTGTGGAACCAGTCGGTCGCTTCGACCGGATTGCCGTGCTCGGCGCGGTCGAGCAGTGCGCCGACCATGTACTGGGCCGGCGCGTAATCCTGGTGCGCGGCGCGGCGATACCATTCCAGTGCCTGCGCTTCGTCGCGCGCCACGCCGATCCCGCCTTCATAGCGCAGCCCGAGGTCGAACTGGGCGCGCAGGTGGCCCTGCCCGGCGGCCTTGCGGTACCACTCGACGGCCTGCTCCGGGTCGTTCGCCACGCCCATCCCGGCATCGAACAACTGGGCCAGGTGATACTGGGCCGAGGGCATGCCCTGTTCGGCGGCCTGCAGATACCAGTGCGCCGCCTGGACCGGGTCGCGCGCGACGCCCTGCCCGTGCTCGTAGCGCACGCCCAGGTTGTCCTGCGCGCCGGCGTGGCCCTGGTTTGCCGCGCGGCGGTACCACTCCAGGGCCAGTGCTTCGTCGCGTGGCAGGCCATGGCCGCTGTCGTACATCAAGGCCAGGTTGAACTGCGAGCTGACATGCCCCTGTTCTGCGGCGCGGCCGTACCAGAGCACGGCGCGGCTGCTGTCCTGATCCACGTCCTGGCCTTTATCGTAGCGCAGGCCGAGGTTGAATTGCGCGGGTGCGTAACCCTGCTCGGCGGCCTTGCCAAACCACTGCAGCGCCGCATCGCCATCGCTGCGCAGCGCAAGACTGAACTGCGAGCGCGCATAACCCTGTTCTGCCGCGCGGCGGTACCACATGGTGGCCGCATCGACATCCTGCGGCACGCCCTTGCCGGTCTCGTACATCATGCCCAGGTTGTGCTGCGCACCCGGCTCGCCCTGGTCGGCAGCCTGGCTGAACCACTGCAAGGCTTGCTGCACGTCGTTCGGCACGCCCTGGCCCTTGGCATACAGCCAGCCCAGGTTGTACTGCGCCGGCGCATAGCCTTGACTTGCCGCGCGGCGATACCAGTAGGCGGCCTGGCCATAATCCTGTGCCACGCCCTGGCCCTTCTGGAACATTACGCCGAGGTTGTACTGCGCCAGTTCCAGGCCGGCGCTGGCGGCCATGCGGTACCAGGCCACGGCCAGCTCGAAATTCTGCGCCACGCCCTGGCCACTGGCATACATGAAACCCAGGCTGTGCTGGGCGGTCGGCACCCCGCGGTCGGCCAAGCCCTTCACGCGCAGGAAGTCGGCCGTGTAATGCGCCGCCGCAGGGCTGTCTCCCTGGTCGCTGGGCTGTGCCGGAATGTCGAGCATGGCCGTGGCTCAGGCTTGCACGGCGCGCAGGCCGAACAGCGTCGGCTGGGTGCGCAGCGCCTTCATGAACTCGCCCAACGGAATCGGCCGATAGTACAGGTAGCCCTGCATCGTCATGCAACCGTTCGAGCGCAGGTAGCGCGCTTGCTCTTCGGTTTCGACGCCTTCGGCGATCAGGTTCAGGCCCAGGCCGCGCGCGATCGAGATGATCGCCAGGATCACCGGGTAATGCCCGCCCTCTTCGTGGATCTCTTTCACGAAAGACTGGTCGATCTTGACGGTATGGATCGGGAAGCGGTGCAGGTAGGACAGCGACGAATAGCCGGTGCCGAAATCGTCGATCGCCACCGATACGCCCAGCTGGCACAGCTTGTTGAGCTGCTCGATCGCGTACTGTGGGTTGCGGATGCAGATGTTCTCGGTGATTTCGACTTCGATCTGGGACGGTTGAATCGAATAGCGCACCAGCGCGCTGCGCATCTTCTCGAAGAAGTCGCCGCGGTCCAGGTATTGCGGCGACAGGTTCAGCGACAGGCGCACCTGGTCGTTGCCGCTTGAATTCCATTGCAGCATATCGCGGCACAGTGCGCCGATCATCCAGTCCGAGATCGGCAGCATCAGGCCGTTTTCTTCGGCGAACGGCAGGAATTCGCCGGCCGACAATACGCCGCGGGTCGGGTGGTTCCAGCGCATCAGCGCCTCGGCGCCAACAATGCGCCCGGTCAGGGCATCGATCTGCGGCTGGTAATACATCTCCAGCTCGCCCTGCTCGAGCGCGCGGCGCAGCGCCTGCTCCAGGGCGATCTTCTGGTGCGACACGTCCAGCATCGACGTATGGTAGAAGCTGTGGCCGTTCTTGCCGAGTGCCTTGACCTGGTACATGGCGATGTCGGCGTGGCGCAGCAGTTCGTCGATCGATTCGCCGTCGGTCGGATAGATCGCGATGCCGATCGAGGCCGAGATATGCACTTCGTGGCCGTCCAGGTCGAACGGGCACTGCAGCGTTTCCAGGAACTTGTCGGCGACCATGCGCGCGTCGTCGCGGTCACGCAGTTCCGGCAGCACGATGGTGAATTCGTCGCCGCCCTGGCGCGCCAGGGTGTCGCCCTTGCGCAGGCACTCTTTCAGGCGGGTCGCGGCCTGCTGCAGCAGTTCGTCGCCCTTGACGTGGCCAAGCGTGTCGTTCACCAGCTTGAAGCGGTCCAGGTCGATGAACATCACCGCAAGTTCGGTCTGCTTGCGCTTGGCCTGGATCACGGCCAGCCCGAGGCGGTCCTTGAACAGGATGCGGTTAGGCAGGTCGGTCAGGATATCGTGATAGGCCTGGTAAGAAATGACTTCTTCGGCGCGCTTGCGGTCGGTGATGTCGCGCGCCACGCCGTAGGTGCCGAAGAACTCCAGCTTCTTGACTTCCTGGTCGGGCACGTGCATGCCGATCGCGTTAAGCGAAATCGTCATCAGGGTGGTGTTGAAGGTGCGGTCGTTGCTGTTTCCGCCGCGGCACTTCAGGCGCAGCTCGACGTTGCGCGAGGCGCGCTCGTCGACGCGGCGCTCGTTGAACACGTAGCGCGCGCGTTCCAGGTCTTCCTCGTGCACCAGCACCGAATAGTGCTTGCCGAGCAATTCGTCGCGCGAGTAGCCCAGCAGCTGGTAGGCGCGGTCGTTCACGAAGGTAAAGCGCCCTTCGTGGTTGAGCGTATAGATGATGTCCGGCGAGCTGTCCACCAGATAGCGGTACATCTTCTCGGAGTTTTCCAGCTGGTTGGCCATGCGCTCGTTCTCGAGCGCCAGGCGGCGGCCCTTGAGCGCGTTGGCGACGGTGGCCAGCAACTCCTCGCGCGCATAAGGCTTGCGCAGGTAATCGTAGGCGCCGCGCTTGAGCGCGCCGCTCGCCGCATCGATGCCCACCTCTCCGCTCATCACGATGACATCGGCGTCGATGCTTTTCTGGTTGATGAAGTCCATGATCTCGTGGCCGCCGATGTCCGGCAGGCGCAGGTCGAGCAGGACCAGGTCGAAGCGCAGGCGCGACAGGTGGGCCAGTGCCTCGCCGCCCGACGCCGCGGTGGTCAGCTGATAGCCGCGGCCCTTGAGCAGTTCGTACAGCGACGAGAGCAGGCGCGGTTCATCGTCGACCAGCAGCAGGCGGGGCTGGCTGTCGGTTTCCAGTGTTGCGGAAAACGGAGCGGGTTCGCCGGCAAACATGGCGTTATGCGCGTTCATCATGACCTTATGCGGAGCCGAGGGCACGTGCCGGCAGGGCGACGCTGCTGCCAGTGCCCGTGCCGGCCCAAGCCGGCAGGAGGATTTCGAAGGCGGTGCCGGTGCGGCCGCTGCGGCAGGCGATATGCCCGCCCAGCTTCTTGACCAGGCTGTGCACGATCGACAGGCCGAGGCCATGGTGGGCACCGTCCTTGGTGCTCTTCACCGGCGAGAACAGGTGGGCCAGCACTTCGCGCGACAGGCCCGGCCCGGTATCGCTGACGACCAGTTCAAGGTAAAGCTGGCGCTCGCGGTTCACATGGCCGCGGTTGAGGATCTCGATGCGCCCACCGGTACTGCCGAGCGCCTCGATGGCGTTCTTTACAAGGTTGACCAGGATCTGCTTGAGCACGTCGGCGTCGCCCTCGATGCGGGTGGCATCGTCGTGCATGCTCACCGCGATGTCGACCGAACTGGGGACGAAGCCGGTGCTGCGGAACAGGCGCTGCACTTCTTCCACCACCTTGGCGACATCGGTCGGACGCGGCCCGGCCTCGGCCGGCTTGAGGTCGGCCAGGCTCTGGACCAGTTGACCGACGCGGTCGATCTCTTCGTTCAGGATCGACATCTCGCCGCCTACCGGTTCCTGGCGCGCCAGCTTGCTATCCAACACGCTCAGGTAGTTCTTGATGATCGCCAGCGGGTTGTTCACTTCGTGCACCACGCGGCGCGAGGCTTCGCGGTATTCATCGGCGACATGCGCCAGCTGGCGGCGCGCGTGGCCGCGTTCGGACAGCAGGGTTTCCAGCGCACTGGCGGCCTGCACGCCGAACGACTGCATGAAGCGTGCGCGTCGCTGGCAGGCCGGCAGCTGCCAGGCCGAGACGCCGCCGATCAGCACACCGAGGCAGCGCGTGCCGGCCACCAGCGGCACGCACACCAGGCTGTCGGTGCCGAGCATGCGCAGCAGCTGCTCTTCGGCCAGGCCGAGTTCTGCGCCTTCGCGCTGCACAAAGGCGGGACGGCGCTCCAGCGCGCTCTTGGCGATGGCGCCACCCCTGGCCAGCGGCACCGCGAATTCGGCGATGCGCTGGCTGCCCTGGATCGGCGCGCCGACCAGGGCGTGGCCGGTCGGGTTCTCGAGCAGCACCACGGCATTGCCGAAGTCGAACAGGATGCGCGCCGAGCGCGTCATTGCCTCGAGCAGGCCGGTCTCGCCCTGCTGGCGCGCGAAGCTCTGGCCCACTTCGGACACCAGCACCATGTTGCGCACCTCTTCGGACAGGCGCTGCTGCACCGGGTCGAGCGCGGGCGGCGCATGTGCGGCCGGCGCCGGGATGTCATCGGCACCGGCCAGGTCGATGCCGAGATGGGCGGCGGCCTGTTCGATCTGGCGCGCGGCCCCATTGAGCAATTGACCGACCTGGTGCTCGTCGACGCCGCACAGGCCGGCGGCCTCGCGCACGGCCGCCTCGTCGCCCGTGTGGCTCGACAGCACATGTGCCAGGCGCACGATGCGGATTAATGGATGGGCCGATTCCAGGCGCTCGCTCGGTTCGTGGTGGTAGAGCACCGCATCGGCCAGGAAGGAATCGAGCTGCCAGCGTTCGATCAGCCAGGCGCCGGCTTCGGCATGGGTGATCTGCAGCGTGCGCTGCTCGACCGCGCACAGGTCTTCGTCGTCGCGCGCGTTGAAGTTGTAGGCGTATTCCTTGGGGGCGGTAGCCAGCAGCGCCAGGCGCCCGACGTTGTGCAGCAGGCCGGCCAGGTAGGCTTCTTCCAGGTGCGGATAGTCGATCATGCGCGCGATGTCTCGCGCGATCACGGCGCCACTGAGCGAATTCTTCCAGAACGCGCGCAGATCGGTGCTGCCAGAATGCGGGAAATTATTAAAGGTCTGGAATACCGAATCGCTGATGACCAGGGTCTTGATCATGTCGGTGCCGAGGGCAACCAGCGACTGTTCGAGATTGACGTTGCGGTGCTGGCGCTGGTAGGCCGAACTATTGGCCACGGCCAGCAGCTTGCCGGTCATGCCGGCATCCTTCGAGATCAGGGCTGCCAGTTCCGACATGCCGAGATCGTCGGCCTGCAGGTGTTCGATGAGACGCACGAGGATCTGCGGCATGGCCGGCAGACGGGCAATCAACAGGCGATTGCGAATATCCTGATCCGATTGTTGCATGGTCTCAAACGTGGCCGCTATCGAGGGTTATCCGGGGCGCCCCAGGACGGGATGCCACATTGTCTTGCTTATTCATCTAACAAATAGAACAGTATTTCGCGGTTTATTCCAGGCACGAAAAACTTGTCTTAGCATATAGACATTTCTGATTGGGAACAATACTTTCTGTGAAAAGTGTTGCCGAGACGCTGCTCTAATAGTAGATCAGCAACGATCCGAGCAGAAGAAAGTGAAATAGTATTTCATATATGCATACATGATGGAACTTTATTTCACATATGAACAAATATCCGCTGGGGGTAGCGACGTTGCGTTTTGTGCAAAACTACGGAATTTGGCGCCCCGAGCGTGCCAGGTTGCGCCGGTAGCGCCGCGCCGTCACCCAGAACGTCAATGCCACCAGCGCGAAGCCAGCCTGGCCTAGCGCCAGCGAGAACACCGAGTGCGACAGTGCCGGCGCGACCAGGCCGGCCACGATGGCGCCCATCAACGTGGTCATGAAGGACTGGCAAGAGGCCACCGTACCGCGGATATGCGGGAACAGGTCGAGCGCCAGCAGGGTAGCGCCGGGCGCGATGATCGAGCTGCCAAAGGTAAAGAAGAACATGTGCACCACGCTCCAGGGCAGCGACGGCGGCAAGAAGGCGTGGTAGCCCACATTGAACGCGATGGCGCCCAGCATGAAGAAGAAGCCGACGCGGATCTGGCGCGCGAAGGTCAACTTGCCGGCCATGCGGTTGGCCGCCAGCGCGCCCAGGAAAATCCCGCTCACCGACGGCACGAACAGCCAGGCGAATTCTGACGGCCCCAGGCCCAGGTGCTCGGGCAGCATCACTGGCGCGGCCGCGATATACAAGAACAGTCCGGCGAAATTCATCGCCACCACGCCGGCCTTCATGTGAAACAGGAAAGAGCCGAAGATCGCGCCATAGCTCTGCGCCAGGAAACGCGGGTTGAAGGGCTGGCGCTTCTCGATCGGCACCGTTTCGGGCAAATGCTTCCACGAGAACCAGCCCAGGACCACCGTGTACACGCACAGCGCCAGGAAAATCGCGCGCCAGTCGAAGAAGGTCACGATCCAGCCGCCCAGCACCGGCGCGATGGCCGGCGCGATCGAGAAGATCATCGTGACCATCGACAGCAGGCGCGCCGCCGCCGCATCCGAATACAGATCGCGAATGATGGCGCGGCCCACCACCACGCCCGCCCCGGCAGACACCCCCTGCATGATGCGGAACACCCAGAGGTAGTGCACCGACGAAGCGGCCGCGCAGCCGAAGGTGGCGATGGCAAACACCACCAGCGCCACCAGGATCACGTTGCGGCGCCCGAAGGCGTCCGACAATGCGCCATGCCACAGCACCATGCCGGCAAAGGCCAGCATGTAGGCGGTAAGCGTTTGCTGCACTTCGATCGCCGACGCACCGAGATCGGCGCGGATCTGCGGGAAGGCGGGCAGGTAGGCGTCGATCGAGAACGGCCCGAGCATCGACAGCCCGGCCAGCAGCGTGGCCAGGCCACCGGCCGTAAGCATCGCGATCTGGTGCGGTGGCGGCAGCGGAACCGGGATGACCGGGTCCTTCGGCAGGTGATCGGGTTCGTTCGGCGGCAGCATGGGCGCTCTGGCTTATTCCGGCGCCGGCACCGGGGGCTTGGCGCCCTCGCGGCGGTTGAAACCGGCCACCATGTCGAAGCGGAACAGGCGGCATTCGAGGGCGCCGTTGAAGAACGGGGTCTTGCGCGCTTCTTTCAGGCGCAGCAGTTTGGGCAGGCTCAGGTCGGCGGTAAACAGGAACACGGTCCAGCCGGCGAAGCGCTGCTTGAGCGTGGTGCCGAGGGCCGAATAGAACGATACCGCCATGTCGTCCGGCGCCATGGTCGAATCGCCGCGCACGCCGATGCGCTCGCCGTACGGCGGATTGGTCAGCACGATGCCCGGCTCGGTGGTCGGCGGCGATACATGCTGCGCCTCGATCTGCTTGAGCGGCACGTCGAACACGATGCCGGCGATCTTGAGGTTGTGGCGGGTCATCTCGATCATGTCGCCCGAGATGTCCGAGCCGAAGATGGTCGGTTCAAGCGGCAATGCATTGGGCTTGATCTCGGCTTTCATCGCGGCCCAGGCTTCGCGCTCGAAACCGGCGAACTTCTCGAAGGCGAAACGGCGCCGCGCGCCGGGCGCGATGCCCTGCACCATCTGGGCCGCTTCGACCAGGATGGTGCCCGAGCCGCACATCGGGTCGAACAGCGGCACGCCTGGCTTCCAGCCGGCCACGCGCAGCATGCCGGCGGCCAGGTTCTCGCGCAGTGGCGCGTCGCCGGTCTCCTCGCGCCAGCCGCGCTTGAACAGCGCTTCGCCCGAGGTGTCGAGATAGATGATGACGTTGCGCTGGTCGACGAAGCCGACGATGCGCATGTCCGGCTCGCGGGTATTGACCGTCGGGCGCTTGTTGAACTGGTCGCGGAAGCGGTCGCAGATGGCGTCCTTGATCTTGAGCGTGGTGAATTCGAGGCTCTTCAAAGGCGACTTGACGGCGGTGACGTCGACCCGGATGGTATGGTCGACCCCGAACCAGTCTTCCCACGGCTGCTCGAGCACGAGGTCGTAGACGTCGTTTTCGTTGTTATAGCTGCGCTGGCCCATGCGCATCAGCACGCGCGAAGCAATGCGCGAGTGCAGGTTGACGCGGTAGGCGTCTTGCATCGAACCGGAGCAGTGCACGCCCCCCGGCACCTGGTTGTGCACCTTCAGCGTGGTGCTGTGCTGGGCGATCTCGCCCAGTTCTTCGGCCAACGCCGCTTCCATGCCGCGCGGGCATGGGCAAAAATAAGAGGCCATGAGGAGTACCCTTTGTCCGTTTATAAAACTGTTGAATTACGCGTTGCCGGCAAATAGCCGGCAACCGTGGAACCGCCCGTCCCGCCGGTGGCGACACGCTCGGATGAGACCATGCAAGGCCGCCTAGAACGGCTTGACCACCACCAGGATCACGATCGCCAGCAGCAGCAGCACCGGCGCTTCGTTGAAATACCTGAACCATCGATGACTGCGCCGGTTCTGCCCTGCCTCGAATTTGCGCAGCAGCGAGCCGCAGGCGTGATGGTAGCCGATCGTCACCAGGACCAGCGCCAGTTTCGCGTGCAGCCAGCCGCCTCTGAAACCGTAGCCCAGCCATAACCAGACTCCCAGCAGCACCGCCGGCACCGCCAGGATGGTGGTGAAGCGGTACAGGCGGCGCGCCATGCCCAGCAGGCGCTCGAGCGCGGCCGGCTGGGTTTCCTGGGCCAGGTTGACAAAAATGCGCGGCAGGTAGAACAGTCCTGCGAACCAAGAGACGACAAACAGGATATGAAAGGCTTTAATCCAGAGCATGGGGTTTTATTATCCTTGTCAGCTGCGCACTTCGCCGTGTCCGAACACGACGTACTTGAGTGAGGTAAGTCCTTCCAGCCCGACCGGGCCGCGCGCATGCAGCTTGTCGTTCGAGATGCCGATTTCGGCGCCCAGGCCGTATTCGAAGCCGTCCGCGAAACGGGTCGATGCATTTACCATCACCGAGGCCGAATCGACCTCGCGCAGGAAACGCAGCGCGGCGCTGTAGTCTTCGGTGATGATGGCCTCGGTATGCTTCGACGACCAGGTGTTGATATGGTCGATCGCGCCGTCGAGCCCTTCCACCACGCGGATCGCCAGGATCGGCGCCAGGTATTCCGTGCTCCAGTCCTGCTCCGTCGCCCGGGCCAGCCACGGATAGCCGGCCAGGATCGCATGGGCTTCGGGATCCGCGCGCAACTCGACCTGCTCGGTCTTGTACAGCTCGGCCAGCTGCGGCAGCACGCCTGGCGCCACCGAGCGCGCCACCAGCAGCGTCTCCATCGTGTTGCAGGTGCCGTAGCGGTGGCATTTGGCGTTGAACGCCACCGGCAGCGCCTTGGCGATGTCGGCCCTGGCGTCGATATACACGTGGCAGATGCCGTCCAGGTGCTTGATCATCGGAACCGTGGCTTCCTGCATCAGGCGCGCGATCAGGCCCTTGCCGCCGCGCGGGACGATCACGTCGACATACTGCGGCATCGTGATCAGGGCGCCCACTGCGGCGCGGTCGACCGTGTCTACTACCTGCACCGCCTCCTGCGGCAGGCCGGCGCTGGCCAAGCCTTCACTCACCAGCGCGGCCAGCGCGCGATTGCAGTGGATCGCTTCGGAACCGCCGCGCAGGATCGCCGCATTGCCGCTCTTGATGCACAGGCCGGCCGCGTCCACCGTCACGTTCGGCCGCGCTTCGTAGATGATGCCGATGACGCCCAGCGGCACCCGCATCTGGCCGACCTGGATGCCGCTCGGGCGCGACTTCATGTTGGTAATTTCGCCGACCGGATCGGGCAGGCCGACGATCTGGCGCAGACCGGCAACCATGGTGGCGATGGCGGCGCTGGACAGCGCCAGGCGGTCGAGCAGCGCCGGCTCCAGGCCGCCGGCCCGGGCCGCCTCCATGTCCTGGCCGTTGGCGGCGCGCAGCAAGTCGGCGTCGCGCTCGATGGCGTCGGCGATCGCCAGCAGTGCGCGGTTGCGGGTGGCGCCGTCGGCCCTGGCCATGGCGCGCGACGCGGCGCGGGCATTGCGGCCCAGGGAGTGCATGTGTTCGGTGATGTCCATCATAGAGCCCGTTGTCGGTTTCGTCGGGTGGGCGGGTGCCACCCGCGCGGTCAATCAGCGTGGGGGCGGCGCTGCGTTGGTCAGCGCGCCACCCGCAAGGCCAGCTGCAGCATCGCGTCCCACGCATCCCCCGCGAACGCCCTGGCGCGCAGGCCCTTGACCATGCGGTCGACCTGCGCCGCCTCGCGCAGGGCAGATTCCAGCGTGCCAAGCGTCACGCGGCGCAGCGCCGGTTCCATCATGCGCTCGCGCGGGCCCCAGATGCGATGCTCCTTGAGCAGCGCGCCCAGCGGGCGCCCCTGCTGCATCCCGGATTTCAATTTTAGCAGCGTACGGATTTCTTCACTGACGGCCCACAATACCAGCGGCAGCGCCTCGCCCTCGCCCCGCAAGCCGTCGAGCATGCGGGCCAGGCGCGCAGGATCCCCCGCCAACATCGCCTCCGACAACTTGAACACGTCGTAGCGCGCCACGTTCAGCACGGCATCCATGACCTGCTCGACACTGAGCTTGCCCGGTTCGTGCAGCAGGCCGAGCTTCTGGATTTCCTGGTGCGCCGCCAGCAGGTTGCCCTCGACGCGGTCGGCGATGAAGTCCAGGCCCTGGCGGTCCACGCTCTGGCCCTGCGCCGCCAGGCGCGTGCCGATCCAGTTCGGAAGCTGTGCGCGCTCGACGTTCGGGATCTCGATGTACACCGCAGCCTGCTGCAGCGCACCGACCCACGCCGCCTTGGCGGTCTGCCAGTCCAGCTTGGGCAGCGTGATCAGGGTGAGGTTGTCGGGGCTGAGGTCCCTGGCATAGCCTTGCAGGGCCGCGCTACCGTCCTTGCCCGGCTTGCCGCTCGGAATGCGCAGTTCGATCAGCTTCTTGTCGCCGAACAGCGACATTGCCTGGTTCGCCGCCAGCAGTTCGCCCCACTTGAAGCTGCGCTCCACGCTCAGCACTTCGCGTTCGGTGTAGCCTTGCGCGCGCGCGGTGCGGCGAATGCGGTCGGCCGCTTCCAGCGCCAGCAGGTGCTCGTCGCTGGCGATCACGTACAAGGGCGCCAGGCCCTTGGCCAGGTGGCCTTCGAGGGCCTCAGGCCGCAGCTGCATCGGTCACTTTCAACCCAGGCTCATGTTGGCTTGATGGCCGCCAGGCGGCGCAAGATCTGCTGTACCAGGTCGGCCTGCATGTCGCGGTACAGCAGCGCTTCTTCGGATTCCTTGGCCAGCACCTGCGATTCGTCGAAGGCGATGTTGCGGCGCAGGGTGATCTCGGTCGGCCCCAGCAGCACGCGGTTATTGGCGTCGCGCACGCGGAACACCAGCGTATAGCTCAGCGCGTACTCGCGTACCCGGCCCAGGCTGTTGAGCGACAGGATGGCCTTGCCGCGCGATTCGCCCAGCACGTCAAACAGCGCCTCGGCCTTCGAGGCGTCGTCCTCGATGCGCACGGTATTGCCCGCGCGCAGGTTGCGCTTGAGCTCAGTGCCGAGCGGCGAGGTCTCGGAAAAGGCCAGGTAGATGCTCTTGAACGGCATGTTGTACTGGCCGTTCGAGCCGCGCAGCTGGAAGCCGCAACCCGCGAGGATCGCAGCGGCCACCAGCGCCAGGAGAGTGCGCACCACGATTGTCTTCATGGTCTACACCACGATGTTGACGAGTTTGCCCGGCACGACGATGACTTTCTTCGGCGTGCCTTCGATGAACTTCTGCACTGCTTCTTCGGCCAGTGCAGCCGCTTCGATGCTGGCCTTGTCGGCATCCTTGGCGACCAGGACCTTCCCGCGCAGCTTGCCGTTCACCTGGATCATCATTTCGATCTCGGACTGTTCCAGCGCTTGCGGGTCGACTTCGGGCCACTGCACATTGAGAATGTCGCCGTGGACAGCGGCATAGCCCAGTTCCTGCCACAAGGCGTGGGTGATGTGCGGTGAAACCGGGTTCAGCAGGCGCAGGAAGATCGAGAAGCCTTCGGCGATCACCGCGTCACTGGCGGCACCTTCGGCCAGCTTGCTCGATTCGAGCGTGTTGAGCATCTTCATGCAGGCCGAGACCACCGTGTTGTACTGGATGCGCTTGAGGTCGTAGTCGGCCTGCTGCAGCACCTTGTGCACTTCGCGGCGCAGGGTCTTTTGCGCGTCGTCGAGCGACGCGTCGCCCGGCGAGCCCTGCTTCTGGCCCGCCAGGGCAGCGGCGATGCGTTCGCGCTGCGCATAGCCGAAGGCCCAGACACGGCGCAGGAAGCGGCTGGCGCCTTCGACGCCGGTGTTCGACCACTCCAGGGTCTGCTCTGGCGGCGAGGCGAACATCGTGAACAGGCGCGCGGTGTCGGCGCCGTACTGTTCGATCTGCGCCTGCGGATCGATGCCGTTGTTCTTCGACTTCGACATCTTCTCGGTGCCGCCGATCTGGACCGGCTGGGCATCATGCCTGAGCACCGCATTCTGCGGGCGGCCCTTGTCATCGAAGGTAAGCTCGACATCGGCCGGGTTGAACCAGGTCTTCTTGCCGGACGGGTCTTCGCGGTAGTAGGTCTCGTTGAGCACCATCCCCTGGGTCAGCAGGTTGACAAACGGCTCGTCGAACTTGAGCAGGCCGAAGTCGCGCATCACCTTGGTCCAGAAGCGCGCGTATAGCAGGTGCATGACGGCGTGCTCGATGCCGCCGATGTACTGGTCCATCGGCATCCAGTAATCGTTGCGGGCGTCGACCATCGCCTCGTTCGAACCCGGCGAGGTATAGCGCATGTAGTACCAGGACGAATCGATGAAGGTGTCCATCGTGTCGGTCTCGCGACGCGCCGGCTTGCCGCACTTGGGGCAGTCGCAGGCGAGGAAGGCCTCGTCCTTGTTCAGCGGGTTGCCGGTGCCGTCCGGGACCAGGTGCTCGGGCAGTACCACCGGCAGGTCTTGCTCGGGAACCGGCACCACGCCGCAATCGCCGCAGTGGATCATCGGAATCGGAGTACCCCAGTAGCGCTGGCGCGAAATGCCCCAGTCGCGCAGGCGGAAGGTGACCTTCTTGTCGCCCAGCTCCTGGCCGGCCAGGTCGCCGGCGACCGCGTTGACCGCGGCGGTGTAGTCGAGACCATCGTACTTGCCCGAATTGATGGTGCGGCCGTGCTCCTTGTCGCCGTACCACTCAGCCCAGGCCTCGAGCGAGAATTCCTGGCCTTCGACGGCCACCACCTGCTTGATCGGCAGGTCGTATTTCTGGGCGAAGCCGAAATCGCGCTCGTCGTGGCCCGGCACGCCCATCACGGCGCCGTCGCCGTAGGTGATCAACACGTAGTTGCCGACCCAGACCGGTACCTGCTCGCCGGTGATCGGATGGGTGACGAACAGGCCGGTCGGCATGCCCTTCTTTTCCATGGTGGCCATGTCGGCTTCGATCACGGAACCCATCTTGCATTCGGCGATGAAGTCCTGCAGCGCCGGGTTGTCGCGCGCCGCGTGCTGGGCCAGTGCGTGTTCTGGCGCCACGGCGCAGAAAGTCACGCCCATGATGGTGTCGGCGCGGGTGGTGAAGACATACAGCTTGCCCTCGTTGATCAGCTCACCCTTGTCGTCCTTGATCTCGTGCGGGAAGGCGAAGCGCACGCCAGTCGACTTGCCGATCCAGTTGGCCTGCATGGTGCGCACGCGCTCGGGCCAGCCCGGCAGCTTGTTGTCGACATGGTCGAGCAGCTCGTCGGCGTAGTCGGTGATGCGCACGTAGTACATCGGGATCTCGCGCTTTTCGATCGGCGCGCCCGAACGCCAGCCGCGGCCATCGACCACCTGCTCGTTGGCCAGCACGGTCTGGTCGACCGGGTCCCAGTTCACGGTACCGGTCTTCTGGTAGATGATCCCTTTTTCCAGCATCTTGAGGAACATCCACTGGTTCCACTTGTAGTATTCCGGCTTGCAGGCGGTCATCTCGCGCGACCAGTCGATGGCCAGGCCCATCGATTCCATCTGCCCGCGCATGTGCGCGATGTTCGAATAAGTCCACTCGGCCGGAGGCACGTTGTTGGCCATCGCCGCGTTTTCAGCCGGCATGCCAAAGGCATCCCAGCCCATCGGCATCAGCACGTTGTAGCCGTTCATCCGCAGGTAGCGGTACATCACGTCGTTGATCGTATAGTTGCGCACGTGGCCCATGTGCAGCTTGCCCGATGGGTAAGGCAGCATCGAGCAGGCGTAATACTTGCCTTTTGGGAAACGCGGGTCGTGTTCGACGGCTTTATAGGCCTCGATCGACTTCCAGTAGGCCTGGGCGGCCTGTTCGACTTCGGCTGGACTATATTTTTCTTGCATGGTGTTCTGCGGACGGAGAAAGGGAGTGGAACCGAACATTATACTGGTTCATTTTGCACCGCGGCGAATGCCGGGCGCGATGCGCGGGCGCCGACGCGCGCCGCCCCCCCTATCAAGCCGCGTGCAGGTGCAAGCCCTGTCAGCGCAGCACCAGCTCCAGCGCCGGCTCGTCCCCGTAATCCTGATAGCGCTCGTTGATGCCGCCGACGCAGAACGCGATTTCCTCGAGCAGGTCGGGCACGGCAAGCTTCATCTTGCCGGCGTCGACAATGACGATCTCGAGCACTTCGCCCGGCTTGATCGTGAACTTGGTCATGTTCTCGTCGTCGCGCAGGTAGCTCAGGCAGTCGACCCAGGCATCGATGCTGTCGGCATACGAGTCGGGAAAGCCGAACGCGCGCCGCGATTCGAGGTGAAAGGACGCCTCGTCCACGATCGCCGCGCCATTGAGTTCTGCAGTTGCCATGTCAGCCTTTCAACCCGAGCACATCGTCCATGCCGAACAGGCCGTGGGGTTGGGCCGCCAGGAAGCGCGCCGCGCGCAGGGCGCCGTGGGCGTAGGTCACGCGGCTGCTCGACTTGTGGCTGATCTCGATGCGTTCGCCGGTTCCCAGGAACAGCACGGTATGGTCGCCCACCACGTCGCCCCCGCGCACGGTGGCAAAGCCGATGGTGGATGGATCGCGCTCGCCGGTCACGCCTTCGCGGCCGTAGACGGCGCACTGTTTCAGGTCGCGCCCGAGCGCGTCGGCGATGACTTCTCCCATCTTCAGGGCGGTGCCGGAGGGCGCGTCGACCTTGTGCCGGTGATGCGCCTCGACAATCTCGATGTCATAGCCTTCGCTGAAGCTTTTTGCCGCCATCTCGAGCAGCTTGAGCGTGACGTTCACACCCACGCTCATGTTCGGCGCCAGCACCACGCCGACCTTACCGGCCGCCAGGCGAATCGCGGCCTTGCCTGCATCGTCGAAGCCGGTGGTGCCGATCACCATCTGCACCCCATTGGCGGCGCAGTAGTCGAGGTGGCGCAGCGTGCCTTCCGGGCGGGTAAAGTCGATCAGCACATCGGCATTGTGCAATGCCGCCGCGAAGTCGGACTCGATCAGCACGCCGGTGGGCTGGCCGGCAAAAGCGCCGGCGTCCTGGCCGATCGATGGCGAACCGGCGACGTCCAGCGCGCCGACCAGCGTAGCGTCGGGCGCGGCTGAAATAGCCTGGACCAGCATGCGGCCCATGCGGCCGCTGGCGCCGGCGACGGCGATGTTCAGGGTCGTCATGGCGGCTCGCTTACTGGACGACGGGGGCGCCGCCAACCTTGACCGGTTCGACCGGACGGGTTGCCTGCTTGGCCTTGGTGCTGACCTTGGCCGGACCGGCGATGCGGTCGATGTACTCGCGCTCGGTTGGCAGGTTGCCGCCTTCGAAGCGCTCGACCTTGTCATCCTTGAAGAAGACGGTAACGCGGCTGGTGGTCAGTTCGCCATTGCCGCGCGCCAGGTAGAACGGATAGTCCCAGCGCTCGGCGTGGAACATGTCGGTCAGCAGCGGCGAGCCGAGAATAAAGCGCACCTGCTCCTTGGTCTGACCTTGCTTGAGCTGGTCCAGCATCTCTTGCGAGACGAAATTACCCTGCTGGATGTCTGGGCGGTAAGGCGAGAATACCCACATGAATTTCTGCAGCTTGCTGGCCTGCACCGTCTGCGCGCCGGCATTGGCGGCGGCCGCCGATTTTTGTGCGTCGGCGGCAAGTGCAGCCGAGTCCGTGCTCACCGGCGGCGCCGGGCGCGTCTGGTTGCGCCAGGAGGCGCAGCCCGACAGCAGCAGCGTGCATGCCAGGCCGGCCGCAAGGGCTGCCCGGGCTGGGAATCGACGGAGAACGGCTGGTTTGACGCGCATAGGTAACCTCAAAACGTTTGAGCGGGAGCTCCAAAACGCTATATCATAAAGCACTCCGCCAATATACGAGCAACAAACATGAGCAGCAGCACGAGTAATAATCCGAGCGACCTGAAGGCAAGTGGCCTCAAGGCAACCTTGCCACGCCTGAAAATCCTGGAAATCTTCCAGAACAGCGCCGTGCGGCATTTAACGGCGGAAGATGTCTACAAAATCCTGTTGTCTGACAACATGGACGTCGGCCTGGCCACCGTGTACCGCGTGCTGACCCAGTTCGAACAGGCCGGCCTGCTCAACCGCAATCACTTCGAAACCGGTAAGGCGATCTACGAGCTCAACGCCGGTTCGCACCACGATCACCTGGTCTGTCTCGATTGCGGGCATGTCGAGGAGTTCTACGACGAAGAGATCGAATCGCGCCAGCACAAGATCGCGGCCGAACGCGGGTACAAGATCGCCGAGCACTCGCTGGCGATTTATGGCAACTGTATCAAGGTAGGGTGCCCGCGCAAGACCTGAGCCACGGCACGGCGACGGCTCAGGAATGGCTCAGCGCGTTCGATAACAGTTTCGCCGTAATGTCCACGATTGGAATCACCCGCTCGTAGGCCATCCGGGTCGGTCCGATCACGCCCAGGGTGCCGACCACGCGGCCATTGACCTCGTAGGGCGCGGTGACGATGCTCATTTCATCCATCGGCACCAGCTTGGACTCGCCGCCAATGAAGATCTGCACCCCACCCGCCTTGCTCGACATGTCGAGCAGCTGCATCAGGCCGGTTTTCTGTTCGAACATCTCGAACATCTGGCGCAGCGACGTCATGTTGGACGACAGGTCCGATACCGACAGCAGGTTGCGCTCGCCGGAGATCACCATGTCGTCGCCTTCGGCCATTGCTTCACCACCGGTTTCGATCGCCACCGCCATCAGGCGGCCCATGTCGTCGCTCAGCTGGCGCAGTTCGCCGCTCAGGCGCTGGCGTACCTGGTCGAAGGTCAGTCCCGCGAAATTCTGGTTCAGGTAGTTGGCCGACTGGATCAGCTGCGAGGGCGTGTAGTCGGCGTCGGTGAGCAGCAGGCGGTTCTGCACATCGCCGCGCGGGTCGACGATGACCAGCAGGATGCGCTTTTCGGACAGGCGCAGGAATTCGATCTGCTGGAACACCGATTCGCGCCGCGGGCTCTGCACCACGCCGGCGAACTGCGACAGCGAAGAGAGCATCTGGGCGGCATTGGCGATGAGCTTTTGCGGCTGCTGCTGCGGCAACCGCATCTGGTGCGATTCCATTGCGTGCTCGTCGAGGTGCTGCACCGTCAGTAGGGTATCGACGAACAACCGGTAGCCGCGCGGGGTCGGGATGCGGCCGGCCGAGGTGTGGGGGCTGGAGACATAGCCCATCTCTTCGAGGTCGGCCATGATGTTGCGGATCGTGGCGGGCGAAACGTCGAGACCGGAAATCTTCGACAGCGCGCGCGATCCGACCGGCTGGCCGTCGGCGATATAACGCTCGACGAGGGCTTTGAGCAGGGTCTGGGCGCGGGGTTCGAGTTGCATAAATCCAGGAAGGCAGGAAGGCGGAAAGGTCCGCTTCTATTATGCACGCTCCGGCGCGCGCCGCGCCAGTTATCCGTGCTGGCGCTTGAGCCAGTCGAACAGTCCGTCCAGGCTGTTGACCTCGGCATCGGGCCGGACCTCTCCGGCCAGGTGGTTCGGCTGGGCGCTGCGGTTCATCCACACCGCGCGCATGCCCGCGCGCTGGGCGCCATACACGTCAAGCCGCAGATCGTCGCCCACGTACACCGCCTCGCTGGGGTCGATGGCAAGCTGGCGACAAGCTTCCAGGAAAATTGCCGCATGCGGTTTGGCGACGCCGAAACCCGGCGCCGCGACCGACACCTCGAAATGGCGCGCCAGGCCGATCGTCTGCAAATCGGCATTGCCGTTGGTGACCGAGGCAAGGCGCACCCGGTTCTTCAGGCGCAGCAAGCCGGGCAGTACGTCGTCGAAGGGGATCACCGCGTTGCGCGCGGCGAAGAACTCGGTCATCGCCAGCTCGACCTTGGCGGCGTCTTCGCCGGCCTGCTCGAAGGCCGCGATCAGGCCGGCGCGGCGCAAGGCGCCCAGGTCGAGCTGGAATTCAGGTTTGCGGGCCAGCAGTTCCAGGCGCGCGTGGCGCAGCGTGTCGATCGTGAAATGCTGCGCGACCAGCGGCGCATGTTCGCGCAGCCAGGCAAACAACACTTGTTCGGCCTCGATGATGACGGGGGCGATCGGCCACAAGGTGTCGTCGAGGTCGAACAAAACGGCTTTGGGCCAGGGACGGCGCGGCTGGATCATGGTGGCGTCTGCTCGATGAACGATCCGTTCAGGATAGCGAGCCCGGGGGTAGAAAGCAATGCAGGCTCGCCACTTACAGCTAGATACAAAGGCAAACCGTCCGGCGCCATGCCAAATGGACTAAAATGTTGAGCGATTATTACTCCACCGCGCTTTCCGTGCGCGGTTGTGCATTCCACCAGACCGATTATTTGGAGAAATTATGAAGAGTTCCTACCTGCGTGCCGGTACTGCGCTGGCCTGCGCGCTTGCGCTGTCGGCCTGCGGCGGCAGCGACGGCGACCTCGTACTGGGCGGTTCGTTTTCCGGCGTCACCAAGCCGGGCCTGGTCCTGCAGAACAATGGCGGCTCCGACCTGGCGGTCGCGCCGACGCCCAGCGGTTCGGGAAGCTTTTTTTTCAGCCAGCTGATGGAAACCGATTCCGACTATAACGTCACGGTCAAGAGCATCCCGAGCAATGCCGAGAAATGCGAGATGTTCCGCAACACCGGCAAGGTTGCGTTCAATATCTCGACCGTCGCCGTTGCCTGCACTATCAAGACCCATGCGCTCACCGGCACGGTGTCCGGCCTGACGGGCAGCAACCTGGTGCTGGTCAACGGTGCCGACCGCGTCGCGGTTGCCGCCGGCGCCACCACCTTTGCCATGAGCCGCGTAAACGAAGACGCAAACTATGGCGTTGCCGTCCTGACCCAGCCCGACAACCAGACCTGCACGGTTGCCAATGCCAGCGGCATGATGGGCGCGAACGACGTTACCAACGTGGCCGTCAGCTGCGTCAATCGTCCCTAATTCTCCTGGAGCTTACCCAATGAAGTTTTCCCTGATTCGTCCGGCCGCCGCGCTGGTGCTGGCACTGGGCCTCGCGGCCTGCGGTGGCGGCGACGACGACAATAACTATTCCATCAAGGGCACTGTCGAAGGCCTGGTCTACCCGGGCCTGGTGCTGACGACGAATGGCAAGGACCTTGGCGTGGCGCCGCCGGCCAAGGCCGGCGACCCGGTGCAATTTACCTTCCCCCACCGACTCGGCTACGGCGACGAGTTCAGCATCTCGGTCAAGACCCAGCCGGCGCACCAGAGCTGTGGCGTCAACACGCAAGCCCCACGTAGCGTCTTTGGCACGGGCGGCGAGCTGGCCCAGATCAATGCGCTCTTCGTGTGTGAAGTCAATGCCTATTCCATCGGCGGCAAGATCACCGGCCTGACCAAGGACACCACCGGCCTGGTGTTGACCAATGGCAGCAGCGGCGGGTCGATCACCCCCGTAACCGACCAGGCCAGCGGCGCGGTCATCGAGTATGCGATGCCTTTCAATGTGCCATTTGGCGTGTCGTATGGCGTCACCGTCGTGACCCAGCCAGTTGGTCGCTTCTGCACTGTGTCGAATCCGACCGGCATCATGGGCGACGCCCCGGTGACCAATATCGACGTCAATTGCGTGCCGACCTAAGACATTCACGAAACGCATGACACGTATGCGAAAGGAGAATTGGATTTATATGCTGTAACGCAGCATACTTGCTCCTGTCTCCTCCAGCTCTTCTTAAAAAAGAATTGGACTTCAGCCCGCTTCACAGCGGGCTTTTTTTTTGCCTGCACGCCGGGCTAGCAAGCTGGCGGTCGTGCCATCCGAAGAATTTTACCGTCTGGCAAAATTTTTAGAGCAGATTGGCCAGCGCCACATACTGTTCCAGCCCCACCGCCTCAGGACGCACACTCGGCTCGATGCCGGCTTCGACCAGCTGGGCTTCGGTGAACATGCCGGCCACGCAGTTGCGGATCACCTTGCGACGCTGCGAGAAGGCCTTGGCGACCACTTTTTCCAGCTTGGCGCCGTCGCAGGCGAGCATCTCGCGTTTGGGGACCATGCGCACGATGGCCGAGTCCACCCGCGGCGGCGGATCGAAGGCGGTCGGCGGCACGATGAACATCAGGCTCATGTCGTAGCGCCATTGCAGCATTACCGACAGGCGGCCATAGGCCTTGGTGCCGGGCTCGGCCACCATACGTTCGACCACTTCCTTTTGCAGCATGAAGTGCTGGTCTTCCACCAGCGGTGCAAACTCGGCCAGGTGAAACAGCAGCGGGCTCGAAATGTTGTACGGCAGGTTGCCGACGATACGCAGGCGCTGCCCTTCCGGCACCGGAATCGCGCCGAAATCGAACTTGAGGGCGTCGCCCGAATGCACGGTGAGTTTCTCGCGTGGATAGGCTTTTTCCAGGCGCGCGACCAGATCGCGGTCGAGCTCGACCACATGCATCTGGTCGAGCTGCTTGAGCAGCAGCGCCGTCATGGCGGCCAGCCCCGGGCCGATCTCGACCATGGTTTCGCCGCGCTGCGGCGCAATGGTGTCGATGATGTCGCTCAGGACCATCTTGTCGGTCAGGAAATTCTGACCGAAGCGCTTGCGTGCTACGTGTTTCATGTGTGCTTTCTAGCTTGCTTGATTTGCTTGATTTGCTGGTTATCTGGCCCGGCGGGCGTCGGCCATGCCCATGGCGGCGCGAATGGCTTCGATCATGCTGCCGCAGTCGGCCAGGCCGAGGCCCTGCGCGGCCAGGTCGAGCGCGGTGCCATGGTCGACCGAGGTGCGCACCAGCGGCAGGCCGAGCGTGACGTTGATGCCGCGCCCGAAGGTCGCATGCTTGAGCACCGGCAGGCCCTGGTCGTGGTACATCGCCAGCACGCAGTCGGCGTCTTGCAGGTATTTGGGTTGGAACAGCGTGTCGGCCGGGTAGGGGCCGCGCGCATCGATGCCGCGCGCGCGGGCGCGCTCCAGCACCGGCGTGATGACCTCGATTTCTTCGCGGCCCAGGTAACCGTTTTCGCCCGCGTGCGGGTTCAGGCCGGTGACCAGGATACGCGGCGCGGCGATGCCGAACTTCGATTTCAGGTCGCCATCGACGATGTCGAGCACCTGGGTCAAATTGTCCACCGTCAGGGCGGCCGGCACGTCCTTGAGCGGCAGGTGGGTGGTGGCCAGCGCCACCCGCAAGTAGGGCTGCTCACCGCCCTGCCCGGCCGCCGGCTGGCCGGCCAGCATCATCACCACTTTCGGCGTGCCGGTTTTCTCGGCCAGGTATTCGGTATGGCCGGAGAAGGCGACGCCGGCGTCGTTGATGGTGCTTTTCTGGAGCGGTGCGGTGACGATGCCCTCGAACCAGCCGCACAGGGCTCCTTCGATCGCCAGGTCCAGGGTGGCCAGCACGGCGCGACCGTTGTCCGGGTCGAGCCGGCCCGGCACCACGTGGGCATCGAGTGGCACGTCGATGACGGCCAGCCGCTCCTTGCCGAACTGCGGCAGGCCACTGTTGCGCAGCGCCTGGACCGACAGAGCCGCCAGGCGGATCTCGGGGTCGATCAGGCTGGCCGTGAGCGCCAGGAAGGCGGCGTCGCCCACCAGCACGCAATTGGCGAACTCGCGCAGCGCCCAGGCGGCGCGGATCGAGATCTCGGGACCGATGCCGGCCGGTTCGCCGACGGTGATCGCGAGGATCGGACGATGCGCCGGCGCGCCGTTCGCCTGCGGCATCGCCATGGGTTTAGCCTTCCTCGCGGAACTCGACGTAGGCGCGGTCGCGCACCTGGCGCATCCAGTCTTCCATCGCTTCCTGGGTCTTGCGCTCGCGCAGGATCTGGCGTGCCAGGCTGCGCTCTTTCTGCTGACTCTGGTCTTCGGACTTGCGCTCAATTACGCGCAGCACGTGGAAGCCGAATGGCGACTCGATGACGTCGGACATTTCGCCCGGCTTCAGGCTGGTCAGCGCCTGGTCGAACTCGGGGCCGGCATCGCCCGGCGCCAGCCAGCCCAGGTCACCGCCCTTGGCGGCACTGGCAGGCTCCTGGCTGTGCTGGCGCGCCAGCTCTTCGAAGGTGGCGGCCCCATTGGCGACCTTCTCCTTCAGGTCGAGCAGCTTGCGCTTGACTTCGGCCGCCGTCATGGTCGGCGTCGGCTTCATGAGGATGTGGCTGACGCGGGTTTGCTGGACCACGTTCTTGTCTTCCGCGGCGGCGTCGAGCAGGCTGCGCTTGTCCGCCATGCGCAGGATGTGGAAGCCAACATTGGTCTTGATGATCGACGTGACCTGGCCCGGCTGCAGCTTGCGCAGCTCGGTGGCGAACACTGGCGGCAGGCGGTCCGGGTCGCGCCAGCCGATCTCGCCGCCCTTGAGGGCGTCGGGGGCGTCGGAATAGGTAGCGGCCATCTTGCTGAAGTCGGCGCCGGTGCGCAACTGGCGCGCCACTTCTTCGGCGCGGGCGCGACGTGCGGCGATCTGCTCGGACGAGGCGTTTTCGGGCACGGACACCAGGATCTGCGCCAGGTTCATCTCGACCTTCTCGGCCGCCGCTGCCTTGGACGCCGCCAGATAGGTGTCGATCTCGGCTTCGGAGACCTGGATCTTGGCGTCGACTTCGTGCTCGCGCAGGCGGCTCATCATGATCTCGCTGCGGATGTCGTCGCGGAACTGCGAATACGCCAGGCCCTCTTTCTCCATCTGGTTGCGCATTTCCTGCACCGTCATTTTCTGGCCATCGGCGATGCGGCCGATGGTGGCGTCGAGCGTGCGGTCATCGATGCGCACACCCATTTCCTTGGCCAGCTGGATCTGCGCGCGCTCGACGATCATCGCTTCGACTACCTGGCGCTCCAGGGTGGCCTGGTCCGGCAGCTGCACATTGCGCGCTTTCAGGTTCTGCACGGTCTGGGCGACGCGCTTGCGCACCTCGTTCTTGGTAATGACTTCGTCATTGACCACGACGTGGATCGAATCGATCACCGTGGTGTTGCTTGACGCCGGCGGCAAGAAGCCGCTGCCCGGCTTGGCCGCGGACGCGGCGGGTGCGGCCGCGGCTGGAGCGGCTTGGGCCAGTACCTGGCCCGCGGTCAGTGCGCACAGCAGCGCTGCGGCAAGCGTGGAAACGTGCAAACGGGTGGAACGCGTCATCTGGAAAGCACTCATTCAGGTGAATAATTATTCAAGTAATCCGGCGGGCAGTGTAGCGACTGCCGGTTAAGGCGTCCTTAAGGACGTCCCACATTGGTGTTCAACTGCGTATAACCCGGGACGCTCTTGCTGAAGGTCTCGAGCGCATTGCCCAGGCCCAGGCGCGACAGGCCATTGAGCTCGAGCTGGAAGAAGGCCGAGGTCGAGGTGGTCTGGGCAGCGGTCACGAAACGCTGGCCCCCCATCCGGAACACCCAGCAATCGGCCTTGTACTCGAGACCGATGAGGCTCTCGAGCAGCTTGCCCTTTCCAACTGGCGAGGCGCCCCCCACGCCGTACGAGCGCAGCGCATAGCTCACGCGCCCGACGCCATACCAGCGCGCCGTCAGCGGCCACTGCGCCGAGAAATCGACGTTGCGGAAGCCGTCTCGCTGGTAGCGGTACTCGGCATTGACGACCTTCATCCGGGCCGGCTGCCACTGCATGCTCAGGTTCGAGCTGTACAAACTGCTTCCGGCCGCGTCATATTGTACGCCGCTATCGAAGCTCCAGGTCTCCGAGATGCGGCCCGAGGCCGCCAGCAGCACATCCGAGCGGCTCTGGTGCAGCGGCTCGCCCGGCAGGCGCACGCGCGGCTCTTCGAAATAGATGCGCTGGCCAAAGGCCATGCGCAGGCGCTCGGCGCCGTCCGGCTCGATATAGCGCGACACCAGCGCCGCGGTCAGCTGGTTGGCGTCGGAGACGCGGTCGGGACCGACGAAGCGGTTCTCGCTGAACAGCTGCGCATAATTGAAGCCGGCGCGGCCGGTATCGAAGAGCGGGAACGCATCCTGGTTCTTGTACGGCGTGCGCACGTAGAACAAGCGTGGTTCAAGCGTCTGCGTGATGGCGCGGCCAAACAGCGTGGTATCGCGCTCGAACACCATGCCGCTGTCGAGCGAGAAGGTATTGAGGTGGCGCGAGAGCTTGCGCTCGCCCGTGTAGTTGGCCCGGTCCAGATCGTATTTGCTGGCATGGGCGATCAATTTCGGCGTGATGAAATAACCGGGACGCACCCACGGATAGCTGACCTGGCCGACCACCACGGCGCGGTTGCCGCGCACGAAATCGGGGTGCCAGAAACGCACCGCCTCGGCGTCCAGCGCCCAGTCGAAGCCGGCCACGTCGTAGCGACCCGCATGGAAGTTCACCTGCGGCAGGCGGTCGTAGGGGCGCGGCACTGCCAGGCGCGGATCGGTGGCGGCGGCCGGGTCCTGCAGCACCTGGTAGTTCTGGGCGCGCGCGGTCAGGCTCCAGTACCGGCCGCTGTAGTCGGTGCGCACTTCGCGCAGCAGCTGGCGCTCGGCGCTGACCGCCACCGTGCGCGAGAAGTCGCTCGGGTATTCGTCATCTGACGCCCCGTGCAGGTTCCAGCCGTAAGACCAGCCCGGCGCCAGGCCCTGGGTGTGGATCGAGTCCACGCGCCAGCGGTTTTCACCGGTTTCACGGTCGTTGTACAAGCCTTCCAGGTGGGTCTCGCCCTGGTAGCCGCCGCGCTCGGTCACGCCAAGATAGCGGCCGGTGGCGCCCAGCTGCAGGCCGCGGTCGAACATCATGCGCGGATAGACGGTCAGGTCGCGGTTCGGTGCGATGTTGAAGTAATACGGCACCGTGACCTCGGCCTTGCCTTTGGAGCCGAAGCCCACCGTGGGCGCCAGCCAGCCGGAGCGGCGCGCGCCCGACAGCGAGAACGACAGGGCCGGGGTGCCGACGATCGGCACATCCTTGAAATAAATCACGGTCTTGCCCGCCAAACCGACGTCGCGCCCGCTGTCGAGGCGCAGGGTGCTCGACTTCAAATACCAGTCGGGATCGGGGCCTTCGCAGGTGCTGTAGGTACCGTCGCGCACCAGCGCCACGTTCTCGCCCAAAAAGTCGATGCGCGCGGCGCGGCCCTGGGCATTATTCAACTGCAAACGGTATTCGGGATGGAGCACATAGCCCTTCCCGGTTTCCAAATTCAGCTGCAGTTCGTCGCCCTTGTAACGGTCGCCGAAGCGCCACATCTGTACGTTGCCGGTGGCGGTGACCTCGTCTTCGACGCGCATGTAGCACGCACTGTCGGCGCGCAAGCGGGTCTGGCCGCGGGTCAGTTCGACCTCGCGCTCGAGATTGAGCTGGCGGTCGGGCCGCCCGCTGATTTCTTCGGCGCTGATCGTGATCGGCAAGTCCTGCTCACTGGCGGCGGATGCGGCGACCGGCGCAGTGGGAACCGACGCAGCTGGCTGTGGTGCGGGCGGTACGGACTGCGCGTGCACGGGTGCGGATGCTGCGGCAGCCAGTGCATACAGTGCGAGTACCTGCCGGGGGGGGAATGGGTGGGCCGTAAACCAGCTCATGGAAGATCGTGGTGCGCCATAAAGGGCGGTATTTTTGAGATGAATCCCTTATTATATGGGAATTACCTCAACCAACCGGATTCACCAGGCCGCTTCATGTCTTCTTTGCATCAACATTCCTCCTCTTCCGCCGACAAAGACGCGCGCCTCCAGGGGCTCACCGAATGGCTGGCCTCGACCGGCCTGGTGGAAGTCGACAGCGGCCGCCCCGCATCGTCCGATGCCAGCTTCCGCCGCTACTACCGCTACGACGTGGTCCCGGCCATGCAGGACAAGCTGGGCGCGACCCTGGTCGCCATGGATGCCCCGCCCGAGCGCGAGAACGTGCCGGCCTTCCTTCATGTGCAGACCCTGTTGCTGGAAGCCGGCGTCACGGTGCCTGCGATCGTCGCGCAGAAGGTCGAAAGCGGCTACCTGCTGCTGTCCGACCTGGGCGTGACCACCTACCTGCAGCGCCTGGACCTGGATAACGCGCCCTTCATGTATTCGAGCGCGGTCGACGCCCTGCTCAAGTTTCAGCTGGCCAGCCAGCCGGGCAAGCTGCCCGAGTTCGACCGCGCCTTTGTGCTGCGCGAGATGAACCTGTTCCCGGAGTGGTATATCGGGCGCCACCTGAACGTCACGCTCGACGAGGCGCAGCAGGCGCAGCTCGACAAGGTGTTCGAGGCGATCACCGCCAACGTGCTGGCCCAGCAGCAGGTCTACATGCACCGCGATTTCCATTCGCGCAACCTGATGTGGCTCGAACACGGCAACCCGGGCGTGCTCGATTTCCAGGACGCCGTGTACGGCCCGATCACCTACGACCTGGCCTCGCTGCTGCGCGACGCCTATGTTCAGTGGGACGAAGACATGGTGCTGGACTGGGTGGTGCGCTACTGGCAAAGCGCCAAGCAGCTCGGCCTGCCGGTCAATCCGGACATCGACGCCTTCTACCGCGATTTCGAATTCATGGCCCTGCAGCGCCACCTGAAAATACTGGGCATCTTCTGCCGCCTGAACTACCGCGACAGCAAGCCGATCTACATGGGCGACCTGCCGACCGTGATGGATTACGTGCGCAAGACTGCCAACCGCTACACCGAACTCAAACCGCTGGTACGCCTGCTCGACGCGCTCGAGGACAAGGCACCGGTGGTCGGCTACACCTTCTGACGGAGCGCGCATGAAAGCCATGATTTTCGCCGCCGGCCGCGGCGAGCGCATGCGTCCGCTGACGGACGCCTGCCCCAAGCCGCTGCTCAAGGTACGCGGACGCCCGATGATCACCTACCACGTGCTGAACCTGGTGCGTGCCGGGATCGTCGATATCGTCATCAACCACTCGCACCTCGGCCACATGATCGAAGAAGAACTGGGCGACGGCAGCAAGTACGGCGCGCGCATCCAGTATTCGCATGAACCGTCACCGCTGGAAACCGCGGGCGGGATCGTCAATGCGATGCACCTGCTGGGCGACGAACCCTTCCTGGCGGTGTCGGGCGATATCTACGCGCCCTATTTCGACTTCTCGCAGGTGACCGATGTCCTGAAAGACAAGGACATGGTAGGCGTCCCGATCCCGGTCGAGCAGCGCGACATCGCCTGGCTGTGGCTCACGCCCAATCCGTGGCACAACCCGGAGGGCGACTTCACACTGGATATGTACACGCTCAGGAACGACGGAGCGGAAAAGTGGAACTTCGCCGGCATCGGCGTCTACCGTCCCGAGATGTTCGCGGGGATCAGCGCGGGCGAGTTCGTCAAGTTCGGCCCCTTGATGCGCAAGTTCATCGACCAGGGCCGCGTGGGCGGAGAGCTGTACCACGGCCTGTGGGTCAATGTCGGCACCGCCGGCCAGCTCGAAGAACTCAACGCGCCGCTGGGGGCGGTGAAAACCGGTTCATGACGAGCGCCGTCGGCAGCTACCAGCAGCGGCGCACCCGCCTGCTGCAGCGCATGCAGCCGGGCGCCGTCGCGGTGATTGCCACCGCGCCTGAAGTCGTGCGTAACGGCGACAGCGAGTATCCGTACCGGCACGACAGCTATTTCTACTACCTGACCGGCTTCGCCGAACCGGAAAGCGCGCTGGTGCTGGTCGCCCCCATTGGCGAGAAACCGGCGCGTTCGGTATTGTTCTGCCGCGAGAAGAACCCGGAACGCGAAATCTGGGACGGCTACCGCTATGGCCCGGCGGCAGCGCGCCTGGCGTTCGGTGTCGACGAGGCCTGGCCGATCGACGAACTCGATGCGCAGATGACCAGGCTGCTGGCCAATGCCCCGGCGCTGTATTACGCACTGGGCCACAGCGCCGCGCTCGACGCCCAGGTGAGCAACTGGCTCAAAGCGGTGCGCGCCCAGGGCCGCATCGGCATCATGGCGCCTTCTACTACCCATCACCTGCTCGGCATCCTGGACGAGATGCGCCTGCTCAAGGACGAGGACGAAGCGACCCTGATGGCGCGCGCGGCAAGCATCGCCGGCGGCGCCCATGCGCGCGCGATGCGCTTTACCCGTCCCGGCGTGTTCGAGTATGAAATCGAGGCTGAGCTGCTGCACGAATTCCGCCGCCACGGCGCGCAGGCTCCCGCCTATACGCCGATCGTCGCCTCGGGTGCGAATGTCTGCGTCCTGCATTACAACCAGAACAATCGCCAATCCCGTGACGGCGAACTGGTACTGGTCGACGCCGGTTGCGAATTCGATGGCTACGCATCGGACATCACCCGCACCTGGCCGGTGAATGGCCGCTTCAGCGCGCCACAAGGGCTGCTGTACGAGCTGGTCTTGCAGGCACAGGAAGCGGCGCTGGCCTCGATTGTGCCCGGTCGTCGCTACAGCGACATGCACGAGGCAGCGGTGCAGGTGCTCGCGGCTGGCATGCTCGATCTTGGCTTGCTCGACCGGAAAAAGTACGGCTCCAGCGCAGACGCGATCGCCGACAAGGCGCATCTGCAGTTCTACATGCACGGCACCGGCCACTGGCTCGGGATGGACGTGCACGACGTCGGCTCCTACCGCGACCTGACGCACGAAGCACGTCCCTCGCGCCCCCTGCTGGCAGGAATGGCGTTGACGGTCGAGCCGGGCATCTATGTGCGTCCGGGCGAGGGCGTGCCGGAGCAGTTCTGGAATATCGGCATCCGCATCGAAGACGACGTGATCGTCACCGACGAGGGTGCCCGGGTGCTGTCCGGCGCGGCGCCGAAAGCGATGGCCGAGATTGAATCATTGATGCGGGGGCAGTAATGGCGGACGGAGTGATCGACCTTGATGTGGCAATCTGCGGCGCCGGGCCGGTGGGGCTGGCGCTGGCGGCCTTGCTGGTCCGGCGCGGCATGGCCGGGCAGCGAATCGCCCTCATCGACGGCAAGTCGCTGGGCCAGGCGATCACGGATCCTCGCTCGATCGCGCTGTCCTGGGGCAGCGTGCAATTGCTGGAACAAGTGCATGCCTGGCCGCTGCCAGCCACGCCGATCCACGAGATCCATGTCTCGCGCCGCGGCCACCTGGGCCGCAGCCTGATGGACCGCGCCGACCACAAGCTGCAGGCGCTCGGTTACGTGGCGCGTTATGGCGATGTGGTCGACGCGCTTGCGCGCGCCTGCGAGCGCGCCGGGGTGACCACGCTGCGCCCGGCGCGGGTGGAAGCGCTCGAGG
The DNA here is from genome assembly GCF_024802625.1 of Massilia sp. H6. NCBI lineage: Bacteria > Pseudomonadati > Pseudomonadota > Betaproteobacteria > Burkholderiales > Oxalobacteraceae > Massilia > Massilia sp. H6. The sequence continues at coordinate 4,114,199 of NZ_CP103371.1, forward strand.
AAAGTCAACGTGGTGTCGTGCTGCGCCTGGACGACGGACGCGAGGCAAGCGCGCAGGTGGCGGTGCAGGCCGAAGGCGGCGTGTTCGGGCAGCAGGACGGCAAGGCCCAGCAACGCGACTACGCCCAGACCGCGCTGATCGCGCGCGTTAGCGTAAGCGATCCGGTGCCGCACCGCGCCTTCGAACGCTTCACCGACGAAGGCCCGCTGGCGCTGCTGCCGCAAGAAGGCGACGATGGCCATGGCTACGCGCTGGTCTGGTGCATGCGCCCGGGCCGCGCGATGGATCTCCAGATGCTCGACGACGCCAGTTTCCTGGCGCAGCTCGGCGCGGCCTTCGGTGGCCGCCTTGGCCGTTTCACCCGCGCCTCGGCCCGCATCGCCTTCCCGCTCGGCCTGAACGCCGAGCCCCGCGCCACCGCGCGCACGGTGGCGATCGGCAATGCCGCCCAGACCCTGCACCCGGTCGCGGGCCAGGGCCTGAACCTGGGCCTGCGCGACGCCGCCGTCCTGGCCCGCCAGCTCGCGCGCGGCCCCAGCCCGGAAACCATCGCTGCCTTCATGCACCAGCGCCACCAGGACCGCCGCCTGACGATCGGCCTGACCGACACCATGGCCCGCGCCTTCACCGGCACCGGCCCCCTGCAACCCCTGCTCGGCCTGTCACTCGCCGCCCTCGACACCCTTCCCCCCGCCCGCCACCTGCTCGCCGAGCTCATGATGTTCGGCCGCCGCTAACCCAACAATTAGGGTCAGAGTAGAATTAATTGCCAAGATCCTTTGAGCATCTGGCATAGCCCAACAATTAGGGTCAGAGTAGAATTAATTGCCAAGATCCTTTGAGCATCTGGCATAGCGCTATTTAACTTAACTTCGACCAGTTGAGCCAGAGACTGTGCCCAATAATTCGACACTGACCCTCATTTTCTTCGGATGCAACAACGCCAGAAATAATTAGGGTCAGAGTCAAATTACTCACCAAGAGCTTTTGATTAACTGACATCGCGCTATGTTTCTTGGCCTGGCGATGGATCGGTAAATCAATTGGTGAATAATTCGACTCTGACCCTAATGAGGTGTGCGACGTGGTTTATTCGACGGCTTTGACCATGGATTCGATTACTTTCTTGGCGTCGCCAAAGACCATCATCGTATTCGGTTGGTAGAACAGTTCGTTGTCCAGGCCGGCATAGCCGGAGGCCATCGAGCGCTTGTTGACGATGATGCTCTTGGCCTTGTAGGCCTCGAGGATCGGCATGCCGGCGATCGCGGACTTGGGATCTTTCGCGGCCGGGTTGACCACGTCGTTTGCGCCCAGCACCAGTACCACGTCGGTCTGGCCGAACTCGCCGTTGATGTCTTCCATCTCCACGACCTGGTCGTAAGGCACCTCGGCTTCGGCCAGCAGCACGTTCATGTGGCCAGGCATGCGGCCTGCCACCGGATGGATCGCGTAGCGCACCTGGACGCCGCGCTCGGTGAGCTTGTCGACCAGCTCCTTGACCGAGTGCTGGGCACGTGCCACCGCCAGGCCGTAGCCCGGGACGATGATCACCGACTCGGCATTTTGCAAGATGAAGGCCGCGTCGTCGGCCGAGCCGGATTTCACCGGCTTTTGCTCCTTGGTAGTGCCATCGTCGACCACCGCTTCGCCGCCAAAGCCGCCCAGCAGCACATTGAAGAACGAGCGGTTCATCGCCTTGCACATGATGTACGAGAGGATCGCGCCGCTCGAACCCACCAGCGAGCCAGCGATGATCAGCATCGAGTTGTTCAGCGAGAAGCCGATACCTGCCGCCGCCCAGCCAGAATAGGAGTTCAGCATCGACACCACCACCGGCATGTCAGCGCCGCCGATCGGGATGATGATCAACACGCCAAGAACGAAGGACAGCGCGGCCATGATGATGAACGGGGTCCAGGCCGGCTCCACGCCGTCGGCGAAGCAGAACACCAGGCCCAGCGCGATCAGCGCGATCGCCAGCACCAAGTTGAGCATGTGCTGGCCCGCGAAGCGCACCGGCGCGCCCTGGAACAGGCGAAACTTGTATTTGCCCGACAGCTTGCCGAAGGCGATCACCGAGCCCGAAAACGTCACCGCGCCGACAAAGGTACCGATGAACAGCTCGAGCCGGTTCCCGAATGGCAGCGGGGTCTCGCGCGTGGCGATGTTGAACGCCCACGGCTCGGACACGGCGGCAATGGCAATGCACACCGCGGCCAGGCCGATCAGCGAGTGCATCGCCGCGACCAGTTCGGGCATCTTGGTCATTTCGACCTTCTTGGCCGCGATCGCGCCGATACTGCCACCCACCACCACGCCCAGGATCACCAGCGGGAAGCCCATGCCGCGCCCGGTGCCGAGTTCGGCCTGCAGCTTGAAGATCAGGGCGACCGTGGTCACCACTGCGATCGCCATGCCGGCCATGCCGAAGGTGTTGCCCAGGCGCGCGGTCGAGGGCGAGGACAGGCCCTTGAGCGCCTGGATGAAGCAGACCGATGCCACCAGGTAGAGCAGGGTCACGAGGTTCATGCTGATGAAATTCATGCCTGTTCTCCCGCCGCCGGCAGCTTGGCTTTCGGCTCCTTTTTCTTGAACATCTCAAGCATGCGCCGCGTGACCATGAAGCCGCCAAAGACGTTGACCGCGGCCAGCGCCACCGCCAGCGTGCCGGCCACTTGTCCGGTGAGTCCTTCGGTGAGGCCGGCTGCCAGCATGGCGCCGACGATGATGATGGCGGAGATCGCGTTGGTCACCGCCATCAGCGGCGTGTGCAGCGCGGGGGTGACGTTCCAGACCACGTGGTAGCCGACGTAGATGGCCAGCACGAAGATGATCAGGTTGATGATGGTGTGGCTGATTTCCATGCTTCGCTCCTAGAATCTGTTCCTGAAACCGATCTGCGCAATCAAGTGCGCAACACCGCGCCGTCCGCGCACACCAGCGTGGCGCGCACGATCTCGTCTTCGCGGTCGATCATGAAATTTCCATCCTTGTCGATGACCAGCTTGAGGAAATCGAGCACGTTACGGGCATACAGTGCCGAAGCATCGGCCGGCACCAGTCCAGCCAGATTCGGCTCGCCGATGATATGAACGCCATGCTTGATCACGGTGCGACCCAGCTCCGTGAGCGGGCAGTTGCCGCCCTGCTCGACGGCCATGTCGACAATGACCGAACCGGGCTTCATCGCCTGAACCGTCTCTTCGGAAATCAATACCGGCGCCTTGCGGCCCGGGATCAGCGCGGTGGTGATGATGATGTCGGCCAGCTTGGCACGCTCGTGCACGAGTTCGGCCTGGCGTCGCATCCAGTCCGCCGGCATCGGGCGCGCGTAGCCGCCCACGCCCTTGGCGATCTCGCGCTCTTCGTCGGTCACGAGCGGCACGTCGATGAACTTGGCGCCGAGCGACTCTACCTGTTCTTTCACGGGCGGGCGCACGTCGGACGCTTCGATCACCGCCCCCAGCCGCTTGGCAGTAGCAATCGCCTGCAGGCCCGCCACGCCCACGCCCATGATCAGGACCCGGGCCGCCTTGACGGTGCCGGCTGCCGTCATCAGCATCGGCATGAAGCGTCCATAGGTGTTGGCCGCCACCATCACGGCCTTGTAGCCGGCGATGTTGGCTTGGCTCGAGAGCACATCCATCGATTGCGCGCGCGAGATGCGCGGCGCGGCCTCGAGAGCAAAGGCGACCAGGCCGGCGCCTGCCATGGCGGCCAGGTTGTCGGTATCGAAAGGATTGAGCATGCCGACCAGGACGGTCCCGGGACGCATCAGGGCGCGCTCGGCATTGTCCGGGCTGCGCACCTTGAGCACCATGTCGGCGCCCAGCGCGCTGGCGGCATCGACAATGGTGGCGCCGGCGGCTTCATAGGCCGCATCGGGAATCGATGCCTGGATACCGGCGCCGGCGCCAACCAGTATCTGGTGGTGCGCGGCCAGCTTCTTGACGGTTTCGGGAGTTGCAGCGACGCGGGTCTCGCCCGGCCGTATCTCGGCCGGTATGCCAATTCTCATGAATCCCTCCGTTCAGTGGACGATATTCTTTCCACCAATCTAACATGTAATGACGAAGATTGCTTAATAACAAATATAAAAAAACCAATCTGGAATTGTGTCGCAAGATGCGGGCTGCAGCCAGACGAACCCATCCGACGTTTGCAGAATATCAAGCCCAATTAACGACATGGGAGCACGGCCAAGCTCGCATGGATGAGCAGAAAACGCTGTTGTCAAGGTAAAATGTCGGCTCATTTTTCGAGGAAGCGCATGACCGATATCTTCAAACCATCCGTGACCGTCGCCGCCATCATCGAGCGCGATGGCCGTTTTCTCCTGATCGAGGAAGAAACGAGCGAAGGCGTGAAGCTGAACCAGCCGGCCGGCCACCTCGATCCGAACGAGTCGCTCGAGCAGGCGGTGGTGCGCGAAGCACTCGAAGAATCCGCGCATGAGTTCATCCCGACCGGCCTGGTGGGCATGTACATGTCGCGCTACCATTCGAAGTCGCGCGGCGCCGACATCACCTACCTGCGCTTCACTTTCTGCGGCGACGCCGGACGCGAATTCGACCAGCCGCTGGACGAAGGCATCTTGCGTACCCTGTGGATGACGCGCGACGAAATCGCCGCCAGCGCCGAACAGCACCGCAGCCCGATCGTGCTGCAGTGCGTGGACGACTACCTGGCTGGCCGGCGCATGCCGCTGGCCCTGCTTTACACCCACCCCTCGGTGTTCGAGGGCGGGATCTAATCAAGACGGAAACAAGATGAGCAAGAAAAAAGTCGTCATCGGCATGTCGGGCGGCGTCGACTCTTCAGTCGCGGCGTGGATGCTCAAGGAGCAAGGCTACGAGGTCATTGGCCTGTTCATGAAGAACTGGGAAGACGACGACGACTCCGAATACTGCTCGACGCGCCAAGACTGGATCGATGCGGCCAGCGTGGCCGACGTGGTAGGTGTCGATATCGAGGCGGTCAATTTCGCCGCCGAGTACAAGGACCGCGTGTTCGCCGACTTTCTGCGCGAGTACCAGGCCGGACGCACGCCCAATCCGGACGTGCTGTGCAACGCCGAGATCAAGTTCAAGGCCTTCCTCGACCATGCGATGAAGCTGGGCGCCGACCTGATCGCCACCGGCCACTATGCGCGGGTGCGCGAGAACGACGGCCGCTTCGAGCTGCTCAAGGCCTTCGACCATACCAAGGACCAGAGTTACTTCCTGCACCGCCTGAACCAGGCGCAGCTCTCGAAGTCGCTGTTCCCGCTGGGCGAGATCCCCAAGACAGACGTGCGCAAGATTGCGCAGCAGCTGCAGTTGCCCAATGCGCAGAAAAAGGATTCGACCGGCATCTGCTTCATCGGCGAGCGCCCGTTCCGCGAGTTCCTGAACCGCTACCTGTCGCACAAGCCGGGACCGATGAAGCTCGATGACGGCACCGTCGTGGGCGAGCATATCGGCCTGTCGTTCTACACGCTGGGGCAGCGCAAGGGCATCGGCATCGGCGGCCTGAAGTCGCACAAGAATGCTGACGGAACCGGCGAGCCATGGTTCGTGGCGCGCAAGGATATCGCCACCAACACGCTGTACATCGTGCAGGGGCATGACCACCCATGGCTGCTGTCGGGCAGGCTCGAAGCCGGCCAGGCCAGCTGGGTCGCGGGCGAAGCACCCGCGCCACGCGCCCTGTCGGCCAAGACCCGCTACCGCCAGGCAGACGTGGCCTGTACCGTGCTGGCCGAAGGAATCGATCGTTTCACGCTCGATTTCACCGAGCGGCAGTGGGCGGTAACGCCCGGGCAGTCGGCCGTGCTGTATGACGGCGATGTGTGCCTGGGCGGAGGAATCATCGACGCCAACAGCGCCGGGTGACGCCAGGAGGGTGGACGGCCAAGCCGCCCATCCTATGAAAGCTCGCGTTGCTCCAGCCACTGCGCCAGCGCCGCCGGCGCCATCGGACGCGCATAGTGATACCCCTGCGCTTCGTCGCAGCCTGCCGCGCGCAGCAGCTGGGCCACCTCGGCGCTCTCCACGCCTTCGGCCACCACCCGGTGGCCAAGGTCGTGCGACAACTTGATCATGGTCGTCACCAGCGCCAGTGTGCGCTCGTCGTTCGCCATGCCGCGCACGAAGGACTGGTCGATCTTGACCACGTCGGCCGACATGTCCTGCAGGTAGGCCAGGCTGCTGTAGCCGGTGCCGAAATCGTCGATAGCGATCTTCACGCCGGCCGCCGTCAACCGCCGCATGGTGTCGTGCGCCGCCTTCGGTTTGCGCATCAGGGCACTCTCGGTCAGTTCCAGTGCCAGGCAAGCGGCCGGCAGCGCATGGCGCGCCAGCCCTGCGAGCACGCGTTCGCAAAAATCCGGTTCTTCCAGGTTCACCGCCGACACGTTGACCGCCACCTGCAGCGCCACCCCGCCGGCGTGCCACGCGGCGAGCTGGCGCAGCGCCGCCGCCAGTACCCACTCTGTGGTGGCGCGCGCCAGCGACGTGGTTTCGATGATCGGAATGAATTCGGCCGGTCCGATGGCGCCGGCCTGCGGATGGTTCCAGCGCAGCAGCGCCTCGACGCCGAGGCAGGCACCATCGGTCAACGATACCTTGGGCTGGAAGGCCAGGTGCAGTTCGTCCGGCTGCGTCAGGGCGCGGCCAAGCTCTCCGATGAGCCAGAAGCGGCGGCGATAGAGGGCATCCTGCTCGGCCGAAAACACCCGCAGCCCGGATTCGGTGTCGCGCGCGTCGTGGGCGGCGCTGTGCAGGTTGCGCAGCACGTCGAGCGGCGCATCCTGGCTGACGGCAAAGCGCACCAGCCCCACCGTGGCGCTGGTCAGGAAGCCAGCCTGGCCGGTCGGGAAGCGCTCTCCCAGCCAGGCCAGCAGCGTGCTGCTAAAGCTTACCAAAGAGGCCCCGAGCGGCGCGAAGAACGCGAACTGGGTCGTGCCCACATGGTAGACCTTGCCGTCGCCGGCAAGGCGGCGCAATGCCGGCACTGCGGCACGCACGGTGTCGTCGAGCCAGGCGCTGCCCATCACGCGCATGGCGTCGTTGAGCTGCTCGGGGCTGGCCAGGCTGACCAGCGCGGCGAGCTGCGGTTCGCCCTCGACCTTGACGATGCCAAGGTCGCGCATGTCGCTGACGAACTGGTTACGGTTGGGCAGACCGCTGAGCGGATCGATCCGGCCCAGCGCGTGCTGCAATTCGATCTGCGCCATCACCATCGCCGCCAGGTCAAGCAGGGTAGCGCGTTCCGCCTCGGTTACCGTGCGCGGCTCGGTTCCGAGCACGCACATCGCCCCCAGGCAGTGCCCGGCCTTGGTGGTCAAGGGCGCCCCAAGATAAAAGCGGATGCCGCTGTCAGCCAGCACGCTGTCGCGGAAATAATCGTCTTCGAGCAGGTCGGGTACCGCCACCAGCTGGCCGCTCTGTGCGACCGTCGCACATGGCGCCTTCAGGCGCGGGATCGCAGCGTGCTCCACGCCCACCTTGGACTTGAACCACTGGCGGTCGACATCGGTCAGCGATACGGCGGCAATCGGCAGCTGGAATAGCTGCGCCGCCATCCGCGTGATGCGGTCGAACGCGTCGTTCGGGGCGGTATCGAGCAGCTGCAACTGCTGCAGGGCGTCGAGGCGGCTGGCTTCATCGGTAACCAGATGGTTCAATGAATTCATGTGAGAAACAAAGACATATTTGACGGAAATGACGATTGTACGTGGAAAAAGCCCGAGAAGTCGGGAGGAGTGTCGCCCAAACCCCGGTTCAATTGCGCATTTTCGTCAATTATGCACAACATCTCGGTTAGAATCCCAGTACTTGCCTTTGAGTCAACCCATGACAGCGCCACCTGACGACGATCCAATCCTGACCACACGCGACGCGGCGCTGCTGCTTGGCGTTGCCGTCAGTACTACCCAGCTGTGGATGGAAAGCGGCGCGCTGCCGGCCTGGAAAACGCCCGGCGGACATCGCCGCGTGCGCCTGAGCAGCGTGCGGCAGCTGCAGATGCAACAGAGCGAAGAAACCGGTATCGCCCCCGAATGCACTACCGAAGGCACAGCGCTGGAAGCGGCGCGGCTGGCGGCACTGGCCGCTTCCGGCTTGATGGATACGCCACCAGAAGAAGTATTCGACCGCCTGGCGCGGCTGGCCGCGCAGTTGACCGATTGCCCGATTGCGCTGATCACCCTGCTGGGCGCGCAGCGCCAGTGGTTCAAGGCGCGCGTCGGCACCGATATCACGGAAACGCCGCGTGAGTGGGCGTTTTGCAGCCATGCGCTGGCCGCGGCGGTTGCCTTCGTGGTGGCCGATGCGCAGGACGATCCGCGCTTTGCCGGCAACCCTCTGGTCACGGGCGAGCCCCATGTGCGCTTCTATGCCGGGATACCGCTGGCCGATGCCCAGGGGCGGCAGCTCGGTACCCTGTGCGTCTTCGACCGCGAACCACGTTGCCTGCGCGAGCGCGAGATGCGCGCGCTGCACGAACTGGCGGCGATCGCGTCTGAAGAGATCGCGCGCCGCACCCAGGTTTAAGGTATGGCGCGGTGGCGATCAAGCCGGGTTGCCCGGTGTCGCCTGCTGCTTTTTCACGAGCGCGATCACGGTGTTGCGGATCGTCTTGAGGACGGTGTCGGCCTTGAACGGCTTGACCACGAAGCCATGCACGCCGCGCGCGACTGCGCCCTCGATGGTGGGTGCGTCAAGCGTGCCCGATACCATGAAGATCATCGCTTTCGGCAGCTGGCTGCGCAATTGCTCGACCACCTGGCTGCCGTCTTCGACCTGCTCGCGCGCGATGCAGACGATTTGCGGGCGGTGCTTCATGGCCAGCGTATAACCGAGCAGCCCGGTGTGGGTCTGCGCCACCACGTCGTAGCCGCCGTCGATCAGCACGGTGTTGAGCAAGCCACGCGAAAGCGCGCTGCTATCCACGATCAAAGCCTTGAGCATCGCAACTTTCCTTTCATCTCAGTGTGACTCATAGGCCAGCATGTTCCAGGTCACGCCCAGCCGTACATCGCGCTTGAGTTCGACCAGCTGGCGCGAGACCTCGAGTATCTCACGCTCGGCGCGCAGCCTCTCGCCCAGCGTCGTCTTGAGAATGCCGGCGCCGGCCACCACCGCTTCCAGGCTGCCATAGGCGTTGAGCAGGCGCGCTGCGGTCTTCATGCCGATCTTGGACACGCCCGGCACGCCGTCGGTCGGATCGCCCATCAGCGCCAGCAAATCGTGCAGCAGTTCGGGCGCCACGCCGAAGCGCTGGCGCACCCAGGCGTCGTCATGCCATTCGTTCTTGAAGTGATCCCATACCAGCGCGCCATGCGCCACCAGAACGTGCAGGTCCTTATCGGTGGTGGCGACGATGGCTTCGCCGCGGCCTTCCTGCAGCCAGCGCATCACGCCGGTAGCGATCACATCATCGGCTTCGACTTCGGGCAGCATCAGGACCTGCAGGCCGGCCTGGCGCAGGCGCTCGAAGAATTCGGGCAGCGCCTCGCGCAGAAAGCCTGGCATCGGCGCGCGGTTCTCGCGGTAGCGCGGGTACAGCGCATGGCGCCAGGTCGCGCCACCGTAGTCGAAGGCGGCCAGCACGTGGGTCGGGGCGTGGGTCTCGAGCAGCATGCGAAACGACGAGAATGCGTGGCGCAGCGCGATGCTGGCCTTCAGGTCGGAGTCCGGTTCGGGACTGGCTTCATAGACGCGGCGGACGATGTTCAGGCCATCGATCGCCAGCAGCTTGCCCTGGGTACTCATGGGGGTAAGTTTATTTAAGCAGGTCGTATTTGCCGCCGCGCTCCAGGGCCCGGACATACGCCGGACGGGCGTGGATCTTTTGCAAGAAGGCTTCGAGTTGCGGATACTGGCTGCCCAGGCCACCGCGCGAGGCGGCCGCCTCCAGCGGAAAACTCATCTGGATATCGGCAGCGGAAAATTCACTGCCGGCGAACCAGGGAGATTTTCCCAGTTCCGCTTCCAGGAACGCGAGCTGGCCGCGGATATTTGGCATGATAAAGGTCTCTTTGACCTTGCGCGCGATGCCGCGCGCAATCGGCTTGGCGAAGAAAGGCATCGGGCCGCTCTCGATGCGGTCGAACACGAGCTTCATCAGCAACGGCGACATGGCGGTGCCTTCGGCGAAGTGGAGATAATAGGTGTAGAGCAGGCGCTCGGGCGTGCCGGCGGCCGGCCGCAGGCGTGCGTTGCCGTAGCGCTCCAGCAGGTACTCGATGATGGCACCGGACTCCGCCACCGTGGCCTCGGCATCGGTGATCACCGGCGACTTGCCGAGCGGGTGGACGGCCTTGAGCTCGGCCGGCGCCAGCATGGTCTTGGGGTCGCGCTGGTAACGCTTGATCTCGTATTCCAGCCCCAGTTCTTCGAGCAGCCACAGGATGCGCTGCGAGCGCGAATTGTTCAGGTGATGGACGACGATCATGAAGGCTTTCGATAAGGTTCGACAAGGCCCGCAGCTTAGCATGTTGTGCGCCTGCCAACAGGCCGGCCAGTGTATCTTCTCTGTATATCCAACGCTCAGGAGACCGTCATGCAGTTGCTTCGAGTCAGTACCGCAATCACCGCCCTGCTGTTTTCAAGCACCCTGTTCGCCGCCGATGCCCCGCCGCTGAAAGCGGCGCATGGCGTATTGGTCGATGCCTCGGGCATGACCGTCTATACCTACGACAAGGATGTGGCCGGCAGTGGCAAGAGCAGCTGCGTCGAGACTTGCGCCCGCAACTGGCCACCGGTCACGGCGCCCGGTGCCCCCCTGGCCGAGCCCTGGTCGATAGTCACGCGCGAGGACGGCAGCAAGCAGCTGGCCTACAAGGGCAAGCCGCTGTATACCTTCATCAAGGACAAGCAAGAAGGCGACAAGAGCGGCGATGGGGTCGGCGGCGCCTGGCATGTGGTGCCCGATCCCGCGCGCTGATCAGGCGCTGGCGGCTTCCAGCCTGCGCCCCGCTAGCGGTGCTGGTGGATCTTGATGACCCGCCCCCTGCCCGGTTCGCCGCTGGACGGCGGCGTCGGTTGCGGCGTGGCGCAGCTTGCGCAGCTGCCGCAGCCGCTGCCGCAACTGGCCGAGGTATCGAGCCACGCCACCAGCCGCTTCGCCCGCGTCGATGCGCGCCCGCCGCCTGACAGGCGGTGCACCAGGGCGCGACGCCAGGATGCGGGCAGATATTTGGCCCCGGCATACAGGGCGGCCACTACGACAATGATTCCGACGAACAGTTCTTGCCAAGGCATGGCCGCTACGCTCCCGTAAAGAACAAGGTGGTGCGATAGACGATGAAGGCGGCCACATAGGCGAGCGCGAACATGTAGCCCGCCATGATCCAGGCAAAACGGCGGCTGCCGGTCTCGCGCGCCACCGTTGCCAGCGTCGGCAGGCAATGCGGTGCATAGACATACCAGGCCAGCAGCGACAGTCCGGTCGCCAGCGACCACGATTGCGCGATCATTGGCGCCAGGGTATTGCCGACCTCGTCCCCGCCCGACAGCGCGTACACGGTACCAAGGGCGCCGACCGCCACTTCGCGCGCGGCCATACCCGGCACCAGGGCGATCGCGATCTCCCAGCCGAACCCGATCGGGGCCAGCAGCACGGCCAGCCCGCGCCCGATCATGCCGGCCACGCTGTAGTAGATATCGGGATGGGCCGCGCCTTCCGGTGCACCCGGGAAGCTCGACAGCAGCCAGAGCAGGATCATCATGGTCAGGATCAGGGTACCGACGCGCTTGAGGAATATTTTGGCGCGCTCCCACAGGCCGGACGCCAGCGCGCCGGGCTGCGGCCAGTGGTAGGCCGGCAGTTCGAGCATCAGCGCCTGCTGTTTATAGGTACTGCGGCGCTTCATGAACCAGGCTACCGCCATCGCGCTCAGGATGCCGGCCATGTAGAGCACGAACAGCACCACGCCTTGCAGGTTGAGGCTGCCGGCAACGCTGCGGTTCGGAATGAAGGCGGCGATCAGCAGCGCATACACCGGCAGCCGCGCCGAGCAGGTCATGAGCGGCGCGATCATGATCGTCACCAGGCGGTCGCGCGGGTTCTGGATCGTGCGCGCGGCCATCACGCCGGGAATCGCGCAGGCGAACGATGACAGCAGCGGCAAGAAGGCGCGGCCCGACAGGCCCACGCTGCCCATGATGCGATCTAACAAAAAGGCCGCGCGCGGCAGGTAGCCGACGTCTTCCAGCAGCAGGATGAAAAAGAACAGGATCATGATCTGCGGCAGGAATACCAGCACGCTGCCGACCCCGGCAATGATGCCGTCGACGATCAGGCTGCGCAGCGGACCCTCGTCCAGCCAGGCGCCGACCAGCTCTCCGAGGCGACCGACGCCCAGCTCGATCAGGTCCATCGGCGCGCCAGCCCAGCTGAACACCGCCTGGAAAATCAGGAACATCAATGCGGCCAGGATCACTGGCCCGAGCACCGGATGCAGCACCACATTGTCGATCTTTTCGGTCAGGTTGCCGCTGTCGGCGCCGGTGGACACGGCCAGGTCGAGGATGCGGCGCACTTCGCGCTGGGTCTCCTCGACCGGCACTTCGTCGATCGCCGACAGCGGCTTGACCTTGACGGTGGCGCCGAACTCCATGCGGTCCAGTTCAGCCAGCAGGGCCTGTTCGCCGCCCGACTGGATGGCGACGGTTTCGACCACCGGCATGCCCAGCGCCGTGGACAGGGTGGCGGTATCGATCCGGATGCCACGCTTCTTGGCGACGTCGACCATGTTCAGGGCCAGCACCATCGGCAGGCCAAGACGGCGCAGTTCGAGCACCAGGCGCAGGTTCAGGCGCAGGTTGGTGGCGTTGACCACGCACAGGATGGCGTCGAGCGGGGCTTCGCCCGCGCGCAGGCCGGCGACGACGTCGCGCGTGATGCCTTCGTCGGGGGTCTGGGCATTGAGGCTGTAAGCGCCCGGCAGGTCGAGCACCCGGAACTGGCGGCCCGCGGGCGATGTGAAGCTGCCTTCCTTGCGCTCGATGGTCACGCCGGCATAGTTCGCGACCTTCTGGCGCGAGCCGGTGAGACGGTTAAAGAGTGCTGTCTTGCCGCAGTTCGGATTGCCGAGCAAGGCGATCAGGGGCGTGCGCGATGCCACCTGCTGTTCCATGACACCCATGCGTTTATTCCGGTTTGATCGACACGAGGGCCGCTTCGAAACGGCGCAGCGCAAAGGTCGATTCGCCCACCTTGACCGCCAGCGGGCCACCCATGACGCGCTTGAGCACGCGGATCCGCTCGCCAGGAACGAAGCCGAGCTCCATCAGGCGGCGCTGGACGTCGGTGCCATCTTCTTGCCGGCTCGGTGCCAGGTGGATCACGGTAGCGCTCTGGCCCGGCAGCAGGGCGTCGAGCGTGGTCAGGGAAGATGCAAGAGTCATGGTCGCGTCCGGGAATGTGAGGCTGTGGAGTAGGACTTGTAGCGCTGATGAGACAACTAAGTGCATCATAAACCTAAATGCGAATTATTTCTATTTACGCTTTGACCACAGGCCGAAAATAGTGCGGCGGAAAGGCAAAAATCGGTTGCAATCGCCGTCGAGTTTGGAGAGAATAGAACACGAATGAGATTGATTCTCATTTCAAATGGCAAATTACCAAGTCCGCACTAGCTCAGCTGCAAGGGAAACGAAGCGATGATCGTCTGTGTCTGCAACAACATCTCCGACCGCGAAATCCGCCAGGCGATCGACCTCGGCATCTCGTCGGTGGCCGAACTGCACCGCGAACTGGGCGTAGGCACCATGTGCGGCACCTGCGTCAGCTATGCCCGCGAAGTACTGAATCAGCATCTCGACAGCCAGACCACGATCACCGAAGTACGCCGCCTGCCGCAAGCGGCCTGAGTCACCGCAGCGATGCCCGGGCCCGCCACGCGGCGGGCTTTTTTTCGCTCCCCATTCCGGCCACCCACCGGGGACTGAGAAGCATTCTGCTTGTGGAGTGAGAACGCTTGCTATTCAGGCTCGATTCCACCGTTTTTCTCGTCGTTAGCCCGCTTTTTTCAGGATTTTGCACGCAGTTGATCCGAGATTCGGCCTGCTTGTTTGATATCATGGAGCGCATCGATCACCACAATATCAAGGGCACCACATGAAAGGCGACCAGAACGTTCTCCGTCTGCTCAATGCGCAGCTGACCAACGAACTTACCGCAATCAACCAGTACTTCCTGCATGCCCGCATGTACCGCCACTGGGGCTTCAGCCGCCTGGCGAAGAAGGAATACGACGAATCGATCGGCGAAATGAAGCATGCCGACAAGATCATCGACCGCATCCTGATGCTCGATGGCCTGCCGAACCTGCAGGCGCTGCACAAGCTGCTGATCGGTGAATCGACCCAGGAAATGCTCGAATGCGACTTGAAGCTTGAGCGCGCGGCCCATGTGACGGTCAAGGAGGCGATTGCCGCCTCCGAAGCGGCTGCCGACTACGTCACCCGCGACCTGTTCCTGATGATCCTCGAAGATACCGAAGAGCATATCGAATGGCTGGAGACGCAGCTCGACCTGATCGTGAAGGTCGGGATCCAGAATTATCTGCAGAGCCAGATCGGCGAATAATCACGCACTACCTGACGCCTTGCCGTACCGCCATCCCCGGCTACCCGGGGATCGGCGTTTACCGCGTCCGCAACACAGGCCCAACATGCCGACAGCGCGCTAGCGCCACTTCACCATCCACCCGTCATACCACCCCAGGTCGCGCGGCACCGCGCCGGGAATCGCGCAGATCGCGCCGGCGAACTCGTTGGCCCGCGCCAGCGTAAGTTCGAGCGGCCAGCCGCGCATCGTGCCCAGCAGGAAAATCGCCGAGAACGCATCGCCCGCGCCCACTGTGTCGATGACAAACGGAGGGGGCGGTGTATCGCGGTTCATGAGCACGCCGCCATCGGCGCCGAAGTACACCGAGCCGCGATGCCCGAGCGTGACGATCAGCGCGTCGAGCGCGAACATCTTGAGCAGCGCGCCGCAGGAGGCACGCACCTCTTCGGCCGACAGTGCGGGAGCGTTCGGCGCTATCTGGAAATACCAACCGAACAGCGACTGCAGTTCTTCTTCATTGACCTTGACGATGTTCGCTGCCTGCAGCGAACGGGTGACGCAGCGTTCGTCGACCTGGCCATCGCGCAGGTTCAGGTCGAGAAAGCGTAGCGCCGCCGTGGCATCGAGCAGCGCGTGCAGGCTGGCGCGCGAACACGCGTTGCGCTGGGCCAGCGTGCCGAAATAAAAGATGCCGGGCTGCGCGCTGTCGACTGCCTTCTGGGCCTGCGCAAGGTCGATGAAGTCGTAGGCCTGGCATGGCAGGATGGTGAAGCGGTGGCTGCGTGGACCACGTTCGACCAGCACCCGGCCGGTCTCTTCGATGGCGTCGAGCTGCAGGCCCGCGTCGCTCATCGCGAAGCGTTCGAACTCGGCGCGCACGGCCTGGCCCGGCCCATCGTTGCCGATGCGGGTGACCATCAGCTGCGGTGCCATGAAGGCGGCCAGGTGGCGCGCCACGTTCAGCGGCGCGCCACCGACGACCTGCTCGGTGGTGAAGTCGTCGACCAGCGCCTCGCCAAACACCACGGTGGTGGCGGGCACGCTCACGCCGACACCGGCACGGTGTCGCGGAACGACGCGCGTTCGGACAGTTTATCGTGCAGGCGCGCCAGGTTCGGGTAGTCGCCGCGCCAGTCAATGTCTGGAAAGCGCAACGCCAGCCAGCCCAGCGCGCAGCCGACCGCCACGTCGGCCAGCGTGTAGTGGGTGCCCATGCAATAGGCCGACTCGCCCAGCTTGCCGGACATCGCGCTCAAGCCGGCGTGCACCTTGCCCAGCTGGCGCTCGATCCATTTGGCGCTTTGCTCTTCAGGCGCCCGTTCGCGCCGTTCCAGGAAGACCAGCACGGCAGCATCGAGCACGCCGTCGGCCAATGCTTCCCATACCTTGACATCGGTGCGCTCGCGGCCACTGGCCGGCAGCAGTTTGCATACCGGGGAAACGGTGTCGAGGTATTCAACAATCACGCGCGAATCGTAGAGCGTGCTGCCGTCTTCCATGACCAGGCAGGGAATCTTGCCGAGCGGGTTGAGCTCCTGGATCGTGGTCTCAGGAACCCAGACGTTTTGCTGCTCGAAGCTGACGTCGAGCTTCTTCTCCGCCATGACGACGCGGACCTTGCGCACGAAGGGACTGGTGACGGAACCGATGAGTTTCATACGTGCTCACATAAGAAGAATGGCTGCAAGTATAGCATCGGCATCAGGGCCGCAACCTGCTCCCGGCGGCTCTCGGGCGTGTCGGTGCGGCGGCCGCGATCGGGCGCGTGGCGGGGCTGCGCGCCGCCGCCGGTGGTAAAATCCGCGTTTTTGCACGGACCGCCCGCCATGACCTCTACCGTCCCCTCCCCTGCCAAGTCGGCTACCCTGTCTGCCCTGTCCCCGCTCGATGGCCGCTACGCGTCGAAAACCGACAAGCTGCGCCCGATCCTGTCGGAAGCAGGCTTCATGCACCACCGTGTGAAAGTCGAAATCGCCTGGCTGCAGGCGCTGTCGCAGGCCGGGTTTGCCGAGATCGCGCCGTTCTCGCCGCAAGCCAATGCCCACCTCGAGCAGATGGCCGCGAACTTCGGCGACGCAGAAGCGGCCCGCATCAAGGAGATCGAAGCGGTCACCAACCACGACGTCAAGGCCGTCGAATACTGGCTCAAGGAGCAGGTGAAGGATGTGCCGGAGCTGGTGGCGGCGAGCGAATTCATCCACTTTGGCTGCACCTCGGAAGACATCAACAATACCTCGCACGGCATGATGCTCAAGGCCGCGCGCGACGGCGTGCTGCTGCCAGCCTTGCAGGCCATCATCGCCCGGCTCACCGAGATCGCGCACACCAATGCTGCGCTGCCGATGCTCTCGCGCACCCATGGCCAGACCGCCAGCCCGACCACGCTGGGCAAGGAATTCGCCAACGTCGTGGCGCGCCTGCAGCGCGCTGTCCTGCGCATCGCCAACGTCGAGATCCTGGCCAAGATGAACGGCGCCGTGGGTAACTACAACGCCCACCTGGCAGCCTACCCGGACTTCGACTGGCCGGCATTCTCGCAAGAGGTGATCGAGCAGCGCCTGGGTCTGGTGTTCAACCCGTACACCATCCAGATCGAACCGCACGACTACATGGCCGAGATGTTCGACGCCATCGCGCGCGCCAACACCATCTTGCTGGACCTGAACCGCGACATCTGGACCTATGTTTCGCTGGGCTATTTCAAGCAGAAGCTGCGCGCCGGCGAAATCGGCTCGTCGACCATGCCGCACAAGGTCAACCCGATCGACTTCGAGAATTCAGAGGGCAACCTGGGCCTGGCCAACGCCATTTTGCGCCACATGGCCGAGAAGCTGCCGGTCTCGCGCATGCAGCGCGACCTGACCGATTCGACGGTGCTGCGCAATATCGGCGTCGGCTTCGGCTATACGCTGCTGGCCTACGACAGCTGCCTGCGCGGCCTGAACAAGCTGGAAGTCAACGCCGCACGCCTGGAAGCCGACCTCGATGCGAACTGGGAAGTGCTGGCCGAGCCGGTGCAGACCGTGATGCGCCGCTACGGCATCGAGAATCCGTACGAACAGTTGAAGGAACTCACCCGCGGCAAGGGCATCACCCGCGACGCGCTGCAGGAGTTCATCGGCAAGCTGGCGATTCCGCAAGAGGCCAAAGAACTGCTGCTGCAAATGACGCCGGCAAATTACATCGGCTTGGCGGCGGAGCTGGCCAAGGCCATCTAAGCAGGTAGGGCAGATCCTGCCCTGCCTGCGCTGTGTCGGCGCATCACCGGCAAGGTGATTAATTGGTCCACACCAGCTTGACGCCAACCCGGCGTCCAAGCTCGGCACGGGTCTCGCGCCGACCATTTTCCCCATGGCCGCCGTTCAGGTTCTGGCCCACCAGCGACAATTCCAGGTTGGGCGCCAGGCGCCAGCCGAAGCGCGCATCCAGTGCCCAGTAGTCGGGCACTGCCGGATTCTCCAGCGCCGCCACCTTGCGCAGCGCCACATCGACTTCACGCCGCTCGTCGACAGCGTAGTGCGAGCGCAGCTGCAGCGTATGCTCCGGATCCCGGCCGGCGGTACCAGGACCGGCCAGGTCGTTACTGCCCGGCTTCAGGCGCAGCCGCTCGTGCAGCGCGGTGAACCCGCCCGTCAGGCGCCAGCTCCTGGTGAGCTGGTAGCTGCCCCACATCTCCATGCCGCTCGCCTCGCCTTGCATCAGGCTGCCAAAGGTGAAAAAGGTCCGGGTCGGGTCGATTTCCTGGGTACGCAAGTGGTCGTACTGGTTGTGAAACAACGTGGCCGAGTAAGACAGGCCGGCCAGCGGCTGGCTGTGATAGCCCAGTTCGACCACGCGCGCCACTTCCGAGCGCACCTGCGGTCCGCCGCGCAGCAAATACGGCGGACGGGCCGGAATAAAGGCATCGACGTCGAGCCGGGTTGGCGCGCGTACGGTGCGCGATAGCGCGCTCCAGACGGTATGGCCCGGTGCCAGGCGCCAGGCCAGGCGCGCTGTCGGCAACAATTCAATACCGGTATAGCTATTGCGCTCGATGCGCGCACCCAGGGTCAGGCTCAGGTCGGGACGCAGCGCCACCTCGTCCTGCGCGTATAGACTGGCCCAGGTCTGCTGCTGTTTGGCGGGCAGGAAGGCGAACACCTCGCTGCCCTCGACATGGTCCCAGCTGTGGCGCAAGTTCGCTCCCCACATCAAGCTGTGGCGGCCCCATTGCGGCAGCATGTGTTCGAGCTGCAGGTCGGCGACTTGCAGCGATCCGGTAAACGCCAGCGGCACCGCGCGCCGGGTATGGTCGAGGTAGGCCTGCACCGACAGGCGCGAGCCGCCGTCAAAGCCATGTTCCCAGTGCGCGCTCAGGTTGGCGCCTTCGGTGTCGATTTCGCCGAGCCGCAGTGCGCTAGCGGTGACCGGCACTTCACCGGGCGCGGGCTGCCCGGGCTGGCCACGGTACACGTTGCCGTTGAGGCTAAAGGTATCACTGCCGCGCTCCCAGTCCGCGCGCCAGCCCAGCTGGGCCTGGCGCCAGGCATCGTTCAGGCGCGCGCCGGCGGCGTTCTCGCTGTTCGAGCGTTGTAGCACCTTGCCGTATACCCGCCAGCTGGCGTCGCCCGATCCCCCGCCCTGGCGGAAGGCGGCGTCGGCGCCGTTGGTAGTGGCGCGCAAGGCGGCCAGGCTGCCCTGGGTAGCGTGGGCCGAACGGGTGGTGATATTGATGACGCCATTGACGGCGTTCACGCCCCACATCGTGCCGCCCGGCCCGCTGATGACCTCGATGCGTTCGACGTCTTCGAGCATCACGTCCGGCATATCCCAGAATACGCCGGAGAACACCGGCGCATATACCGAGCGGCCGTCGATCATCACCAGCAGCTTGTTCGGAAAACCGGTATTGCTGCCATTGAGGCCGCGCGCGCTGATCGCGTGGCTGTAGGTCGAGCTTTGCGCCACATGCAGGTTGGGCGCCAGCCGCAGTGCTTCCGGCAGGCTGCGCGCACCGGAACGGCGCAGGTCGTCGGCGGTGATCACGAAGACCGAGGCCGGCGCATCGTGCAGCCGCTCCGGCCTTTTCGACACCGAAGTCACCTGGATATTGGCCAACTCTTCGATCGACAGGTCGGCCAGGTGCTGAGCTTGCGCGATGGCCGGCAGCGCCAGCGCGGCACCGATGCAGGCTGCCAGGGTGGCAGGCAACCCCACGCAGGACGGCTTCGACAAGGTAAGCTTGATGATCATGATGCTGCTCCGTGAAACATGTATGCCGTCAGCAAGTTTGATAAACGGCTATGTTGGTGAATTTTACATTCTGGAACTTGCCTGCGGGTATAAAAACCCTACCATGCTCGTGTTCCGGTGAAAAATAATCCGGGGCAGCAGCAGAAGATGAACACTGGTATAGTTAGTTCGAACGCGTACAAATTTCAAAAAAAGAAACATGCATCGCTACACTACCGTCGCCATCGTGCTGCACTGGACGATGGCACTGCTGATCATCGCCACCTTCACGCTCGGGTTGGTCATGACCGATATCCCGGGCCTGACCCCGACCAAGCTGAAATACTTTTCGTGGCATAAATGGGCCGGGGTGACGGTTCTGGCCCTGGCTGCGGTGCGCCTGTTGTGGCGCCTGTTGCAGCATCCTCCGGCCTATGCCGACCCGCTGCCGGCCTGGCAGCGCGGCGCCGCGCATGGCCTGCACTGGTTGCTGTACCTGCTGATGTTCGGGGTGCCGCTGTCAGGATATTTCTATAGCCTGGCCGCGGGCGTTCCGGTGGTGTATTTCGGGGTATTCGACCTGCCGGTACTGATCGGCGCCGATCCGGCGCTCAAGCTGGTACTCAAGGATGTCCACTATTGGCTTACCATGCTGCTCGCCGTGCTGGTCGGCGTGCATGTGGCTGCTGCGCTCAAGCATTGGCTGGTCGACCGCGACGGCGTGATGGCGCGCATGCTGCCCTTTTCTACTGCAAAGGAACACCGATGACACCTTTCAAGAGCCTGTTATTCGCTTCGCTGCTTGCCGGCACCGCCATCGGCGCCAGCGCCGTCCCGCTCAAGACCGATCCGGCCCACAGCAGCGTGTCGGCCGTATTCAGGCAGATGGGCGTGCCGGTCGAAGCGCGCTTCACCCGCTTCACCGCCGTGATCGACTACAACGCCGCCCAGCCGGCCGCCTCAAAGGCGCAGGTCGACATCGTCACGGCCAGCCTTGACCTGGGCGATCCGGAATACAACAAAGAAGTAGCCAAGAAAGAATGGTTCAATGCCGCGCAGTTTCCCAAGGCGAGCTTCGTCTCGAGCGCGATCGCACCGGCCGGCGCCGGAAAATTCAATGTTACTGGCAAGCTGACCATCAAGGGCCGCAGCGCCAATGTGAGCTTTCCTCTGACCATGAAGACGGCGGGCGGAAAACACGTGTTCGAAGGCCAGTTGCCGATTCGACGGCTGGCGTTCAATATTGGCGAAGGCGAGTGGAAAGACACGAGCATGGTCGCCGATGAAGTAGTCATCAGGTTCCGCCTGACTGCAGTTCCCTGATCAAGAAGTTGCGCTCATTACACACCACCCTATAAGGAAATAGTTCACATGAAAATCAAGCATCTGATCACGGCCGTGGCCGCAGTAAGCACCTTCGGCGCCGGCGCAGTCCTCGCCGCCGACACCTACAAGATCGACCCGAACCATACCTACCCGAGCTTCGAAGCCGATCACATGGGCATCTCGGTCTGGCGCGGCAAGTTCAACAAGACCGAAGGCACGGTCACCCTCGACCGTGCGGCCAAGACCGGCATGATCGATATCACGGTGGATACCACCAGCGTCGATTTCGGCCACGAGAAGATGAACGAGCACGCCAAGAAAGAAGACATCTTCAATGTCGCCAAATTCCCGACCGCGACCTTTAAAGCCAAGACAATCAAGTTCACCGGCGACGTGCCGACCTCGGCCGAGGGCGACTTCACCCTGCACGGCGTGACCAAGCCGCTGACCATGACCATCAACAAATTCAAGTGCATCGAGCACCCGATGCTCAAGCGCGAAGTTTGCGGCGCCGACGTCACTGCCCAGTTCAAGCGCAGCGACTACGGCATCAACTTTGGCCTGCCGCGCTTCTCGCCGGAAGTAAAGCTGCTGATCCAGGTCGAAGCCGTCAAACAGTAAGCCACCGGCACTGCATAAAACAAAAGCCTCGCAGCCAGAACGGCTGCGAGGCTTTTTTATCTTGCCGCCCCTTGCAGGCGGCGGCAATGCCGATTAACGGCCGTCGCGGTCAAAGTCGCCCGGAATGGCGCGCTCGACCTTGTGCCATGCGGCGCGCGAAGCGAGCTTGGCCTGTTCCCAGTTCAGGCGCGAAGCGCCCTTGGTACGCTCCCACTCGCTCGACAGTTCGTTCTCGTGCGAGTCGTAGCCGCCTGGATAGCGGCCAGCGCCGGTGTAGCCCAGCGCATAGGCGGGTGCATAGTCGTCGTAGGTATAGCCAGGCGTGTAGTACGGCTGGGTCTGATACTCGGTGCGCCAGTGGGCTTCTTCTTCCGCTGGATTGACCAGCTTGGCCACGCCCTTGCCAGCCATGCCGCCGACGGCGGCGCCAATGCCAGCGCCAGCCACCGCACCGATCGGTCCGCCGAGGGCAGCGCCGATCACGGTGCCGCCCACTGCTGCGCCGCCGGCTGCGCCAACGCCGGTGCCCAGGTGATGGTCACGCAGTTCGTCGCCAGGCTTGGCGTTGATGACTTCGCCCGTGCCCTGGCCGGCTGCGCCGCCTGCCAGGCCACCGATGACTGCACCGGCAGCGGTGCCGATCGGACCGGCGATCGAGCCCACCGCAGCGCCGGCGGCAGCGCCGCCGCCTGCACCGATGCCTTGCGCCAGGTGATGGTCATTGAGGTCGTCGTTCGCCTTCGGATTGACGACTTCGCCCGCGCCGCGGCCAGCTGCGCCGCCCGCCAGGCCGCCGACGATCGCACCAGCCGCCATGCCGATCGGGCCAGCGGCAGCGCCTGCGACGGCGCCCACGGCCGCGCCGGTACCAGCGCCGGTGCCCTTGGCCAGGTAGTGTTCAGACAGGTCGTCGCCCGCTTTCGGGTTGACGACTTCGCCCACGCCCTTGCCGGCCATGCCGCCGGTGACGGCGCCAATGGCGGCGCCAGCAACGGTACCGACCGGTCCAGCCATCGAGCCGATGCCGGCACCGACAACGGCACCACCAACGGCGCCCAGGCCGGCACCGATGACATGGCTACCGCCCTCATCGGTGAACGATTGTTCGATATGACGCGCATCGTCGTCCGAACGGGCATTCACGCCCATCACGATGCCGCCTTGCTTGATGCCTTCTTCGTAGTGTGCTGCGCGGTCTTCGGGAATGCCGGCGCCGATCAGCGCGCCGATCAGGCCGCCGGTCAGGCCGCCGGCGCCAGCGCCGGCCAGGGCTGCCGCCAACGGACCGGCCACCACCAGGCCAAGGCCTGGCAGTACCAGCGTGGTGCCGACTGCGGCGATACCGGCCAGCACTGCGCCGATGGTGCCGCCGATGCCGGCGCCGATGCCCGCGCCTTCAGCAGCCTTGCTGCCCAGCTCGGTATCGGTGTCGGCGAAATGGGTTTTGCGCGCATCGTCCGACATCATCAGGTTGACGTCGTCTTTGGTGTAGCCGCGGGTCGAGATCGAGTTATAGGCGCGTTCGGCGCTGGCACGGTCAGGGAACAGGCCGGTGACCATACGGGAATTCTGGTTGTTCTTCGAATCGTAGCTGCTCATGGCGAATCCTTTCAGAGGTTCAATTGCGTGGTCGTGCAAACAGTTAATGTCTTGCAAGTGAACTAACAATATTCCGCAACACAACAGCTCTTCTGTTCGCTGACGCACTCTGCCTGCTTGTTTGTAAATTAAGAAGAACGGCCGATGCGATTCGCCGTCTAACGTTCGTTGCCGCACCGACCTGATGGGGACGCGTCCCTAAACTTGTCAACATGGTCACGGCAATAAACGGGCCTGGGGGTATGTTTTCTCACTTTGAAGGAGGTAAGCCATGTTATTTATCATTTGGATCGTCGTCGGTGGTATCTTGGGCTGGCTCGCCAGCATGGTCATGAAGACCGATGCAGAGCAGGGCATGATTCTCAATGTCGTTGTTGGTATCGTCGGCGCATTCCTGGGCGGCTGGCTGCTGTCGCCACTGTTCGGCTCGGGCACCATCAACTCGGACGACTTCAGCGTGTCGTCGCTGCTGGTCTCGTTCCTGGGCGCTGTCATCCTGCTGGCTATCGTGAACCTGCTGCGTCGCGGCCGCGTTCGTTAATAGTTTTAGTGGGTAGCCATTACTAAAAACCAACGCTTTATGCGTTGGTTTTTTTACATTTGAGAGTACAAATGTCCGCAAAAGTCTTTTGGATCGTCCTGATCACCAGTGCCGCCAGCCTTGTCCTGGGCGTACTCGCATTGAATTTCATGCCCAGTGAAAAGCAGATCGAAGCCCGTCTCACCCATCAATACGAGACCAACGATCCGCAGTTCCGCCGTTCGCTCGGCGTGCTGCTCGGGCCGCCCATCCTCGATGGCAACAAGGTCGATGCATTGCTCAATGGCGACGAGATCTTTCCCGCGATGTTGGAGGCGATCCGTTCTGCCGAAAAAACCATTACTTTCGAAACCTATATCTATTGGTCAGAAACAATTGGACAGGAATTTTCCGACGCCCTGGCCGAGCGCGCACGCGCCGGTGTCAAGGTGCACCTGATGCTCGATTTCATGGGCAGCATGAAGATGGACCTGGCGCAGATCGATGCGCTCGAGGCTGCTGGAGTGCAAGTGCAGCGCTACCACAAGCCGGTCTGGTGGAAGCTGGCACGCCTGAATAACCGCACCCACCGCAAACTGCTCATTGTCGACGGCAAGGTCGGATTTACCGGCGGCGTCGGAATCGCCGACCAGTGGCGCGGCAATGCCCAAGACAAAAATCACTGGCGCGATACCCATTACCGCATCGAAGGTCCGGTTGTGGGCCAGATGCAGGCCGTGTTCAACGATAACTGGCTCAAGTCCACCGGCACCGTGCTCGACGGCCCCGACTATTTCCCGGCACTGGAGGTGGTTGGCACCATGCCGGCCCAGATGTTCGCCAGTTCGCCCACCGGCGGCAGCGAATCGATGCACTTGATGTACCTGATGGCCATTACCTCGGCACGCAATACGATCGATTTGTCGGCCGCCTATTTCGTCCCCGACGACCTGACCGTGCGCACCCTGATCGAAGCGGCCAAACGCGGCGTACGGGTGCGCATCCTCATGCCGGGCGAACACATCGATTCCGACCTGGTCAAGGCGGCCTCGCGCGAGCGCTGGCCCGAGCTGCTGGCGGCCGGCGTCAAACTCGCCGAATACCAGCCCACCATGTATCACGTGAAAGGCTTGATCGTCGATACGTTGCTGGTGTCGGTTGGCTCCACCAATTTCGACAACCGCTCGTTCAGCATCAACGACGAAGCCAACCTGAATGTCCTCGACCCGGCCTTCGCGCGCCGGCAGGAAGCCATCTTCGAGGCCGACTGGCGCCTGTCGAAACAAGTGACCAAGGAATCGTTCCGCAAACGCCCGTGGTGGCAGCGCGTGACCACCGGTCTGGCCTCGCTGGTCAAGGCCCAGCTGTAATGCGTATCCCGGCAAAACCGCATGCAACAGCAAGCATTTAATTCGCGCAGGCGACATAGTGCTTGACGTTGAGGATACGTATTGCCGATACTCTTGGGTGCTCATGAAGTCCCAGAGTGTTCCCTTCCCTAACAGACTGAACAGACGACGCGAATGAAAAAGACTCTCCTCTCGCTGGCCATCCTGACCAGCTTCGCCGCACAAGCGGACGAAGGCATGTGGATGCCGCAGCAGCTGCCACAAGTAGCTAAGCAATTGAAGGCCGCCGGCCTCAAGCTCGATCCGTCCTCGCTGACCAAGCTGACCGAATTCCCAATGGGCGCGATCGTGAGCCTGGGCGGCTGCTCGGCATCGTTCGTGTCGCCGCAGGGTCTGGTGGTCACCAACCACCACTGTGTTTACAACAGCATCGCGGTCAATTCGACCCCGGAACGCGACTTGCTCGCAAACGGTTTCCTGGCCAAGACCATGGCTGAAGAACTGCCGGCCGCTCCGGGCAGCCGCGTCTACGTTACCGAAGACGTCGCCAATGTCACGACCCAGGTCATCACGCCTGAAGTAGCCAAGCTCAGCGGCAAGGCACGTATCGACGCCATCGAGAAGAACCAGAAGAAACTGGTGGCCGAATGCGAAAAAGATGCCGGCTACCGCTGCACCGTGGCCAGCTATTACGGCGGCCTGGAGTTCTACCGCCTGAAGCAGCTCGAGATCCGCGACGTGCGCCTGGTGCACGCGCCACCGGCCGGCGTCGGCAAGTTCGGTGGCGACACCGACAACTGGATGTGGCCGCGCCATACCGGCGACTACGGCTTCTACCGCGCCTACGTGAGCAAGGACGGCAAGGCCGCCGAGTTCTCGAAGGACAACGTGCCCTACCAGCCAAAGCATGTGCTGAAGATCGCCAAAGAAGGCCCGAAGGAAGGCGATTTCATCATGGTGCTGGGCTATCCCGGCCGCACCAACCGCCACCGCCTGCCATCAGAAGTGTCGTCGACCTTCGACTGGAACTACCCGGCCTTCGTGCAGGCATCGGGCGAAACCCTGGCCATCATCGAGCGCGAGACCAAGAACGATCCGGCTGCCAAGCTCAAGTACGCAGGCCAGATCGCCGGCGTCAACAACTACTACAAGAACCGCAAGGGCATGCTGACCTCGTACGAAGGTAGCGATTTCCTGCAGCGCAAGACCGCCGAGCACGCCGCACTGAAGAGCTGGGTCAACGCCGATGCCGCCCGTAAGGCCCAGTTCGCCGCTGACATCGAGCAGGTCGAGCAATTGATCGCCGAGCGAGACGCCGCTGCGAAGAAAAACTTCTTCCTGAGCTATGCGCAGCCGAAGTTCCTGTCGTCGGCGCGTTCGCTGTACCGCCTGGCCAACGAGCGCACCAAGCCCGACGCCGAGCGCAAGGCGGGCTTCCAGGAACGTGATATGCCACGCTGGAATTCGGTCATCGCAGGCCAGGACCGTACCTACGACGAAAAGGTCGACAAGGCGCTGGTGCTGAACTTCCTCAAGAAGTACAACGCACAGCCTGCCGCCGAGCACGACGCCGCGTTCGACGCCGCCCTGGGAATCCGCGCCGGCATGACCGAGGCCGAACTGAAGGCAGCGCTGGACCGCATCTACGCCGGCTCGAAGCTGGCCAACAAGGAAGAGCGCAGCGCGTGGCTGACCAAGTCGCCTGCCGAGTTCCAGGCCTCGAATGACAGCTTCATCAAGGCCGCCGTCGCGATGTACGACGCCGACATGAAAGATGAAGCCAAAGAGCAAGAGTTGGCCGGCAAGATCCAGCAAGCCTATGGCAACTACATGAAGGCCAAGATCGCCTACATGAACAGCAAGGGCCAGGCCGTCTATCCGGATGCCAACGGCACCCTGCGCGTCACCTTCGGCAAAATCGCCGGCCGCAGCCATGGCGCGGATGGTACCGGCTCCTGGAGCGCCTTTACCACCACCAAGGGCATCACGGCGAAGCACACCGGCGAAGGCGAGTTCAACGCACCAGCGCCACAACTGGCGGCGATCAAGGCCAAGGATTTCGGCAGCTATGTCGATCCTAAGCTCAAGACCGTGCCGGTCAATTACCTGGCAACGCTCGACATCACCGGCGGCAACTCGGGTTCGGCCGCGCTTAACGCCAAGGGTGAGCTGATTGGCCTGGCCTTCGACGGCACCCTCGATTCGATCATCTCGGACTGGGACTTCAACAACGCCAACACCCGCTCGATCCAGGTCGACAGCCGCTACATGCTGTGGAACATGAAGCATGTGGACAAGGCCGACAACCTGCTCAAGGAAATGAACGTGCAATAAACTTGGTGTGTGGCGCCTGCGGGCGCCCTATTGCAAAAAGCCACGTCGCCGTAAGGTCGCGTGGCTTTTTTCTATGACGCCTGCCTCGCGAACGAGAGAATGACTTCAGGCCGCAAAGGCGCGGGCAATGTAGTCGATCGCGAGCAGCAGGAAGACCGCTGCGATGGAGACGCCCAGTCGCAGGTAAAACACGCGCGAGTACATTCCGTCCGCATCCTTTGCGCTAGTTCCGCGGATCACGTGGTTTGCCACGGTGGACACACACGCCGCGCCGAACAGCAATATGGGGGACACCAGAATGCGTTGATCTAGCACCAGTGGCAACACCACGAGGGCCAGGGCAATCAGGACGAAATACCAGTAGGAACCTGCTCTGCCGCTTGATGCCTGCGAATTGGATGTCATCGTCACTATTCCTTGTTATGTGCTAACAAGCTGGGTTACCCCATGAAGCCGGCGATCTCCGCCGCAACTCCCTGCGCCAGCTGGTGAATATGAAAGCCATCGACGAAGCCATGGTGCGCCTGCACCGAGAACGGCAGCTCCAGGCGGCCGTCCCCGGCCTGACGGAACTTCCCCCATGCAAACGACGGAATGTCCGGGTGCGCCAGCGAGGCGCTCGGGTGCTGGATCGAGGTGAAGGCGAGCCAGGGAATGCAGGTGACGAACACCTGCTCCTTCGCTTCGCGCGGCGACATGTTGCGGTACCCGGCGTTCAGTTCGGTCATGGCGGCCGCCTGCTCGCGCGCCGCGATGCTGCGCGCGACGAATTCGCGCAGGTCGTCGGTCCAGTCGAACTGGGCGAAGTTCAGGTCGTTGTGCTGGTTGACCACCGTGAACGAGGGCCGCAGGCGGTCGATGCGGATCACTTCGCCATCGACCAGGCGGTAGCGGAAGTTGTCGATTCCGAGCACCGAACGCAGCACCGCGCACAGCAACACATGGAAAGGCGCCAGCCCTTGCTGCCGGCACCAGGGCCGAAAGTCCGGCAGTTCGAGCGGAAAGCACAGGTTGACGGCGGCGCTGTCCATGCTGTTGAACAGCGCGAAGCGGTCGCGCCGCCGCTCGAACGATGCCAAGCCCGCGTCCACTGTCGCCAGCCTTATTGCGCCTTGTTCAGGCGGCTGTGACGCATGCTGTACAGGAAATAGGTCGCCACGGCCA
Source organism: Massilia sp. H6 (assembly GCF_024802625.1). Lineage (NCBI taxonomy): Bacteria > Pseudomonadati > Pseudomonadota > Betaproteobacteria > Burkholderiales > Oxalobacteraceae > Massilia > Massilia sp. H6. Next base: position 4,142,885 of record NZ_CP103371.1, read on the forward strand.
CCGCCATCCAGATAAAGAACATGCGGAAGGTCGTCGCCGACAAGTCTTTCATGATGTACAGGCAGGCGAGGATCGACAGGCCGGGAACCAGGTAAGGACCGAACGGCACCCGGAAGCTGCCCGGCTCGCCCGGGCCCTGCTTGGCGCGGATCACCGGCACCGCCACCGATACCACGATGAAGGCGGTCAGGGTGCCCATGCTCACCATGTCCCACAAGAAGGTTGCATCGACCAGGCCGGCCACCAGGGCCACTGCGGCGCACACGATCACGGTATTGGCGGTCGGGGCCAGGGTACGCTTGTTCACCTTCTGGAAGATCTTCGGGATCAGGCCGTCGCGGCTGATCGCATACAGGATGCGGGTCTGGCCATAGATCGTCACCAGCGTTACCGAGAACACCGACACCACGGCGCCGGCCGACAGCACCAGCGCCGGCCAGGCCTGGCCGGTGACGTTCTGCAGGATCACCGACAAGCCGGCTTCCTGGCCCGCGAACTGGTGCGATGGCTGCGCGCCCATCGCGGCCAGGGCCACCAGCAGGTAGAACACGGTCACGATCAGCAGTGCCGCCAAAATACCGATCGGCACGTTGCGGCGCGGGTTGTTGACTTCTTCACCGGCGGTGGCGATGGTGTCCAGGCCGATAAACGAGAAAAACACGGTGCCGGCGGCCGCGGTCACGCCAGCCATGCCAACGTAGCCGCTGTCGGCGTCCGGGTTGAAGAAAGGCGTGAAGTTGTCGGCGTCGAAGCCGGTGAAGGCGATCACGCAGAAGAACATCAGGATGGCCAGCTTGATCAGCACCATGACGGCATTGGTGGTCGCCGATTCCTTGGTGCCGCGCACCAGCAACAGGCCGCACATAATCACCAGCAGCACCGGCGGCAGGTTGAAATTGCCCGGCATGAAATGAACATTCCGGTGGTCCGACACGAACATCGGCGAGCGCAGATGGGCCGGAATCTCCCACCCGAAAGCATTGACCAAAAAGTTATTCAGGTAATCGGACCAGCCGATCGCCACCGCACTGCCGGCCAGGCCATATTCGAGCAGCAGGCAGGCCGCCACGATGAAGGCGGCGAACTCGCCGACGGTCGCATACGCGAACGAATAAGACGAACCGGCAGCGGGCACGCGGCCGGCCAGCTCGGCATAGCACAGCGCGGTCAGGCCGGCGGTCACGGCGGCCAGCAAGAACGACAGGATCACCGCCGGACCGGCCTTGGGCACGGCTTCGACCATGGTGAAGAAGATCCCGGTGCCGATGGTGGCGCCGACACCGATCATCGTCAGCGGGAACAGGCCCAGCGACCGCTGCAGGCCACCGCCGCCCCCATCCGCTTCGTCGTGATGACGTCCAGCCGGTTTGGTGCGGATCAGCTTTTGGCCCAGGGTCAGATTCACGGCATGTCCTTTGGTGCGCGGCCAATGTGGCCTGTAGGTTCGGTAGCGTCGGCGAACTTGAAAGTTCGCCAATCAAAACCAGCGATTATAGGGGTTTGTTGTGTGCGACTACACATTTTGTTGTGTACAGACGCGCGCAAGCGTTCCGCACATCGGCGCCATCAGCGCTGACCCGGCCGCGCCGTTTCGAACAACTCCTGGTGCGCGCGCGGCGGCGCGCGCCAGTACTGGGGCGGCGCAAACACCTGCTCGCCCAGTTGCGCCGCCGCGTGCCAGGCCCAGCGCGGGTCGTACAGCATCGCCCGCGCCAGCCCGATCAGATCGGCCTGTCCCTGCTGGAGAATGTTTTCGGCCTGCTGCGCCTCGGTGATCAAGCCCACCCCAATGGTCGGCAATCCGGTCTCGCGCTTGATGCGCTGGGCAAAGTCGATCTGGTAGCCCGGCTCCGGCGAAATCTGCTGGCGCGGCGACAGGCCGCCGCTCGAGACGTGCATGAAGCTGCAGCCGCGCGCTTGCAGCTCCTGGCCCAGGCGCACGCTTTGCTCGATTTCCCAGCCACCGTCGACCCAGTCGGTGGCAGAAATCCGCATCCCCACCGCCATCGTCTCTGGCACGGCGCCTCGCACCGCATCGAAGACCTCGAGCGGGAAGCGCATGCGGTTTTCCAGCGAGCCGCCATAGGCATCCCCGCGCCGGTTCGACAGCGGCGACAGGAACTGGTGCAGCAGGTAGCCGTGGGCGCCGTGCAGCTCAATGGCGTCCAGGCCAAGCGCATGGGCGCGCTGCGCCGCCGCCACGAAGCCGTCGCGGATACGCGCCAGCCCTGCGTCATCGAGCGCCAGCGGCGCCGTGTCGACCTCGGCGTGCGGCAGGCTCGATGGCGCCACGGTCTGCCAGCCGCGCGGCTGGTCCGGCGCAATCTGCGCGCCGCCGTCCCATGGCACTTCGGTTGACGCCTTGCGGCCCGCATGGGCCAGCTGGATCGCGATCTTGATGGGCGAATGGGTACGCATGGCGCGCACGACCGGCGCCAGCGCTTCGGCGTGGGCGTCGGACCACAGGCCAAGGTCGTCGGGAGAAATGCGGCCTTCGGCCGTGACGGCGGTAGCCTCAATGATCAGCAGGCCCGCGCCCGACAGTGCCAGGCCGCCAAGGTGGATCGTGTGCCATGCCGTCGGCAAGCCATCGACTGCCGAGTATTGACACATCGGCGCGATGACGACGCGGTTCGACAAATGCAGGGAGCCCAGGCTGACTGGGGAGAAAAGCATGCTCATGGAGCCTTCCGCGGTAGGCAAAGGCTGTAGTCTAGTGCAGAGCGAACGGTAGATGCTGCAAGATCAGCCGATCCGCGTGACCATCAGGGCCGCGCGCAAGCCAATCCGCACATCCGGGTTCGGAAACACCACCAGTTCTTCGTCGTGCTCCACGGTGTAGACCGTGTCGCCGTCGGTCGCGATGACATCGCCCTTTTTCATCGGCGTGAAGTTCCAGGTCTCGCGTCCGACCGACATGCTGAAGTCACTGGACAACTTGATCACCTGCCGCGCCGTGGCGAACACGTGCGGCGCCGTGCTGGCCACTCGCGCAGCCTGCCCGCGCAGCAGCCGGTCCAGCGCTGCCGACGCAGCGGCGAACTGCGACAAATCGTTCTGCCCCAGCGTGCCGACCCGTCCCAGCTCCACGGTGGTACCCGCCGCGCCATGGTGCTCGCTCGAGTAATAGCTGTAGGTGCCGACCGACTTCGGGTTCATGATGATCGCGCCGATCGCCGCCTGTCCCAGCCAGTCGATCAAGGCATGGCGCGCCTGGTCCGCGATCAGCTCCGGCACGATCGCGAACATCGGATAGTGCGAGGGGCGGATCGCCGTGTGCAGGTCCAGGTGCCAGCGCGCCGGCCCCGCTCCTGCAAAGAAATCCTGCGTCACGGCCATGATCGTATCGGCACGCGTGGCTTCGAAGCTGCCGGCCAGGCTACCGCGTTCGGTGCGGAACATGCGGTTCAGGTCGGCATCGATGAAACGCTTGCCCGCCGCAATCGCGTCGATGTTGCCGACGCAGAGCATCAGGTCGACCGCCAGCGCATGCGGGGTGTGCGACAGGGCTTCGACGATCCAGGCCAGCATTTCGATCGGCCCGGTCTCGTCGCCATGCACGCCCACCGACACCAGCACAGCCGGCCGGGCCGCGTCAGGCGCCCCCCCCTTGACCGTGAGGATGCCGGACGCCGGCCGGCCGACCGTGAAACCAGCCTGCGCGAAGCGCTGCGCCACCGCGCCGAAGTCACCTCCGGCCAGGAGCCGCACCGCTTCCGGCAGCGCAGTAGTATGGTCTGCGCTCATCGTTCAGGCAGCCAGGCGGTCCGGGCTGGAACCTTCCGACAGCGCCCAGACGTCCAGCATGGCCTGTTCGAGTTCCACCGGCTGCGCGAAGCCCGACAGGCCGCGCGCCTTGGTGACTTCGTCGACCGCCGCCAGCGGATCGCCGCCCGCGCCAGCCCGCTCGATCACCTGCAGCAGCAGGCGCTGCTGGGTGCGGCGCAGTGCCTGCATCGCGTAATTGCGCAGCTGTTCCTGCGCCTTGCCCTGCGCCGGCAGCTTCAGGCCGCGTTCGAGCGTGTCGATACCGGCCTGCTGGCGCAGCGCCATGCCGACCTGCAGGAACTGGGCCAGGCTCATGCCGCTTGGGCGCTGGACCGAGACCGCCGCGAACAGGAAGGTGGCCAGCGACTCGATGGTCTCGACTGCCTTCCAGGCCGCGGTGAACGAGGCCGGCAGGCCGCTGTGGCCGTCGGCTTCCGAACGGGCCGGGCTCAAGCTGCGCAGCTGGTCGGCCTGGCCGAACAGCGACGACAGTTCGGCCATTCCGTCGGTGCCTTCCGGCAGCGACAGCACGCCTTCGATCAAGGCGCGCAGCAGTGCGCGGGTACGGGCGTCGACCACCATCGATACGTCGCGCGGCACGCTCAAGGCATCGGCGTCGAGCGCGTCGAACACCGGCGCCAGGTGCAGCGCCGCCCAGGCCCTGGCCCAGGCCTTGACCACGACGGTTTCGTCGACGCGGTGCTCGGCAGCCAGGTCGCGCAGCATCAGCGGACCGCAGCGATTAACCGCTTCGTTGGCCAGCACGGTCGCCAGGATGGCATTGGCCAGCGGGTGCTCGAGCGGGTCGCGGGTCGCCACCAGCTGCGCCGGGAAGTATGGCCGCAGCAGCGAATCGGCCCACGATTCGCCGGTCAGGTCGAGTGCCGACAGGGTACGCTTGAAGCGGTTCTTGACGTTGGCAACCACCACCGCCAGTTCTGGTGCGCTCAGGCCCAGGCCCAGAGCCTTGCGGCGCTGCAGCTCGGCGTCGCTTGGCAGCTGTTCCAGCTCGCGCGAGACCGAACCGTCCGATTCCAGGTTGGTAATCAGGGCGGCGTAGCCATCCACGGTCGACGCGGTGGCCTGCGCCTGCGCTTCGCGGGTCAGCAAATGGGTCTGCTGGGTGTTGTCGCGCAAGACCAGTTTCTCGACGTCGCCGGTCATCTCGTTCAGGATGCGGTTACGGTCGGCGTCGATCAGCTGGCCGGCGCTCACTTCGGTGTCGAGCCAGATCTTGATGTTCACTTCGTGGTCCGAGCAGTCCACGCCTGCCGAGTTGTCGATCGCATCGGTGAAGATGCGACCGCCCGCCAGGGCGAACTCGATACGGCCGGCCTGGGTCGCGCCCAGGTTGCCGCCTTCGGACACCACCTTGCAGCGCAGTTCGCTACCATTGACGCGGATGCGATCGTTGGCCCGGTCCTTCACCTGCGCGTGGGTCTCGGTCGAGGCCTTGATATAGGTACCGATACCGCCGTTGTAGAACAGGTCGACCGGCGCCAGCAAGATGCGGTGCATCAGGTCTTCTGGCGACAGCGAGGTTTCCTTGATATCGAGCGCGGCGCGCACTTCGGGGGTCAGCTCGATCGAACGTGCCGAGCGCGGATAGACGCCGCCGCCCTGCGAAATCAGGCTCTTGTCGTAGTCTTCCCAGGTCGAACGCGGCAGCGCGAACATGCGCTCGCGTTCCTGGAACGACACCGCGACATCGGGGGTCGGGTCCAGGAAGATATGGCGATGGTCGAACGCCGCCAGCACCTTGAGCTGGCGCGACAGCAGCACGCCGTTGCCGAACACGTCGCCCGACATGTCGCCCACGCCGACCATGGTGACCGGGGTGGTCTTCATGTCGTGGCCCAGCTCATAGAAGTGGCGCTTGACGGCTTCGAAAGCGCCCTTGGCGGTGATGCCCATTTTCTTGTGGTCGTAGCCGTTCGAGCCGCCCGAGGCAAAGGCGTCGCCCAGCCAGAAGCCGCGCTGCACGGCTATGCTGTTGGCGATGTCGGAGAAGGTCGCGGTGCCCTTGTCGGCAGCCACCACCAGGTAAGGATCGTCCTGGTCGTGGCGCACCGTATTGTCAGGCGGGACGATGCTGCCGCGCACCCGGTTGTCGGTCACTTCCAGCAAGCTGGCGATGAATTCGCGGTAGCAGGCTTCGCCCTCGGCTGCGATGATTTCGCGCGGGGCACCAGTGGGCATCTGCTTGCACACGAAGCCGCCTTTCGAGCCGGCCGGCACGATGACGGCGTTCTTTACCATCTGCGCCTTCACCAGGCCCAGCACTTCGGTGCGGTAGTCTTCCATGCGGTCCGACCAGCGCAGGCCGCCGCGGGCAACCGGGCCACCGCGCAGGTGCACGCCCTCGAAGCGGCGCGAGAACACGTAGATCTCGCGGAAAGGACGCGGTTCCGGCGCCAGCGCCAGGTTGCTGGTGTCGACCTTGAAGATGATCTTTTCGCCGTCGTTCTGGAAATAGTTGGTACGTACCGTGGCCAATACCAGGTCCACCAGCGCGCCCATGATTTCTTCGGTATCGGCGTGGTTCACGTTCGCCAGGCCGGCCTTGAGCGTAGCGAGCTTGGCGGCGCCGCCGGCATGTTCGGCAGCGGACAGTTTCGGGTCAAAGCGCAGCAGGAAAGCGGTGACGAACTCCTTCACCAGCGATGGCTGGGTGCGCAGGGTCTCGGCCATGTAGCGCACCGAGAACTTGGAGCCGAGCTGGCGCCAGTAGCTGATATAGGCGCGTACCAGCTGCACTTCGCGCATCGACAGGCCGCCTTCGATGGTCAGGCCGTTCATGCGGCCGTCTTCGGCGTCGCCGTTGAACAGTGCGGTAAACAGTTCTTCGGCCACCGGGATAATGCCCGGCTTGACCAGCTTGGCGCCGCTTTCGTCGTCCACCGCCAGCGCGGTCACGTGGTGGCGCGCTCCATCGGCGGTCTTGATCGACCAGGTTTGCTCGCGGTCGACCGCGATGCCGGCGTTTTGCAGTGCCGGCAGGATGCGCGACAGCGATGGCACCACTTCGCCCGAGTACAGGCGGATCGAGGCGCCGGTGGCGGCATTGCCGGCGCCATTGCCAGGCTCGACCCGCACCGCCACGTGGTCGTGCTGGCCGATCTTGAGCAGGGCCTGAAGGTCGCGGAACGCGGTTTCCGGCGCGCTGGCGGTGACAAAACTCACCGGCAGGTTGGCGCCAAGCTTGCGCAGGCAGCTGCGCTGGGCGTGTTCATCCACGCCGTTGGTGAGCATGGCGAAGCGGTCGTGCCAGCCATCCAGCACCGACAGCAGCGGCTGCTGGATGTCGGTTTCCAGGTCGAGCGGGTTGCGCGCGGCATGGGCGATCAGGTAGACGCGGGCCAGCGGGCCATCGGCCACCAGGGTCTGCACGCGCACGTCGCTCGCTTCCGAGCTGTCCTTCAGGGCCGCGGCCAGGCCGGCGGCGACCGCGGCGCTGTAGCGCTCGCGCGGCAGGTAGACCAGTACGTTCAGGTGGCGGCCATAGACGTCGCGGCGCGCGAAGACTTTCGGGCGCGGATGCTTGTACAGCGAGACCACCGAGCTGCATACCTGGGCCAGCCATTCCGGATCGGCTTCGAGCGCTTCGGTGCGCGGCAGCGATTCGAGGATCTCGACAAATTTCTCGGCGCGGAAGCCTTCCTGGCGCACGCCGGCGATCGACAGCACCTTGGCGACGCGGCCGCGTGCGAACGGCAGGCGCGCCAGCGGGGTCGAGGTGGCGGCGCGGGTGAGCAGGCCGACGAAGCAGTGCTCGCCCAAGATGCGCCCCTGGGCATCGGTATCGCGCACGCCGATGAAGTCCAGCGGCTGGTCGCGGTGCAGGGTGCCCTCGACGTCGGCCTTGACGATCGACAGGGTGTCGGCACGGCGCGACAGGGTTTCGAAATCGCCTGGGATATTGGCCAGGCAGGTGCCGTAGACCGGATGCGTGGTGTCGGCAAGCACGCCGATGCGGCTCGGGATGTCGCGCTCGAGTTCGCGCACGCCGTCCTTGACCATGTAGTAGGCGTAGCCGAACGGCTCGAAGCCTTCGTTCTTGGCCCATTCGAGGAAGGCGGCGACTTCCTGGCCTTCGGCGGTGCCCGACTGGGCGGCGGCGGCGGCAACGGCGGTCAGGCGGTCGGCCATCTTGACGGCGTCGCGGTGCACCACGGCGGCGTCGTTGGCCACCATGCGCAGGCGCGCGGTCAGCGAGTCGAGCTCGGCGAATTCGAGTTCGTCGTTGAGCAGCACCAGCACGATCGATTCGAGCGGGGCGCCGGTTTCGCCGACGGCGGTCGCGGCGCCGCTGGCGTCGCGGCGCACGGACAGCACGGCATTCATCACCCCGGTAGCGACCTGGCGCTCCTTGCGCAGGGCGATGACGAAGGAGTCGACCAGGTAAGGCATGTCATCGTTCAGGATCAGCAGCGCGGTCGCCATGCCGCCACGCTCGTCGGAATACTGCATCTGGGCGATCTGGCAGCCAGGGCCGGTGCGCTGGGCCAGCTGCGAAAAACCTTGCCACAGGACCGGCGCCAGGCTGTCGGGCGAGGTGCCGGCCAGGTCTTCGTCGTCGAGCGAGCCCAGCCACGCGCTGATCAGCGCGCCAACCTGACTGGCGTCGCCAGCGGCGTGATGTGCATTGACCAGCGCGAGCGTCTGGTTGCGCAGGTCTTGAGGCATGTCTTTCATGTGCTTCTCCAAAGTTTGAGTGCCCGGCGCGCATGGAGCTTGTGGCTTCGCGCCGCCCTGGCTTTATATGGACGGGGTTGTCCCGTCTGAATTCAGTGCGCGCCGCAGGTGCTTGTCTGCTCGCGCTAATCCGTTATTAGAACATGCCGCGCCGACCGGGTCACCCGGTCGCTCGCTTGCATTGCTATGACAGGTCGTACAGGCCCGACAGGCCAAGGATGCGTTCGAGCTCCTCGAGCGCGGCCGCGCATTCGAGCGCCAGTTGCGGGTCGGCCAGGTCCTTCGGTTCGACCCGGTCGCGATAATGGTGTTCGACCCAGGTCACCAGGCGTGCGTAGAGGGCCTCGGTCATGATCACGCCCTGGTGCATGGCGCGCGCCTCGTCGTCGGTGAGCGCCACGCGCAGGCGCAGGCAGGCCGGCCCGCCGCCGTTGCGCATGCTCTGGCGCAGGTCGAACTCGAGCAGTTCGTCGATTGGGCTCTCGCCCGCCACCAGCGTGTCCAGGTAGCGTGCCACCGCTTCGTTCTCGCGGCACTCGTGCGGCACCACCAGCGCCATGCGGCCATCCGGCCGGGTGAGCAGCTGGCTGTTGAACAGGTAGCTGGCCACGGCGTCGGCCACCGGCACCTGGCTGCTCGCCACGCGTACCGGCACCAGCTCGCTGTCGACTCCTGCAAGCGCGCGGTGCAGCGCATCCAGGGTGCCGGCTTCGTCGAGGAATGCCTGGTCGTGGTAGAACAGCACGTTGCCGTTGCCGACCGCGATCACGTCGTTATGGAACACTCCCTGGTCGATCACGTCCGGATTCTGCGATGCGAACACGGTGCGCGCCGGGTCCAGGCCATGCAGGCGGGCCACCGCCTGCGAGGCTTCCAGGGTCTGGCGCGCCGGGTATTTTTTCGGCGCCGGGGCCGACGGGTCGAACTCGACCCGGCCGTACACGAAGAACTCCACCCCCTGGGCGCCGTGCGAACTGGCGAAGCGGGTGTGGTTGGCCGCCCCTTCGTCGCCAAAGGCCGGCACCGGCGGCAGCGCGTCGTGCACCACGAAATGGTTGCTGTCGCCGAAGATCGCGCGCAGTGAGCGCGTGGCCTGCACATGCTCTTCGGAGCGGTGCAGCTTGTTGTTCAAGTTCGCCGCCGTGAAGTGCGCGCGGCCGTCGCGGGTGTCACTCGATGGGCTGACGGTGGCGGCGTTGGCGGTCCACATCGGCGCTGCCGAGTACGCGCAGGCCAGGATGACCGGGGCTTCGCGCCAGGCTTGCGCCAGCACGTCGGCGTCACTGCCCGAAAAACCGAGCCGGCGCAGCAGGCGGAAATTCGGGCGCGCCTGCGGCGGCATCACCGCCTGGGCAAACCCACGCGCGGCCAGCGCACGCATCTTGGCCAGGCCCTGCAGGGCCGCCTGGCGCGGGTTCGAGCTGCTGCGCACATTGCTGAACGAAGCGACGTTGCCGAACGACAGGCCGGCATAGTTATGGGATGGCCCAACCAGGCCATCGAAATTGTATTCGCGGGCTGTACGCATGATCAGAACACCAGTCCAGGCGCCAGCTTGGCCGGCATCTCGAGTTCGGCCGTCTCGATCGAGGCGACCGGGTAGGCGCAGTAATCGGCCGCGTAATAGGCGCTCGGGCGGTGGTTGCCCGACTTGCCGACGCCGCCAAAGGGCGCTGAACTGGCCGCGCCGGTGGTCGGGCGGTTCCAGTTGACGATGCCAGCACGGGCGTGCAGCGCGAAGCGCTTCCAGAGTTCTTCCGACGGCGACAGCAGGGCGGCGGCCAGGCCAAATTCGGTGGCGTTGGCAACTTGCAGGGCGGCGTCGAAATCGTTCACGCGGATCACCTGCAGCAAGGGGCCGAACCATTCTTCGTCGGGAATGCCCTGGGCGTCGGTAGTGTCGACGATGCCGGCGGTGACAAACCCGGCGTTGGCATCGGGCTGGGTCATCTGCAGCAGCACCTTGCCGCCCTTGGCGGCCATGTCGGCCTGCGCCTGCAGCAGGCGCGCGGCGACGGCGCTCGATACCACCGGGCCCATGAAGGGCTGCGGCTCGGCGTTCGGGGCGCCCACCTGCAAGGTCGCGGCGACCGCCACCAGACGCTCCAGGAAGGCCTGTCCCGCAGGCGTGTCCTGGATGATCAGGCGGCGCGCGCAGGTGCAGCGCTGGCCGGCCGAAACAAAGGCCGACATCACGGCATGGTGCACGGCGGCGTCGAGTTCGGCCGGGTCTTGCTTGATGTCCCATACGACCAGCGGGTTGTTGCCGCCCATTTCCAGGGCCAGCATCTTGCCCGGCTGGCCGCCGAACTGCTTGTGCAGGGCCGCGCCGGTCTGGCTGCTGCCGGTAAACAAGACGCCGTCGATGCCGCTGGCCTGGCCCAGTGCGATGCCGGTGTCGCGCCCGCCGTTGACCAGGTTCAGGACGCCCTTGGGCAGGCCGGCCTGCTCCCACAGCTGCACGGTTTTCAGCGCGGTACGCGGTGCGTATTCGCTCGGCTTGAACACCACGGTGTTGCCGGCGATCAGGGCCGGTACGATGTGGCCGTTCGGCAGGTGGCCCGGGAAGTTATACGGGCCGTAGACGGCGAACACGCCGTGCGGACGGTGGCGCAGCACGGCATTGCCGTCGGCGACCCGGGCCAGCGCCTCGCCGGTGCGCGCGCCGTAGGCCTGCACCGAGATGTCGATCTTGTTGGCCATGGTCGCCACTTCGGTGCGCGCTTCCCACAGCGGCTTGCCCACTTCTTCGGCAATGATGCCGGCCAGCGCTTCGGCGTGCTCCTTGAGCAGGTCGCGAAAGCGCATGGCGATGGCGACGCGCTCTTCGAGCGGGCGCATGGCCCAGGATTCGAACTGCTCACGTGCGGCGGCGACGGCGCGCGCCACGTCCTGCGCGGTTGACTGCTGGCTGGTCCAGGTCTGGCGCCCGGAGGACGGGTCGATGGTACTGAGTTCGTCACCGCTGCCGGCGAGCCACTCGCCGTTTATGTAGTTCGACAGATTAGCCATGCGCGTTCTTCCTTGCGTTGAGGGTCAGCGTACGCACTTCGTCGCCGGGCTGCACGTGCAGCTGCGACAGCTCCTGGGCGCTTAATGCGACGCGGTTGGCGCCGGGGATGGCGCGGGTGAGAATCATGCGGAAATCGGCCAGCTCGGTATTGGCCACCAACATGTGTTCAGTCTCGCCTTCGGGCAGGCCCGCGCTGGGGCCTTCTTCGGCGCGTGCCAGCACGCTGTCGCGCACTGCGCGCAATTCGGATGCGCGGCCCTGCAGCACCGGACCGGCGTCGAAGATGTCGACATAGCCTTCGTAATGCATGCCTTCGTTTTCCAGCAGCTTGCGCGCCGGCAGGGTCGAGGTATGCACCTGGCCGATCACCTCGCGCGCCGATTCCGGCAGGTAGTCGACGTACAGCGGCTGGCGTGGCATCAGTTCGGCGATGAAGGACTTCTTGCCGATCGCGGTCAGGCCGTCGACATGGTTGAAGTCCATCTTGAAGAAATGCCGGCCCAGTCCTTCGTAGAACGGCGACACGCCCTGCTCGTCCTGGTAGCCGCGCATCTCGGCGATGATCCTTTCGGTGAACATGTGCTTAAACTGCGCGATGAACAGGAAGCGGCTTTTCGAGAGCCACTTGCCGTTGAAGCCGGTGCGGTACTGCGGCAGCAGGAACAGCGAGCACAGCTCGGTCGAGCCGGTCAGGTCGTTCGACAGGTACAGGGTTTCCATCCGCGTGAACACGTTGAGCTCGCGGCTGCAGTGCACCAGGGTGCCGATGCGGTAGTTGTAGAACGGTTCGGTCAGGCCGACCGCGCTCTTGATCGCGCACACGCCGGCAATGCCGGCTGGCTGGCCGTCTTGCGCGGCGCGCTCGAGCACGAACATGTAGTCGCGCTCTTCGGGCGGGATGGTTTCGTTGAACGACGCTACCGCGGTGGCGATGCGGTCGCCCAGCATCTTCAGGTCCGGCTTGAGGGTGGTCATGCCGCTGCCGGCCTGGCGCGCCATTTCCATCAGGGCGTCCAGGTCGGAAGTGTGGATTGCACGGATTACGAGCATGGAGTCCTCTTTAGATACGCACGCAGGTGACGTTGTCACCCGGGGAGACGCCCAGCGCCTGCTGGGCCTCGCGCGGCAGGCAGATCGCCTGGGCGGTGTCGACCGGTGGGCAGGCGGCGATCACGGCGCGGAAATTCTGTTCGGTGCTGGCCACCGCATAGCTTACCAGCGCGCCGGCCTCGGCATCGTGCCTGGTGTTGTCGACCTGGCGCACATGCGAGCCGCTGAACGAGCGCAGCGAATTGCGGTGCGCCTGCAGGATCGGGCCGCCGTCGAAGATGTCGATGTATTCGTCGGCCTCGAAGCCCTCTTGCGTGAGCAGGTCGAAGGCGAGTTCGCCGCTCGGATGGATCTGGCCGAGCACGGCCTGGGCGTCGCCCGGCAGCAGCGGCACGTAGACCGGATAGTGTGGCATCAGCTCGACGATCAGGGTGCGGTTGCGGGCGCCGTCGATGACGCGCTCGGCCTCGAGAAAGTCCATCTTGAAGAACTTGCGGCCCAGCGCATTCCAGAACGCCGACTGGCCGTCGGCATCGGTGACGCCGGCCAGCGGCACGAAAAAGCGGTCGCCAAAGCGTTGCGGCGCCAGCACGGCGTACAGCAGGCGCGCGCGCGACAGCAGCGCGGCTTCCGGGCCGGCACTGGTGCGGTTGCGGATATAAAAGCCCGACAGGTGCGAATAGGCCGTCAGTTCCGAGCACAGCGTCAGCGCATGCACGCTGTGGCTGATGTTCAGGTCGCGCGAGACCTGCTGGATCACGTCGTTGCGAAACGCAAAATAGGTGCCGTTGGAACCGGCCGACGCATGGATCGACGAGGTGCCCACCACCTCGCGGCTGCCCAGGTCTTCGAGCACGAACTGGTACGACTCCTCGCTCGGGATGTCGACTTGGGCGGCGAACGAAGCGATCGAGCGCTCGACCGCCGCGACAATGGCTTCGCGCGTGCGCGGCAGCGTGTGCACGCCGGGGATCGAGACCGCCCCCAACGCCTCGAGGGCGCCGATATCACCGCGCTCTACCGGACGAACTACATACATGCGAACTCCTGAAAGAGATCAATCGATCTGGCCAAACCGCACGGCCGCCGCCCTCGCGGACGGACGGCCCCGGCATGACGGTATTTACCCGGCGACGAAGGCCTCGACGGCCTCGCGCATCAGGCGATCCGCTTCAAGGATCTGCTCGTCCGACACCACCAGTGCCGGCGCCAGGCGGACCACGTCGGGACCGGCGATGAGCAGCATCAGGCCGAGCTTTTCGGCCAGCTTGGTGTAGTCCTTGGAACGGCCCTTGCAGGCCTCGGCCATCGGCAGGCCGATGAGCAGGCCCATGCCGCGCGGCTTGCCGAACACCTGCGGGTAGTCGGCCGAGAGCTGCTCGAGATTGCCGAAGATCTTGGCGCTGGCTTGCACCACGCGTTCCAAGAAGGCAGGCTGGCTGATGGTCTCGACCACTTTCAGGCCGACGGTCGCCGCCAGCGGATTGCCGCCATAGGTGGTGCCGTGGGTGCCGACGCCGAAATGCTGAGCGATCGCTTCGGTGGTGAGCATGGCGCCGATCGGGTAGCCGTTGCCGAGCGCCTTGGCCGAGGTCAGGATGTCCGGGGTCACGTCCATCTGTTGATAGGCATACAAGCTGCCGGTGCGGCCCACGCCCGACTGTACTTCGTCGAACACCAGCAGCGCGCCGGTCGCGTCGCAGAACTCGCGCAGCGCCTTCAGGTATTGCTTGTCGCCCGGAATGACGCCGCCCTCGCCCTGGATCGGCTCGACGATCACGGCGGCGACATCGTCGGTGATCGCGGCGCGCGCGGCCTCGATGTCGTTGTACGGGATGTGGCTCAGTTCCTGCGGCAGCGGCTCGAAGCCTTCGGTGTACTTCGGCTGGCCGCCGACCGACACCGTAAACAGGGTACGGCCATGGAAGGACGACAGGCAGGACACGATGCGCGACTTGTGCGGGCCGAACTTGGTGTGCGCGTACTTGCGCGCCAGCTTCAGGGCCGCTTCGTTGGCTTCGGCGCCCGAATTGCAGAAGAAAGCGCGGTCGGCGAAGGTCGCTTCGGTCAGCGCCGTGGCCAGGCGCAGCACCGGCTCGTTGGTATAGCCGTTGCCGAGGTGCCAGAGGGTGTTGATCTGACGGGTGAGCGCGTCGACCACGCCCGGATGGGCGTGGCCCAGGCTCGTGACCGCGATGCCCGAGGTGAAGTCGAGGTAACGCTTGCCTTCCTGGTCCCACACTTCCAGGCCCGCCGCGCGCACCGGCACCATGGCAGCCGGGGCATAGGTCGGGACGAGGACTTCGTCGAAGGTCTGCCGGGTGACAGGCCGCGTGGTGACACCGGAGTCGAGCTTTGCGTTCATGGCTTCTTCCTCATCTTCAAGAAGGTTGTGCGCGGGCCAATCGCCGCGCAGCGTAGAAACCATTATAGAAAGCCCCCTCTACAAGTTCTTGCAGAACTGCGACAGGGATTTTCGTTTTTAGTCGAAGAAAGATTGTGGGAGTTACAACAGAGCGATCCTGCCCGCGTCCCTACTGCCCCAACTTGCGCTGCCGCTCCTCGCGCGGCGTATTGCCGAACAGCGCGCCGAAGGCGGTCGAGAAATGCGAGCCCGAGGAAAATCCGCACATCAGCCCCACCTGCACGATCGAATGATTGGTCTCGATAAGCAGTTTGCGGGCGCGCTGCAGGCGCAGCTCGAGGTAGTAGCGCGACGGCAGACTGCCGAGGTATTGCTTGAACAGGCGTTCGAGCTGGCGCCGCGAGACGCCGGAGAGCTGGGCGATCTCGTCGGTCGAGAGCGGCTCTTCGATATTTGCCTCCATCAGCGCCACCGCTTCGGTGAGCTTGGGCTGGAGCATGCCGAACCTGGCCTGCAGCGCCACCCGCTGGCGCTCGTCCTTGCCGCGCACCCGGTCCACGCACAGGATTTCCTTGACTTGCGCCTGGACCGCGCCGCCGAACAGCATCTCGATCAGGCTCAGGGCGAAGTCGATGCTGGCCGCGCCGCCACAGCACGTCAGGCGGTTGCCATCGACCTCGAACAGGTTGGGGGTAAACAGCGCCGGCTCGGCCAGCGCATTGGTATCGGGGTAGAGGGCCCAGGGCAGCGCGGTGCGAATGCCGTGCAGCGCGCCGGCATCGGCCAGCCACAGCACGCCGGCGCCGACACCGCCCCAGAACGGCGCCGCGCGCAAGCGCTCGACCAGGGCGCGGCAGTTGGCGGGGCGCAGCGCAGCTTCGGCTTCGTCGGCCACCAGCAGCACCAGGTGCCAGTAGCGCTGGGCATCGGCCATGAACTTGTCGGGGCTGCGCACGTCCACATGCAGCAGTTCGGGCCCCAGCAGCTTGGCGGCAAGGCGCAGCGGCTGGACCAGGCCGGACCAGCTCAGCATGTCCGGCTCACCCGCGCTTACCAGCAGCACGCGCAGCGGTCGTTCCTGTGCCAGCAGGGACAGGTCAGCAGGCTGCATCGGATCGATTCGGCGGTGTCATACGAGGAAAGGGGCGTGGCGACCGGTGGTACGCATCGCCCGCTATCATACAGAACAATGCGCCGGATATTCAGGGCCCGGTCCGCTCCAGCATTCGAATAAAGCGCGCAGGCGGCTATAATCCTGCCCCATGGGGGAACGATATTTAACGAGCATCCGGCTGCTGGCCGAGTGCATGCAAGGCTTCGAGCGTTTTTCTGGAGCGGCGGTGCGCCAGCACGGACTGACGCATGCGCAGTTCGATATCCTTGCCACCCTGGGCAATACCCCAGGAATGAGCTACAAAGAGCTGGGCGAGCGCACCTTGATCACCAAGGGTACGCTAACCGGCGTGATCGAGCGCCTGGAACAGAAAGGCCTCGTCGTGCGCGAGCGCAGCGACGCCGACAAGCGCTCTTTCTTCGTGCGGCTCACGCCTGCCGGCGAGGCCGTGTTCCGCGACGTGTTTCCGCAAGTTGTCGCGCATGGCAAGCGCCTGTTCGCCAGCTATAGCAATACCGAATTCGACGTCCTCGACGCCGCCCTGCGCAAGCTGCGCGACGGAATCGCCGCGGGCGCTGCCTCCCACCCTTCTGACACATAAAGGAAATGCCTTGAAAACTTCCCTGATCGACGGCAAAAAGCCAGCCCATTTTGATAAGCATATCGTTGGCAATATCCTGCTCGATGTCGCGCCGCTCGACGAAGTACAGCAAGAAACCATGCTGATCGGCATACGCAACGATTCGGGCGAGATCTACCGCCTGATCGGCGCCACCAAACTCAACAGCTTCATGAACGCGGTTGAGGAACTGATCGACCTGGGCTTGAACGACGAGCTGCAAGACACCGAAGAGCAAAAAGACGGCTGCGACGCCATCTTCAGCGAGCCTTGAAGCGGTACGGGCGTGCCTGGCAGGGCACTAATGCCTCAAAGCACTATTAACCAGCCCGGCAGTGCAATGGGGGTATAATTTTTCGATGGACCGATCCTCTGCCCTCAAGAGCATCGCCGCACAAGCCAGCCGCGGCGAACTCAGCTTCCCTACCAATGTCGATGCGACGCTCAAGTTGCAGCGCGCCCTGGGTGAGCCCGACTGCCATACGGACATGGCAGCGCGGCTGGTGCAGGCCGAGCCGCTGCTGGCGGCGCGCACCGTCGCGATCGCCAATTCGGTGGCCTATAACCGCACCGGGCACGATGTCACCAATGTGCGCGCGGCCGTACAGCGCGTTGGCTTTCGGACACTCGGCGCACTGGCCGCCGCCGTCATCGTGCGCCAGCTGGCAAGCGAAATCACCGACCCGGACCTGCGCGCCAAGGCCGACCAGCTGTGGATCCATTCGGCCCATGTGGCCGCACTGGCCCAGGTGATCGCGCGCCGGGTCTCGTTCGTCGATCCGGAAACCGCCATGTTTGCCGGTATCGTGCACGAGGTAGGCGGTTTCTACCTGCTCTCGCGCGCTGCCGAATTTCCGGGCCTGCTCGATGACATCACCGACGAATGGCTCGAGCATGGCGAAGCGCCGATCGGCCGCGGCGTGCTGCTCAAGCTCGGGGTGCCGGCACCGGTGATGGGGGCCATCGAGGCACTCTGGAACGGCATGCGCGCGCTGCCCCCCGAAACCCTGGGCGACACGCTGCTGCTGGCCAAGGACCTGGCGCCCTTTCCTTCCCCGCTGCACCAGCGCGCCGGCGCCACCACGGCCCAGAGCGCGGCCACCATCGATTTCACTACCGGCGAAGGCACCCTGGCCCAGGTGCTGGCCGAGTCGGCCGAAGAAGTCAAGAGCCTGACTGCCGCGCTGCTGTAGCAGGATTGGGCGCAGTAACACCCCGCGCCCAAAAAAATACCCGCTACAAGAGCGGGCAAAGTCCAAAACTAGGGATGTCCTGAAAGAGACAGTTCCACTATAGGCAGGAATGGTGCCTGTTTCCGTGCGCTGATTCACATAATGCCGCGGTTTCACTGTAAATGGCCGCAGCCACTTACAGTGTGTTGCAAATTTGAAGTTGTAAGGCGGAAAGAAACTGGCTAGGATCGTCAATACTTTCCACCAGCCAACTTTTACGCCATGGACCATTCCAGTTCCATCGTCGCCAGCAGCGACAACAACAGCTTGCAGGCACCTGCAGCAGTGGCCGCCATCTTGCCGCTGGCCTTACTGACGGGCTGCGGCGGCGGCGGCGGCGGTGGCGATAGTGCCGCCGCCCCGGTCGCGGCCGCGCCACCGCCTGCTGCCACGGCCCCGGTGGTCACGCCGCTACCGACCGGCCCCAGCGCAGCAGAAGCGTCGCGCTTTTTAGCCCAGGCATCGATGGGGGCAACGCGCGAACAGATCGCCCGTGTCCAGTCGCTCGGCTACGCCGGCTGGCTCGACGAGCAATTTGCCGTCCCGGCCTCGGGGACGCGATGGGACTACCTGGTTGCGCGTGGACTGAACAATATCAGCAACAAGAATGGCGAAGCGGGCGCCGATGCCACGATCTGGCGCAAGCTGCTGTCCTCGCCTGACACCCTGCGCCAGCGGATCACCTTCGCGCTGTCCGAAATCCTGGTGACCTCGGTGTCGGGCTTTAGCGGTGGATGGAAAGCCTTCACGGCTGCCGCCTACCTCGACCTGCTGGAGACGGAAGCCTTTGGCAATTACCGGCGCCTGCTGGAAAAGGTCTCGACCAGCCCGGCCATGGGCGAATTCCTGACCTACCGTGGCAGCGTCAAGTTCCGGGCCAGCACCGGCGCCCTGCCGGACGAGAATTATGCGCGCGAGCTGATGCAGTTGTTCACCATCGGCCTGGTCAACCTGAATCCGGACGGCACCCCGAAGCTGGTTGGCGGCCAGCAAGAAGAAACCTATGGCCTGGACGACATCGCCGGCCTGGCGCGGGTGTTTACCGGCTGGAACTACGACCTTGCCGGCGGCAACACCGACACCCCGGACTACAAACGCCGCCCAATGATCGTCAACGCAAGCGCGCACGAAACCGGAAGCAAGACCTTCCTGGGCAAAACCATTGCGGCCGGCCTGAGCGGCGAGGAAAGCCTCAAGCAGGCGCTCGATACGATTTTCGCGCACAGCAACATGGCTCCCTTCGTCAGCCGTCAATTGATCATGCGGCTGGTCTGCAGCAATCCTTCCCCCGCCTATGTCACCCGGGTGGCAGCGGTCTTCAACAACGACGGCGCCGGTGCCAGGGGTAACCTCACCGCCGTGGTCAAGGCGATCTTGCTCGACAGCGAAGCCCGCTCGGCGCCGCCGCCGAGCGACGTGCGCTTTGGCAAGCAGCGCGAACCGATACTGCGGTTTGCCGCATGGGCGCGTGCCTTCAAGGCCAGCTCGGCCAGCGATGCCTGGGCGGTCGGCAACACCTCGGATCCCGCCACCCGCCTCGGGCAAAGCCCCCTGCGCGCAGCCAGCGTGTTCAATTTTTTCCGCCCGGGCTATGTACCGCCGAACAGCGCCGTCGCCAGTGCCGGCATGGTCGCACCGGAATTTCAATTGACCAACGAGTCGAGCGTGGTCGGCTACGTGAACTACATGCAAACCGTGGTCAGTCGCGGGGTCGGCGATGTGAAGGGTGACTATTCGGCGCTGCTGCCGCTGGCCGATACCGCCCAGCTGCTGCTCGACGAACTCAATCTCGTGCTTGCCGCAGGACAGCTGTCGACCACCACCATGTCGCTGCTCAAGGGCGCCATCGATGCCATGCCGTCCGGGTCCGATAGCGCACGCACTAATCGCATCCATGCGGCCTTGACCCTCGTGCTGGCCGCGCCAGAATTCATCATCCAAAAATAGGAAGTAGCCATGGCAATCAAGCACCAACAACCTGCATCGCGCCGGGCCTTCCTGAAACGGGCATCGGCCCTCTCGGTGGCCGGCGTAGCCGCACCGTGGGCCCTCAACCTGGCGGCGATGGCCGAGGCGTCGGCCGCCACGGCTGGCGACTACAAGGCACTGGTTTGCGTGTTCCTGTACGGGGGCAACGATTATGCCAACACCGTCGTGCCCTATGACCTGAGCAGCCACGCGGCCTACCAGCAGATGCGGCCCGGCTTCGCCTACGGCCGCGCCAGCCTCGATGCGACCGCGCTCGCGCCCGCCAACGCGCCGCTCGACAGCACCGGCTACGCCCACCAGTATGCGCTGGCGCCGGAACTGTCTCCACTGATGCCGCTCTTCAATGCCGGCAACATGGCTGTCATGCTCAACGTCGGCACGCTGGTGCAACCGACCTCCAAGCAGCAATACCTGAACCGCTCGGTCAAGCTGCCTCCCAAGCTGTTCTCGCACAACGACCAGCAGTCGGTCTGGCAATCGTCCTCGCCCGAAGGTGCCACCTCGGGCTGGGGCGGACGCATGGGCGATTTGTTCGAGAGCGGCAACGGCAACGCGACCTTTACCTGCGTCAACGTCTCCGGCAATGCCGTATTCATGTCAGGAAAATCGGCAGTGCAATACCAGGTCTCCAGCAGCGGGTCGGTGCCGCTGGCGGGCGTCAAGTCGCCGCTGTTCGGATCGACTGCAGCCAGTGCCGCGCTCGCTACTTTGGTGAGCCAGCCGCGCAGCCATGTGCTGGAAAACGAATACACGCGCGTGACCAAGCGCTCCATCGACGCGGACAGCATCCTTACCGGCGCGCTGGCCTCGTCGCCGGCACTGGCCACGCCTTTCGCTGCCGGCAACAGCCTGGCCGGCCAGCTGAACATGGTCGCGCGGATGATCGGCGCCGCGCCCAAACTGGGCGCGAAGCGGCAAGTGTTCTTTGTGTCGATGGGGGGCTTCGATACGCACGACAACCTGCTCGGCACGCATCCGGGGCTGCTATCGAACCTGGCCTCGGCGCTGGCATCGTTCCAGGCTGCGACAGTTGAGCTGGGCTTGAGCGAGAACGTGACCACCTTCACCGCCTCGGATTTTGGGCGCACGATGGCGGGCAACAGCGACGGGTCGGATCACGGCTGGGGCAGCATGCATTTCGTGCTCGGTGGCGCGGTCAAGGGCAAGCGCTTTTACGGCCAGGCACCGGTCGTGGCAAACGGCGGGCCGGACGATGTCGGACAGGGCCGGTTGTTGCCGACCACATCGGTCGACCAGTTCGCCGCGACCCTGGGTAAATGGCTGGGCGTATCCGACAGCGAACTGCTGGCAATGCTGCCGGGACTGTCCAACTTCGACGCCAGTACCCGCAATATCGGCTTTGTCTGAGACGCCGGCAGCGCGCAGCCCATAAAAAAAAACCCGCTCCGGTTGAGGGAGCGGGTGAAGTCCAAAACTAGGGATGTCCTGAAAGAGACAGTTCCACTATAAGGTTGCGCTGGGGACGCCTCTGTGCGGTCACACACACATGCGGCAATTGACGGATTGTCCCCACCGCCCGAAAAAAATGCCGCTCCGATATTAACCGGGCGGCATTTTTTTGGGCAGACAAAACCTTAGACGACGGCGCCGTCGGTCTCGTCTTTTTCCTTGACCGGCTTGACCAGGTCTTCACGCTTGACGCCCAGCCACATGGCCAGCGCGGCGGCGACGAAGACCGACGAATAAATGCCGAAGCAAATGCCGATGGTCAGCGCGAGCGCGAAGTAATGCAGCGCGTGGCCGCCGAACAGCAGCATCGACAGCACCATGATCTGGGTCGAGCCGTGGGTGATGATGGTGCGCGAAATGGTACTGGTGATCGCGTGGTCCATCACTTCGGGCACGCTCATCTTGCGCTGCTTGCGGAACATTTCGCGAATCCGGTCGAAGATGACCACCGACTCATTGACCGAATAACCCAGCACCGCCAGGATCGCCGCCAGCACCGTGAGCGAAAACTCCCACTGGAAGAACGCGAAGAAGCCGAGGATGATGACCACGTCGTGCAGGTTGGCGATGATGGCCGAGACGGCGAACTTCCACTCGAAGCGGATCGCCAGGTAGATCACCACGCCAACGATCACCATCAGCAGCGCATTGAGGCCATTTTGCGCCAGCTCTTCGCCGACGGCAGGACCGACATATTCGACGCGCTGCAGGCTGACCCGCTCCTGGTTGGCGGTATCGACGCAGCTGGTGCGGCTGACCTGCTCGCCCTTGTCGGTGGTTACTTGCGTGACCTTCGGCGTGCCCTGTTCGGACGTACACACGGCATTGAATACCGCGGTCGACGAACCAGCCTGGGCCTGGCCTTCGATGATCGGCAGGCGCAGCAACACGGTCTGGGCGTTGCCGAAGCTGGTCACTTCAGGCGCAGCATAGCCGGTGGCGCGCAGCGTGGCGCGGATCTTTTCCTGGTCGGCGGCCTGCGGATAGCGCAACTCCATCACGGTGCCGCCGGTGAATTCGACCGAATAATGCAGGCCCTTGGTCACCAAAAAGAACACGGCCGCCAGGAAAGTCACCACCGAAATCACGTTGAGGATCAACGCGTGGCGCATGAACGGGATGTCCCGTTTGATCTTGAAGAATTCCATCGTTATTCCTGAGTTGCGTTTTGCTTGTTAGGCGTGAAACCGTCTTTCCAGACCGTGCCGATCGAGATGTGGGTCAGTTTCTTCTTGCGGCCGTACCAGAGGTTGAGGAAACCACGGGAGACGAACACGGCCGAGAACATCGAGGTCAGGATGCCCAGGCAGTGCACCACGGCGAAGCCGCGGACGGCGCCGGAACCGAACACCAGCAGCGCCAGGCCGACGATCAGGGTGGTCACGTTGGAGTCGAAGATCGTGTCCCAGGCATGCTTGAAGCCGGCCGAGATCGCCGTTTGCGGCGCCGCTCCGGCGCGCAGCTCTTCGCGGATGCGTTCGTTGATCAGGACGTTGGCGTCAATCGCCATGCCCAGCGCCAGCGCGATTGCCGCGATACCCGGCAAGGTCAGCGTGATCTGCAGCATCGACAGCAGGGCCAGCAGGAACAGCACGTTGGCCGCCAGCGCCATCGCGCTGAACAAGCCCACCAGGTGGTAGTACAGGACCATGAAGATCGCAATGGCCACGAAGCCCCAGATGGTCGAATACAGGCCGCGTTCGATGTTCTCGGCGCCCAGCTGCGGGCCGATCACGCGTTCTTCGATGAATTCCATCGGTGCCGACAGCGCGCCCGAGCGCAGCAGCAGCGCCAGTTCGTTTGCGTCTTCCGAGGTGCCCATGTTGGTGATCTGGAAGTTCGAGCCGAATTCGCTCTGGATGGTCGGGGCCGACAGTACGCTGAACTTGCCCTTTTCCTTGAGCAGAATCGCCATGCGCTGGCCGATGTTGTCGCGGGTGGTCTGGCGCATGCGGCGCCCGCCATCGCCGTCGAGGTCGAGTGAAACGGCCGGCTGCTGGTTGGAATCGAAGCTGGCCACGGCGCTCGAGATCGACTCGCCGCTCAGGATCACGTCTTTCGACACCACGATCGGGGCGCCGCGGCCCTCGGTGAACAGTTCCGAGTTCAGCGGAATGGCGGCGGTCAGTTCGGTGCCCGGGGTCACGGTCTGGTCGACCATGCGCAGTTCGAGGGTCGCGGTGCGGCCGATGATGTCCTTGGCGCGCGCCACGTCCTGCACGCCCGGCAGTTGCACGATGATGCGGTCGGCACCCTGCTGCTGGATCAGCGGCTCGGTGGTGCCCAGTTCGTTGATGCGCTTGGACAGGGTGGCGATGTTCTGCCTGACGCCGTCTTCGACGGTGCGCTTGAGCGCTTCGGGCTTGAGGGTGACGCCCAGCTTCAGGTCGGTGCCGTCGGCGGTTTCGGTAAAGTCGAGGTCGGGCGTCTGCCGGGCCAGTTCGGCCCGCGCGGCGCTACGGGTAGCGTCGTCGCGAAAGCGCACTTCGATGGCATTGCCGACGCGCTCGATGCCGGCGTGGCGGATGTTCTTGTCGCGCAGCTGGCTGCGCACGCTCGACTGGATACCCTTGATCTTGGAGTCGAGCACGGCCTTGCCGTCAACTTGCAGCAAGAAGTGCACGCCGCCGCGCAGGTCCAGTCCGAGATTCATCGGCTGGGCACCGATTGCCTGCATCCAGGCGGGAGTATTCTTTACCAGGTTGACCGTCACGATGTAATCGGGGTCTTCCTGGTCGCGGTTCAGGTCGCGCTCGAGCGCGAGCTTGGCCTTGAACTGGGCATCGGTGCTGGCAAAGCGGGCGCGCACCGAGGTGCTGTTGCCGCTGCCTTCGAGGCTGACCGCGGTGGCGGGAACGCCGGCGCGCTTGAGTGCATCCGCCACCAGGCTGGTGGTGGCGCTGGTGATGTTGACTGTCGATTTACCAGTGGTGACCTGTAACGCCGGAGACTCGCCGAAATAGTTCGGCGCCGTGTACAGCGCGCCCAACAAGAGCGTGATGGCAATCAGTAGATATTTCCAGACGGGATAGCGATTCATAGTGTTCCAGCGTTCGATGTTGAGCTCGCGGTGGCCAGGGCCGCCGCGGGCTTACAGGGCCTACGGCGCTTACAGGGACTTCAGGGTGCCTTTTGGCAGCAGTGTCGTCACGGCGTGCTTCTGCACCACGATTTCGGTACCGGCAGCAATTTCGAGGGTCACGAAGGTGTCCGCAACCTTGGTCACGCGGCCGAGAATGCCGCCCGCGGTCGCCACTTCGTCGCCCTTGGCGAGCGCATCCATCATCGCCTTCGCTTCGCGCTGGCGCTTTTGCTGTGGACGGATCATGAGGAAATACATGACCACGAACATCAGGATCAGGGGCAGGAAGGTAGTCAGGCTACCCATGATGCCGGGGTCGGCTGCAGTGGTGGTTTGCGCGTACGCGTTGGAAATGAACACAGAGACTCCAATTGTGAGATAAAAAAACAGCGCTACATTCTAGCATCGGCGCACCGTCCGCGGCCATTGTGCGCTATATAAGATCGACGACAACAAATTGCAAGTTGGAAATTTGCCTAACGCCTCCGATAGACGCCTGGCCTAGATGCGGTGCTGGAGAAAATCGAGCGCTGCCGTCGCGCGTGCCGACAGCGGCCACTCGGCGCGATGAATCAGCCACAGGCTGTCGAGCACCGGCGCGCCGGCCTCGACCACGCGTACCGCGTCCGGCCGGGCGAAGGCCTGGCGCGCATGGCGCGGCAGGATGGCGAAACCGAGTCCGCGCGCCACCGGCTCGAGGATCAGGCCGATCTGGTTCACGTAACCGCGCACGGCCAGGCTGCGTACGCCCGGGTTGCCGGGAAAATAACGGCTGAGCAGGCGGGTGGCCATGGCCTGGCCATCCGGATGGTCGATCATCCCCAGCCGCGCCAGGTCTTCCCAGCCATCAAGCCGGGCGTTGGCCGGCACTACCAGTTCCAGCGGTTCTTCGGCGAACAAGCGCGCCACCAGGCGCGGGTCGTCGGGTTTCAGGGTTAGCAGGCCCAGCTCGAAACGGTTATCCAGTACCGCTTCGCACACTTCGGCATCGGGCGCGAAGCGGTGGCGCACGCACAGGCCCGGCTCGGCCTGCTGCAACGCCAGCAGCAGCGGATACAGGGCCAGGCCGACACTGCCGGGCGTGATCAGGCTGATCTCGCCGTGATGCGGGTCGTCGTCGGAGAGACGCGCGCGCAGGCGCCGCTCGGCCGCCAGGATCTCGGCGTGGCAGGCCAGCAACGCATGGCCGGCCGGGGTCAGGTCGAGCTGGCGCGGCCGGCGCAGCAGCAGCGGGCCGAACTCGTCTTCGAGGCGGCTGATGTGCTGGCTGACGGCGGCCTGGGTCAGGCCCAGCTGTTCGGCGGCACGGGTAAAGCTGCCAGCCTCGGCAACGGCATCGAAGCTACGCAGCCATTGGGGATTGAGCATAAGAATATTTTATGGAAACCATAAGGTGGCATAAGTTTACATGATGCCCTAGCGCGCTCATCATGAATGCTCTTTCCACACAGGAGAATCAGCATGGCATCGACCACACCTTACCCACGCAGTTTTTCCCATATCGGCCTGTCGGTCACCGACCTTGACGCCGCGGTCCGCTTCTATACCGAAGTCATGGGCTGGTACCTGATCATGCCGCCTACCACCATCAGCGAAGACGACAGCCCGATCGGCGTCATGTGCGGCGACGTGTTCGGCCCTGGCTGGGGTTCGTTTCGCATTGCTCACCTGTCTACCGGTGACCGGATCGGGGTGGAGATCTTCGAGTTTCCCAACGCCGAGCGGCCGGCCAACAATTTCGAATACTGGAAAACCGGCATCTTCCATTTCTGCGTGCAAGACCCGGATGTCGAGGGCCTGGCAGAGAAAATCGTCGCCGCCGGTGGCCGCCAGCGCATGCCGGTACGCGAATATTTTCCAGGCGAAAAACCTTATCGCATGGTGTACATGGAAGACCCGTTCGGCAACATCATCGAGATCTATAGCCACAGCTACGAGCTGACCTACTCGGCCGGGGCCTACGGCAAGGCGTGATGCGCCTTAGACGCCGCGCGCGCGGTCGGCTGCGAACCGGATCCGGAACGCATTGAAGCCGTCGGCGTCGATAGCATCGCGCATCTCCTGCATCAGGTTCAGGTAGTAATGCAGGTTGTGGATCGTATTTAATCGCGCGCCCAGGATTTCGTTCGAGCGGTGCAGGTGGTGCAGGTAGGCGCGCGTAAAGTTCTTGCAGCAGTAGCAGTCGCACGATTCGTCCAGCGGCGCGGTATCTTCCTTGTAGCGCGCATTCTTGATCTTGACGTCGCCAAAGCGCGTGAACAGCCAGCCATTGCGGGCATTCCGGGTCGGCATGACGCAGTCGAACATGTCGACGCCATTGGCCACGCCATCGACCAGGTCTTCTGGCGTGCCCACGCCCATCAGGTAGTGCGGCTTGTTTTCGGGCAGGCGCGGGCCGACGTGGGCCATGATGCGCTTCATGTCCTCTTTCGGCTCGCCCACCGACAGGCCGCCGATGGCCAGGCCGGGGAAGTTGATATCTTCCAGTGCGGCGAGCGACTCGTCGCGCAGGTGCTCGTACATGCCGCCCTGGACGATGCCGAACAGCGCGTTCGGGTTCTCGCCGCCCTTGAATTCGTTCATCGAGCGCTGGGCCCAGCGCAGCGACATGCGCATCGACTTGGCTGCCTCGTCGGCCGTTGCGGGCCTGCCATCGATTTCGTAGGGCGTGCATTCGTCGAACTGCATCACGATGTCAGAGTTCAGCGAGCGCTGGATCTGCATCGAGATTTCGGGCGACAGGAACAGCTTCGAGCCGTCGATCGGCGAGGCGAACTTGACGCCCTCTTCCGTAATCTTGCGCATCGCGCCGAGCGAAAACACCTGGAAGCCGCCCGAGTCGGTCAGGATCGGACCATCCCAGCCCATGAACTTGTGCAGGCCGCCGAATTTGTCCAGCACTGCGGTGCCCGGGCGCAGCCACAGGTGAAAGGTATTGCCCAGAATGATCTGCGAACCCACGGTCTTGAGTTCAACCGGGTCCATTGCCTTGACCGAGCCGTAAGTCCCGACCGGCATGAAAATTGGCGTCTCGATGGTGCCGTGGTTGAGCTTCAGGCGGCCGCGGCGCGCATGCGACAGGCCGCTGGTGTCTTTTTTAAGCAGGGTAAATTCGAGCATTCTGGATTCTTTAACGGGATTGCGTGGTCAGCAGCATGGCGTCGCCATAGCTGAAGAAGCGGTATTGGCTGGCGATTGCATGGGCATAGGCCTTGCGAATGGCATCGAAGCCGGCAAAGGCCGACACCAGCATCAACAGGGTCGACTTGGGCAGGTGGAAATTGGTCACCAGGCGGGTGACGGTCTTGAAGGTATAGCCCGGCGTGATGAACAGCGCGGTATCGGCACTGCCGGCCATCAGTTCGCCGCTCTGCGAGCCCGATTCCAGCGCGCGCAGCGAGGTGGTGCCCACCGCCACCACGTCGCGGCCAGCCGCTTTCGCCGCGCGCACCGCCGCCACCGTCTCTGGCGGGATCGTGTACCACTCGGTATGCATCTCGTGCGCGGACAGGTCTTCCACGCGCACCGGCTGGAAGGTGCCGGCGCCCACATGCAGGGTCACATACGCGAACCGCACGCCCTTCGCGGCCAGGCGCTCGAGCAGCGGCTCGTCGAAATGCAGGCCGGCGGTCGGGGCGGCCACGGCGCCCGGCTCTTTCGAATACACGGTCTGGTAGCGCTGCTCGTCGAACTCGTCGGCGGTGTGCTCGATATACGGCGGCAGCGGCAGGCGGCCGTGGGCTTCGATCAGGTCGAACACGTCGCCCTCGAAGTGAAGGGTAAAGAATTCGCCGGCGCGCTCGCCCGTGGTCACATCGAAGGCGTCGGCCAGGCGGATGCGGTTGCCCGGCTTGGGCGACTTCGAAGCACGCACCTGGGCCAGCACGGTGCGGTTGTCGAGCACCCGCTCGACCAGCACTTCGACCTGGCCGCCGGTTTCCTTGACGCCGAAGAAGCGCGCCTTGAGCACGCGGGTATTGTTCATCACCAGCAGGTCGCCCGGCTCGAGCTGGTCGAGGATGTCGGCGAAATGGCGGTCGGTAATGCGGTCGCCATCGAGCTGCAGCAGGCGCGAGGCGCTCCGTTCAGGCAAGGGCAACTGCGCGATCCGCTCTGGCGGCAGGTCGAAATCGAAATCGGAAAGCGAATACATGGTGGTCAATTCTGGAAAAATGGGTGCTGACAGCTTTACAATAGAGGCTGCAGTGCGCGCGGCGAACCCTCTATTTTACGCCAGCAAACGCTAGAATGCTGCGATATGCCCGCCCCAAAATCGACTCCCGCGCCAAAAACCCTTGAATCGAAGCTCGCCCGGCTGGGCCTGCGCACCGACATGGACCTGGTGCTGCACCTGCCGCTGCGCTACGAAGACGAGACCCAGGTGGTTCCGATTCGCGATGCCTGCCTGCGCGGCCTGCAGACCTGGCAGGTCGAAGGCGTGGTGGTCAAGAACGAGATCACCCACAAGCCGCGGCGACAGCTGCTGGTGCAGATCGCCGACGACACTGGCGAGCTGCAGCTGCGCTTCATGAATTTCTACGGCAGCCAGCTCAAGCAGATGGCCGAAGGCGTGCGCATTCGCGCGCGGGGTGAACTCAAGCACGGCTTCTTCGGGGCCGAAATGGTCCACCCGGTCTACAAGGTCATTAACGAGGGCGCGCCGCTGCCCACCTCGCTCACGCCGGTGTATCCATCCGGCGAAGGGCTGTCGCAAACCATCCTGCGGCGCGCGGTGGGCGAGGCCATGAAGCGCATCGACTGGCGTGACACCCTGCCCAACGCCTTTCTTTCGCGCCTGCAGCTGTGGGATTTCGAGCCGTCGGTGCGCCTGCTGCACTCTCCGCCGGCCGACGTCGACGAATACGCGCTCACCGAGCGCAGCCACCCGGCCTGGACCCGCATGAAGTTCGACGAGCTGCTGGCCCAGCAGCTGTCGATGAAGCGGGCGCAGCGCGCACGCCGCGAAAAGGGCGCCCCGACCCTGGGTGCGGTCGGCCGGCTGTCCGACTCCTTCCTGGCGGCCCTGCCCTTCCAGCTTACCGGCGCCCAGCAGCGGGTAGTGAAAGAAATCCGCGCCGACCTGGCCCAGAACTTTCCGATGCAGCGCCTGCTGCAGGGCGACGTCGGCAGCGGCAAGACCGTGGTCTCGGCGCTGGCGGCCGCCCAGGCGATCGACAGCGGCTACCAGGCCGCGCTGATGGCGCCCACCGAGATCCTGGCCGAGCAGCACTTTCGCAAGATCGCCGCCTGGATGGAGCCGCTCGGCGTGAAGGTGGCCTGGCTTACCGGCAGCCTCAAGAAGAAGGACAAGGACGCGGCCAAGGAGATGATCGAGTCGGGCCAGGCCAAGCTGGTGATCGGCACCCACGCGCTGATCCAGGACACCGTGAACTTCGCCAGGCTCGGCCTGGTGATCGTGGACGAGCAGCACCGCTTCGGCGTCGGCCAGCGCCTGACCTTGCGCAACAAGGGCAGCGACGGCCTGGTGCCGCACCAGCTGATGATGTCGGCCACGCCAATCCCGCGCACGCTGGCCATGACCTATTACGCCGACCTCGAAGTGTCGGTGATCGACGAGCTGCCGCCGGGCCGCAGCCCAATCGTCACGCGCGCCATCGACCAGAACCGGCGCGACGAAGTCATCGAGCGCGTGCACGCGGCCGCGCAGGAAGGCCGCCAGGTCTACTGGGTCTGCCCGCTGATCGAAGAGTCCGAAGCGCTGCAGCTGCAGACCGCCACCGAAACCTACGAGACGCTGGCCGAAGCCCTGCCCGATTTACAGGTGGGGCTGGTGCACGGCCGCATGAAGCCGATTGAAAAACAGGCGGTGATGGACGCGTTTACCGCGGGCCAGGTGCACGTGCTGGTGGCAACCACCGTGATCGAAGTGGGCGTGGACGTGCCGAACGCCTCGCTGATGGTGATCGAGCATGCCGAGCGTTTCGGCCTGTCTCAGCTGCACCAGCTGCGCGGCCGGGTCGGCCGCGGCTCGGCCGCGAGCGTGTGCCTGCTTCTGTATCAGAGCCCGCTCGGGCAGGTGGCCAAGCAACGCCTGTTGACGATGCGCGAAACCACCGACGGCTTCGAGATCGCGCGGCGCGACCTGGAGATTCGCGGCCCCGGCGAATTTCTGGGCGCGCGCCAGTCGGGCGAAGCCATGTTGCGCTTCGCCGACCTGGAAGCGGACCAGTGGATCGTGGACCAGGCGCGCGACGTGGCGCACTACCTGCTGGAGAGCGAACGCCCGGAGCACGCGGCGGTCGTGGATGCGCATTTGTTGCGCTGGCTGGGTGGACGGGAAGAATTCCTGAAAGCCTAGTATATTAGCCGATGCATTTTCGATCATTCATCACAGGACATCATGCATGACGGCAGAAACGACATTTAGCGTGCGCCAGGCGGTGCTGGCCGACCTCGACCTGCTGGCGCCGATGCTGGACCAGTATCGCCAGTTCTACCAGCGTCCCAGTGACCTGGCGGCCGCGCGCAGCTTCCTGATGGACCGCTTCAATCACGGTGAATCGGTCCTGTTCATCGCACAGGAAGGCGATACGGTGCTGGGCTTCGCCCAGATGTATCCATCGTTTTCGTCGGTGTCGCTCAAGCGCGCGTTCGTCTTCAACGACCTGTTCGTCGCGCAAGCCGGCCGCCGGCGCGGCGTGGGCCAGGCGCTGATCGCGGCGGCGGCGGCCTATGCGACAGCGCTCGGCGCCAGGTTCCTCACCCTGTCGACCGCGAAAACCAACGAGGACGCGCAGGCCCTGTACCGCTCGACCGGCTGGCAGCGCGAGGAGACCTTCGTCGGGTACACCTTGATGCTGCAGGACTAGTCAGGACGCCGTTCTTCGCTTGCTGGGCTGGCGGGAAGCGTTGGGGAAGGACCGATACATGTCCGCAGCGCCGCCCTATCGCTTGCGCGACGCCCTTCAGGCAGCCTGGCTATCCAGTTTTTGAGCGAATCGAACGGTGCAGGTCTTGTCCCCCTGGCCGCTCAGTCTGAGCGATGGGTAAGTACGCAACATGTCGATCAGCTTAGGATAACCGTAGTTCTTTGCCTTGAAGCCCTGTGGCCGCTTACCAAGATGGCTGCCGAGCAACGACAGGTTCACCTTGCCATCCGGAGTGCATGCTGCCAGTTGTAAGACCGCATCCAGGATGAATTGAGGCTGCTTTTTGACGATGGGCGGTGGGGCGACCGTGACCGCCGCCAACGGCGCAGGCGCAAAATGGGGCGGATTCGGCGCCGCCTTTGCCGGCCCGGTTGGTATGAATTCGAAAAACCGGTCACATGCGCTACGCAGCCCCGCCGGAGTCTTTTCCTCTCCCACCACATGGATCGCGGCGCCGCGCTCTCTCAGCTTGTGGCAGAGGTAGACAAAATCGGAATCGCTTGTCACGATGACAAAGCTGTCTGCGCGCTTCTCGAGGAAGGCTTCGAGCGCGTCCAGGGCAAGCGCGATATCGGAGGTATTCTTCCCCGTCGCATACTGGAACTGAAGGCAGGGCGCGAACGCCATCTGAATGAGTGCGTCCTTCCACCGGTTGGCAAGCGTCGTGTGGTTGCCATAGGCACGTTTCTGGACCACCCGGCCGCAAGCGCTAGCACACCGCATCGCGTATTCCAGGACCATTGGATTCGCGTTATCGCAATCGATGAGGACCGCAACGCGTTGATCAGTCACCAATCGCAGCTCCCAAGATGAAGTTCCTCGAATGGCGCGTCCCCTGGCAAAAATGGATGCACCGGCACGCCCATACTGTAGCAGCTTCAATACCGCGGAAATACACGCTTCCTCACACGCACTGCAGCATCGGTCAGGTACTGATCGCACTGGTAAACGTCAGCCGGTTCCCGAACGGATCCTTGACCGACATATCGCGCGAACCCCACGGGGTATCGTCGACCCCGGGGCGGGCATAGCCGTACTGCTTCGCGATCAGTTCGCGCTGGTAGGCATCGATATCTTTCACCTGGATGCGCAGCGCCGCGCCGGGGCAGCAGTCGCCATGGTGTTCGCTCAGGTGCAGGGTGCAGCCGTCGCGCGACACCTGCAGGTAGAGCGGCAGCGCCGGCTCGAAGCGGTGCTCCCAGTCGACCCGAAAGCCGAGGAAATCGACGTAGAATTCGCGCGCCTTGGCCGCATCAAAGATGCGCAAAATTGGCGTGACCGGACCGAAGCTCATCTCAGTCGTCCAAACAAAGGCGCATGGCAACTCCACAAACACAAAGAAAAGCCAGTATTGGCGCGCCCGGCGGCATTGTCAACATGCGGGCGTCGCCCTCGGCAGGCATGCGCCTGGCATAAGGTCTTCACAAACACACCGGCTTGCACTATGGTCTGCGTGATCATTCACTGTCCAATTTTCCGGAACACCTCGTGCAGAATTTTCTACTGGCTGGTACCGCTGCCCTTGCCATCGTGAGCTTCCTGCTGGTCGGCGTGGGCAGCCAGCGCCTGGGTCGCGTGCTCGGCGCGCAGCAAGTCGACATGACGGCAGGCTTCGACACCTTCCATCGCTCCATGGTCGTTGCCGCCTGCGTCGTCTTGTGCGGCATTCCGGTCCTGCTGGTGAATATCCTGACAGATGGCGACCCATTGAGCGACAGGCTGGCCATGTGCGGGCTCTATAGCCTGCTCCTGTACTTCGTACTCAATATATTCAACCGAAAAATCATCCTGACCAGCTCCGGCATCGTCACCCGAACCGCGCTCGGCAAGGTGCTTGCGGTCAGCAATCAGGAGTTCCTTGGCGCGCGCATGGACAAGCGCATGAAGCGAATTGGCGCCGTCTGTTTCGTGACGCCCCGGCACCGCGTGATCATCGACGAACAGATGGAGAACTATCACATGGTGGTCGCCGAACTGCAGCGCCGCGCAGGCTAGCTAGGTTTCAAGACCCGCTTGGTTATAGACGCGCTTAACGAATAATTCCGGCTTTTTGTCGTGCCATTTTTTCAGAGCCTGGATCGGCGTTTGGTGTTCGATGGCGCGCTGTGGGATGCTGTTGTTGTAGATTTTGAGGTAGTGCGCAGCGTTGATTCAAGCTCGGCAGCGGAGCCGAAACGCGTCTGTCCAACGATCTCGCTGATGCGACCATTGAAGCGCTCCACCATGCCGTTGGTTTGTGGATGGCGCGGTGGAATCAGCCGGTGTTCGATCGTCAGGGTTTTGCAGAGAACGTCGAAGGCGTGCTTGCCGGACGGGATGCGATCGCCAGTGATGGGGTCTTTTTTCTTGCTGGTAAAGCGGTCGGTAAACTGACTTCCGTTGTCGATCAATAGTTTGACGATCTTGATCGGGCAGGCATTTTCCACCTTGATCAAGAAGTCGGTGCTGCTGCTGTCAGACTGGTCGGCATAGATGTCCATGAAGACCCACCGGATTGCGCGATCGATCGCGACGAACAAGTAGCGCCGCGATGCCTAGTCCGGCATCTGCGGCAAGTATTTGATATCGATGTGGAGATAGCCCGGTTCGTAATCCTTGAATGTTTTCTTGATTGCTGGCTGCTCGACCTCCAAGGCTGGAACCAGATCGCGCAAGTCCGAGACGCCGTGACGGCGCAGGCAACGGCCCAGACCGGCACGAGAGACGGCCGGGTTGATGAATTCGCGAGTTACCGCGAGCAGATCGTCGGTGGCCAGCAGAAGCGTTTTACGCAGCTCCACAACGATGAGTTCCTGCTCCGGTGTTAGCGTGGTGTTCATCGTCTTGGGGCAGTGCGAACCATCAAGCGGCGTTGCGCGATCTTGCCACTTCCGGATCGTCTGCCGCGTGACGTTGTAGATCCTTGCTAGCTCTGCCTGGGGCAGCTTGGAGTTCTTGATTTCTTCACGAATCAGGTGAGTCGTTCGCGCTTCGGTGGTTAGCAGTGTACGCAAAACGCGTCTGGCCTTGAGGAGTGGCCAGCTGCGGATGGGTAAATGATCCCACGAGTAACTACACTTAAACAAAGTTCGAGTCAGCTAAATAATTTCCCTGTTAACGATTTTTCCATTCATTCACCTCCTCGTATTTAGCTAGCCTTCGTCGGAGATGACGGTTATCTAAAATGAGAACCGCTATGTAAACCAAGCCTAGAACGAAAAAAGCGCTATTTCCAAGCGTGTGCCAAAATGCCCATGCACAAGCCGCTACGATCAAAGCGACAGCGAAAAGCAGCATTGGATTTGCACTCGCAAGAAATTTCATCACAACCTCCCAACAATTAGTACAACTTTACTGGAGGTGGGTATCTAGCCCACCGTAGATTGGACTTCCTATTACGACAATCAACACGTCCTTATAGAACATATTTGCTCGGCCTAAAACGCTCGGCGTGACAGTCAAGGCTCGGTTGCCGTCCTGACTTTTCCCAGTCGACCCGAAAGCCAAGGAAATCGACGTAGAATTCGCGCGCCTTGGCCGCGTCGAAGATGCGCAAAATTGGCGTGACCGGACCGAAGCTCATCTCAGTCGTCCAAACAAAGGCGCATGGCAACTCCACAAACACAAAGAAAAGCCAGTATTGGCGCGCCCGGCGGCATTGTCAACATGCGGGCGTCGCCCTCGGCAAGCATTTGCACCGATGTCTACCCATGCCGGATAGAGTCCAGGCGCCTGGCATAAGGGCTTCACAAACACACCGGCTTGCACTATGGTCTGCGTGATCATTCACTGTCCAATTTTCCGGAACACCTCGTGCAGAATTTTCTACTGGCTGGTACCGCTGTCCTTGTCATCGTGAGCGTCCTGCTGGTCGGCGTGGGCAGCCAGCGCCTGGGTCGCGTGCTCGGCGCGCAGCAAGTTGACATGACGGCAGGCTTCAACACCTTTCATCGCTTCATGGTCGTTGCCGCCTGCGTCATCTTGTGCGGCATTCCGGTCCTGCTGGTGAATATCCTGACAGATGGCGACCCATTAAGCGACAGGCTGGCCATGTGCGGGGTCTATAGCCTGATCCTGTACTTCGTACTCAATATATTCAACCGAAAAATCATCCTGACCAGCTCCGGCATCGTCACCCGAACCGCGCTCGGCAAGGTGCTTGCGGTCAGCAATCAGGAGTTCCTTGGCGCGCGCATGGACAAGCGCATGAAGCGAATTGGCGCCGTCTGTTTCGTGACGCCCCGGCACCGCGTGATCATCGACGAACAGATGGAGAACTATCACATGGTAGTCGCCGAACTGCAGCGCCGGGCAGGCTAAGAACCTATCCCAGTAGGGAGGAGGAAGTTGATGGCGATGCATGGCAGGCGCGGGCAAGGCGCGAGGAGGCCGCATGGCGAGCCATGCAACGACGAGCAACGCAGCACCCGCCTGTCAGGCGCGCCAGCAACGACTCATAACCTACTGGGATAGGTTCCAAGTCGCCCGGTCGGCATCGTAGGTCAGCCCGATCTGGCGCCGGATCTCGTCCATCACGCCCATCAGCGCCAGCGTCTCGCCCAGCGGCATGGACGGGCTCTCGGTGAGCCCGGCCAGGAAGCAGCGCTGCGCCTCCAGCACTTCGTGCACATAGCCGTTGCCGAGGTAGGGCGTGTCGACCGTGCGCGTGCTGCCGTCGTCCAGCGTTACCGTGACGCTGCGGGCGCGGTGGAACATGGTATTCATGCGCACATGGCCGCGCGTGCCCGACACCGTCAGTTCGCACGGCGTGCGCGCCAGGAACGAGCAGCTGCACGCCGACATGCCGCCGCCTTCGTGCTGCAGTGTGAAGCCGGTCTGCACGTCGACGCCGGTGGCACCCATCTGGGCCTGGGCCTTGACCGCGGCCACGGGGCCGAGCAGCGCCGCCGCGATCGACAGCGGATAGATGCCCAGGTCGAGCAGCGCGCCGCCGCCCAGTAGCGGATTGAACACGCGGTGCTCGGGGCCAAAAGTGGCGGTAAAGCCGAAGTCGGCCACCACCTGGCTGACTTCACCGATTTCGCCGGAATCGATAATGCGCCGTACTTCGTCGAAGGCGGGCAAGAAGCGCGTCCACATCGCCTCCATCAGGAACAGGCCGCGGCTGCGCGCCAGCGCGACCACCTGCCCGGCTTCGCGCAGATTCATCGTGAACGGCTTTTCGACCAGCACGCCCTTGCCGGCGCGCAGCGCCATCAAGGCATTCTCGGCATGCTGCGGGTGCGGGGTGGCGACATACACCAGGTCGATGTCATCGGCATCGAGCAGCTCCTGGTAGGAGCCGAACGATGCAGTTGCGCCAAACTCGCCAGCGAAAGCGTGTGCCTTGTCGAGGCTGCGCGAGGCCACGGCGGCCAATACCGCGCCCGGCACGTCGGCCAGCGCGGTCGCGAAGGCACGGGCGATCTTGCCGGTGCCGAGAATTCCCCAGCGTACTGCGTTTGCCATGGCCTGCTCCTGTCAGTGCTTGCGCTTTGCGCGAAAGACGGTGGTATCGAGATAAAAATCCTGGTCCTGGCCGGGCCACCAGCCCGGCACCCCGAGCACCGGCAAGGGCGTAAAGCCGGCGGTGCTCAGGCCCTCGCCCGCCAGCTGGGCGGCCACGTGGGCATCGAGCCAGGCGCGCTGGGCGTCGGGCGCGAGCGCGAAATAAGCGTCGTCCACGAACACCACCCGCGTATGCGCGGTGATCGCCTTGCGCGGCGCCACCAGCTTTTCCATCAGTGCGTGGCCAAACAGCCAGACCTGCGCGTCCGGCCCGAACATGGCGCGCTTGTTGAACAACGCCGCCAGCCAGTCGTGCGCGCGCAGCTCGTCCACCAACGCGCGCCCGCTACTGCCTGCGCGCACGACCAGCAGCGCGGCGTTCTCGTCGAAGATAGTAGCGGCATCGCGCGCCGGCCCGCGCGACTTGCCCACGCCGGCCTGCGCGATCTGCGCGGCCTGCAGGGCATTAAGCTGGCGCTTGACGAGCGGGAAGCTCTGCCACACCAGGCCATTGAAGAAATCGTGCAGGTTGGCGCGCGTGGGGACGCTGCCGGTAGCGCCGATGAATTCCTCGTAGGCGGTACCGTCGGGCAGCGCGGCCTGCGGCACGAAGCGCAGCAGCAGGCCGCCATCGTTGCGCAGGCCCAGCGCCGCCGCATTGCGGTTGAATGCGGCGATAAAGTCGTCGCCGGTCAGCGCCAGGCGCGCAAACGCGGGCCGCACCGATTCGTACCACGGGTGCGACCAGTCGATCTGCGCCAGCATCTGCTGGCTTACGCCATCTTCCACTGGATGGTCTCGCCGGCGTTGAGCGGCACCAGCTGGTGCTCGCCGAACGGCAGGGTCTCGGGCAGGGTCCAGGCTTGGCGCTTGAGCGTGATCGTGCCTTCGTTGACCGGCAGATCATAGAACGCCGGGCCGTTCAGGCTGGCGAAGGCCTCGAGCTTGTCGAGCGCGCCGGCCTGGGCAAAAGCCTCGGTGTACAGCTCCATCGCGTGCAGCGCGGTATAGCAGCCGGCGCAGCCGCAGGCGGCGTACTTGGTGTGTACCGCGTGCGGCGCCGAATCGGTACCCAGGAAGAAGCGCTCGTCGCCGCTGGTGGCGGCGGTGACCAGCGCCAGGCGGTGTTCTTCGCGCTTGAGCACCGGCAGGCAGTAATAATGTGGACGGATGCCGCCCTTGAAGATCTCGTTGCGGTTGTACAGCAGGTGGTGGGCCGTGATGGTTGCCGCGATCGGGCCTTCGGCCTCGGCCACGTACTGCGCCGCTTCTTTGGTGGTGATGTGCTCGAACACGACCTTCAGCACCGGCATGTCGCGGCGCAGCGGGCGCATCACGCGCTCGATGAACACGGCTTCGCGGTCGAACAGGTCGATGTCGTGGTCGGTCACTTCGCCGTGCACCAGCAGCGGCATGCCGACTTCCTGCATGACCTCCAGCGCCTTGTAGCAGTTGCGCAAATCGGTCACGCCGGCGTCGGAATTGGTGGTGGCCCCGGCCGGGTACAGCTTGACCGCGTGGATGAAGCCGCTATCTTGCGCGCGGCGGATTTCGTCGGGGTCGGTATTGTTGGTCAGGTAGAGCGTCATCAGCGGCTCGAAGCGCATGCCCTCCGGCAGTGCCGCCAGGATGCGGTCGCGGTAGGCGGCGGCTTGCGCGGTGGTGGTGACCGGGGGTTTCAGGTTCGGCATCACGATCGCGCGCGCGAACTGGCGCGCGGTGTGCGGCAGGACGTCGGCCAGCACCGCGCCGTCGCGCAAGTGCAGGTGCCAGTCGTCGGGGCGGGTGATGGTGATGCTCTCTGGGGTCTCGATAGGGGACATGGCGGCTCTCGGATTGGGCGATTACGAATCGCGACATTTTACCCGCAGCGCCGCCCGGGCAGCGCGCCTCCCATGCGATATCGCAGAGAGCTTGTCTAATGAATAATACGGGCCAGGAATTCGCGTGCCCGTTGCGAGCGCGGGGCCTGGAAGAACGCGTCCCTGGGGCTGTCTTCGACAATGCTGCCGTGGTCCATGAACACGATGCGGTCGGCCACCTTGCGCGCAAAGCCCATTTCGTGGGTGACGACCATCATGGTCATGCCATCCTGCGCCAGCCCGACCATGACGTCCAGTACTTCGCCGATCATTTCCGGGTCGAGCGCGGAGGTAGGCTCGTCGAACAGCATCGCCACCGGATCCATCGCCAGCGCGCGCGCAATCGCGACGCGCTGCTGCTGGCCGCCCGAGAGCTGGTTCGGAAATTTGTCTTTCTGCGCCAGCAGGCCAACCCGGTCGAGGTATTTCAGGCCGCGCGCAAGCGCGTCGTCCTTGCTGCGGCCCAGTACCTTGACCTGGGCAAGCGTCAGGTTGTCGCGTACCGACAGGTGCGGAAACAGCGCGAAGTTCTGGAACACCATGCCGATGCGCGCGCGCAGCTGCGGCAGATTGGTCTTCGGGTGGCCGACCGCGATGCCGTCCACCCGCACACTGCCTTGCTGGAAGGGCTCGAGCCCGTTGACGGTCTTGATCAGGGTCGACTTGCCCGAGCCGGAGGGCCCGCACACCACCACCACGTCGCCGCGCGCGACCCGCGTGCTACATTCGCGCAGCACCTGGAAGCTGCCGTACCACTTGCTGACGTTCTCGATGTCGATCATTCGGTGCCTATATTGACGCCCTCCTGCAGGTCGTTTCGACCAGGCTGGCGACGCTGTTGCATGTCCGGTTGCCTGTTACGTAAGCATGCTTGACAGCATTTCCAGTGCCAAGGATACTTCGGAACTTGCCATATTCTACAGAACGACCTGGCCGTTTCTCCTGAGCGCCAGTGTGTCATCCCACTCAATCGACCAGCGACAGCGCCATCGCCTGCCGCAGGTGTTGCACAGGTCCACAGGAAGCTTTTATGAACAATCGAAATCGCCTGACTATCTACATCCTGATCGGCCTCGCACTCGGGATCGTCGTCGGCTACCTCGCCAATGCCAACCTTGCCGATCCGGCCGGGTTCTCCGATGCGATGTCGCTGGTAACGACGCTGTTCCTCCGCCTGATCAAGATGATCATCGCGCCGCTGGTCTTCGCCACCCTGGTGGTCGGTATTGCCAAGATGGGCGACGCTAAAGAAGTCGGCCGCATCGGCGTCAAGGCGCTGGGCTGGTTCGTGATCGCTTCGGTCATCTCGCTGTCGCTGGGCCTGATCCTGGTTAACCTGTTCCGCCCGGGTGACGCGATGGCGCTGTCCGGCGCGCTGCCGCCGGTCGGTGCCTCGTCGGGCATCGTCACCACCGGCCTGACGCTCAAGGAATTCATCACCCACCTGGTGCCGTCGTCGATCGTGGACGGCATGGCCCGCAACGAGATCTTGCAGATCGTCGTGTTCTCGCTGTTCTTCGGAACCGCCGCGGCCGCGGTGGGCGCGCGCGCCACGCCGCTGATCGATGC
Organism: Massilia sp. H6; assembly: GCF_024802625.1. Classification (NCBI taxonomy): domain Bacteria; kingdom Pseudomonadati; phylum Pseudomonadota; class Betaproteobacteria; order Burkholderiales; family Oxalobacteraceae; genus Massilia; species Massilia sp. H6. The sequence goes on from NZ_CP103371.1 coordinate 4,183,090, forward strand.
GGTCGATGGCGTCGCGCACGTCATGCTCAAGGTTACCGGCTATGTCATGAACTTCGCGCCGATCGCGGTGTTCGCGGCCGTTGCCGGCATCATCGCCAAGAGCGGCCTGGGTGTGCTGTCCACCTACGGCATCTTCATGGCCCAGTTCTACTTCGGCATCGGCCTGCTGTGGATCGTGCTGATCCTGATCGGCATGGCCTTCCTCGGCCCGCGCGTGCTGCGCCTGATCACCGAACTGCGCGAGCCGACCCTGCTGGCCTTTTCGACCGCTTCGTCGGAGGCGGCTTTCCCAAAGACCCTGGAAGGCCTGGAGCGCTTCGGCGTCAAGAACCGCCTGGCCGCCTTTGTGCTGCCGATCGGTTATTCGTTCAACCTTGACGGCTCGATGATGTACTGCACCTTCGCGGCCGTGTTCATCGCCCAGGCCTATGGCATCGAACTCGACCTGGCAACCCAGCTGACCATGATGCTGGTGCTGATGCTGACCTCGAAAGGCATGGCCGGCGTGCCGCGCGCTTCGCTGGTTGTCATTGCCGCCACCCTGGCCCAGTTCAACATTCCCGAAGCCGGCCTGCTGCTGTTGCTGGGCATCGACCACTTCCTGGACATGGCCCGCTCGGCGACCAACGTGATCGGCAACGGCATTGCCACCGCAGTGGTCGCCAAGTGGGAAGGCGAACTTGGAGAACCGGTCAAGGACGTCACCATTTCACCGCTGCGCTGACGCGGCGAGCACGATACCGAAGGCCTTCCAGCGATGGGAGGCCTTTTTTACAAGCACTCACAACGATAACCAGGAGCGAGACATGAAACAGGCTTATGCGGCAGCACTGATGCTGGCAATGACGGGCGCGCACGGCGCCACCCAGACGGTCGACTGCGGCCGCCTGCTCGACGTGAAAAGCGGCGCCTGGCGCGAGCGCGTCAGCATCGTCGTCGAAAACGGCGTCATCAAGTCGGTCGGGCCAATGACCCAGGCAGTTGGCACCCCATCGGGGAATATCGACCTGTCGCGCCAGTCCTGCCTGCCCGGCCTGATCGACATGCACGTGCATCTGACCAGCGAAACGGCGCCGGCCATCGACGCCTACCGCGACCGCCTCACCGCCGATGCTGCCGACCTGGCCTACCGCTCGGTGAAGTATGCCGAGCGCACCCTGATGGCCGGCTTCACCACCGTGCGCGACCTCGGTGCGCAAGATGGCCTGAACGTGTCGCTCAAGCGCGCGATCGCGGCCGGCGCGGTGCCGGGGCCGCGCATGTTCACCGCCGGGAAATCGATCGCTACCACCGGCGGCCATGCCGACCCGACCAACAACCTGTCGCACTTCCTGGGCGAGAAGATTGGCACTCCGGGCCCCGAACAAGGCGTGATCGACAGCCCGGAACAGGGCCGCCAGGCCGTGCGTGCGCGCTACAAGGAGGGCGCAGACCTGATCAAGATCACCGCCACCGGCGGGGTGCTGAGCCAGGCTGCCAACGGCCAGAACTCGCAGTACACCGAAGATGAGCTCAAGGCCATCGTCGATACCGCCAAGGACTACGGCTTTCGCGTGGCCGCCCACGCGCACGGCGCCGAAGGCATGAAGCGCGCGCTGCGCGCCGGCGTCGATTCGATCGAGCACGGCACCCTGATGGACGACGAGACCATCGCCTTGTTCAAGAAGACCGGCCACTGGTACGTGCCGACCATTTCGGCTGGCCGCTACGTGGCCGACAAGGCAAAAATTCCCGATTACTATTCCGCGCTGGTGCGCCCGAAAGCGGCCGCCATCGGCCCGCAGCTGCAAGCCACCTTCGCCCGCGCCCACAAGGCCGGCGTGAAGATCGCCTTCGGCACCGATGCCGGGGTGTTCCCGCACGGCGAGAATGCCAAGGAGTTCGGCTACATGGTCGAAGCGGGCATGTCGCCGCTGGAGTCGATCCGCTCGGCTACCTTGCACGCGGCCGCGCTGCTCGACCAGTCCAGGCGCCTCGGTTCGATCGAGCCTGGCTTCGCGGCCGACATCATCGCCGTCGACGGCGATCCGCTGCGCGACGTGAAACTGCTCGAGCAGGTGAAGTTCGTGATGAAGGACGGCGTCGTCTACAAGCAGCCGTAACCGGCACGGCGCCTACCCTTCCAGCTCCAGCGGCGGCGAGGCCAGCTCTTCATCGGGCCGCGCCAGCTGCCGTTCCCACATCTGCTGGTACAGCCCGCGCGCCGCGAGCAGGCTCTGGTGCGTGCCGCGCTCGACGATCTTGCCGTGATCGAGCACGATGATCTGCTGCGCGTCGGCGATGGTCGACAGGCGGTGCGCAATGACGAGCGTCGTGCGGTTTTTCGCGATCTCTTTGAGCTGCGCCTGGATTGCCTGCTCGGCCTTGGAATCGAGCGCCGACGTTGCCTCGTCGAAAATCAGGATCGCCGGGTTCTTGAGCAGGGTGCGCGCGATCGCCACGCGCTGTTTTTCGCCGCCCGACAGCTTCAGCCCGCGCTCGCCCACCATGGTCTGGTAGCCGTCCGGCAGGCTCTCGATGAAGTCGTGGATCGACGCCGCGCGCGCCGCCGCCACGATGTCGGCGTGCGAGGCGCCAGGTTTACCGTAGGCGATGTTGTATTCGATGCTGTCGTTGAACAGCACCGTATCTTGCGGCACGATGCCGATCGCCGCGCGCAGCGAGGCTTGCGTGACATTGCGCAGGTCTTGCCCATCGATGCGGATCGCGCCGCCGTTGACGTCGTAGAAACGAAACAGCAACCGTGACAGGGTCGACTTGCCCGAGCCGCTGTGGCCCACCACGGCGGTCGTGGTACCGGCCGCAATGGTAAAGTCGACGTCGAACAGGATCTGGCGCTTGGCTTCGTAGCTGAACTGCACATGCGAGAACTCGACCTGTGCCCCGCGTGCGTCGAGCGGCTGGGCGCCGGGGGTATCGGCCACTTCGCGGTTCTGATCGAGCAGCGAGAACAGGCGCTCCATGTCGGCCAGGCTTTGCTTGATCTCGCGGTAGATCACGCCCAGGAAATTCAGAGGAATGTACAGCTGGATCATGAAGGCGTTCACCAGCACCAGGTCGCCCAGGGTCATGGTGCCTGCGATTACGCCCTCGGTCGCGCGCCACAGGATCAGGGTGACGGCGGTGGCGATGATCACGGACTGGCCGGTGTTGAGCACCGACAGCGAAGTCTGCGAGCGCACGGCCGCATTCTCGAAGCTCTGCAGGCCCACGTCGTAGCGCTTGGCTTCGTAGTCTTCGTTGCCGAAGTATTTGACGGTCTCGTAATTGATCAGCGAATCGATGGCCTTGGTGTTGGCTTTCGAATCGAGGTCGTTCATGGTGCGCCGGAAGTGGGTGCGCCATTCGGTGACGATCACCGTGAATGCGATATAGCTCACCAGCGCCACGGCCGTGATGATGGTGAACCAGATATCGTAGTTCAGCACCAGGTAGCCCAGCACCAGCGTGATTTCCACCAGCGTCGGCAGCACGTTGAACAGCGAGTACGAAATCAGCGAATTCACGCCGCGCGTGCCGCGCTCGATATCGCGCGTCATGCCGCCGGTCTGGCGATTCAGGTGAAAGCGCAGCGACAGCGCGTGCAGGTGCCGAAACACCTGCAGAGCAATGGTGCGCACGGCGCGCTGGGTCACGCGCGCAAACAAAAATTCGCGCAGTTCGGTAAACAGCGTGGTGGACAGCCGCAGCAGGCCGTAGGCAACCAGTGCGCCAAGCGGCAGCACCAGCAGCGCCTGCGGGTTGGCCGGGTCGATGGCAAGCTGGTCGATCAGCTGCTTGAGGACCAGCGGCACGCCGACATTGGCCAGCTTGGCGCCGACCAGCGCGGCAAGCGCCGCCATCACGCGCCATTTGTACACCCACAGGTAGGGGAACAGCGTGCGCAGCGTGGCCCAGTCGTTGCGGGCCAGGCCGGTCGAATCGGGGGGTAGGGGGACAGAACTGGCGGAGGAGCGTCGCATGGCAGGGCTTCGGGATTTATGGTTCAATTCGTGACGATTGTAGCTTTTACCGGAAAAACAAGATGACCACGCCTCAAAACACCCCTGCCGTTCCGCATACCCGTCTGCCCGAAGGCAAGATGCCGGAACTGCGCGTGATGCCCGCGCCGTCCGATGCCAACGTCTACGGCGACGTGTTCGGCGGCTGGATCATGGCCCAGGTCGACGTCGCCGGCTCGCTGCCGGCCACCCGCCGCGCCAATGGCCGCGTGGCCACCATCGCGGTCAATTCCTTCCTGTTCAAGCAGCCCGTGTTCGTGGGCGACCTGCTGTCGTTCTATGCCAACATCGTCAAGGTCGGCAATACCTCCATCACCGTCTGCGTCGAAGTCTATGCCGAGCGCAACCGCCTGCAGTCCGATGTGGTGAAGGTCACCGAAGCGCAGCTGACCTATGTCGCCACCGGCCCGGACCGCAAGCCGCGCCAGCTGCCGCCGCTCGATTCGCTCATTTCGCGCGATTAAGCCCGATGCCGACGCGCCGCGACTTTCTGTTTGAAGGCGCGCGCCTGTCGGCCACGCTGGCGAGCCTTGGCCTGAGCGCCTGCGCCTCGTCCAGCAAGGGCCCCTACCCGTTCAGCCTCGGTGTCGCATCGGGCTCGCCGCTACCGGATTCGGTGATTTTATGGACGCGCATCTTGAGCGACCCTCTGAATGCCGCCGCGACGTCGCCGGTAGCCATGACGGTGCGCTGGGAAGTGGCGCACGACGAGGGCTTTGGCCGCGTGCTCGCCAAAGGGAGCGCGGCCGCGGTGCCGGAGCTGGCCCATAGCGTCCATGTCGACGTCAAGGGCCTGGCACCCGGGCGTCAGTACTGGTACCGTTTCATGCTCGGAGACGCGGTCAGCCCAATCGGGCGCACGCGCACCGCGCCGGCGCCCGACAGCATGCCCGGCCGGCTCAGGGTGGCTGTCGCATCTTGCCAGCACTGGGACTTCGGCAGCTATGCGGCGCACCGCCATATCGCCGCGGCCGCACCCGACCTGGTCGCCTTTTTGGGCGACTACATCTACGAATGGGGGGCTTACCAGCTGCAGCACCCGTCGCGCGCGGTGCGCACCGACGAATCGTACACGCTGGAAGACTACCGCAAGCGTCATGCCCAGTACAAGAGCGATCCAGACCTGCAGGCGGCGCACCGCGCCGCGCCCTGGATCGTGACCTGGGACGACCACGAAGTGGCCAACGACTACGCCGGGCTGCGCGACGAGCGCCTGGCCGCCGACTTCGCACAGCGCCGGGCTGCGGCCTACCAGGCCTTCTACGAGCACATGCCGCTGCGCCTGCCGCATATCGGGCGCGACGGCTTCGGCGCGGTGCCGCTGTTCCAGCGCTACGACTGGGGACGGCTGGCGCGCTTGCACGTGCTCGACAACCGCCAGTACCGCTCGCCGCAGGCCTGCACCAAGTCGGCCACCCGCGGCGGCTCGAACGCCGTGTTCGCGCGTGCCTGCGAGGCGCTGCGCGACCCGCACCGCACCATGCTCGGCAGCGCGCAAGAGGCCTGGCTCGAAGCCGGGCTGGCAAATTCACGCGCGAAGTGGAACATCCTGGCGCAGCAGACCCTGATGGCGCAGTCGAGCAGCGTGCCGGTGCTCAAACCCGGCGACGGCCGCTTCTGGACCGATGGCTGGGACGGCTATCCGGCGGCGCGCCGGCGCCTGCTGGAGAGCATCCTCAGGCAGGGTGCCCACAATCCGCTGGTGCTGGGCGGTGACGTGCACACCTTCTATGCGGCCTCGCTGCGGCCGGATTTTTCCAGGCCGGTGACAAAGCAGAACCCGGAGATGGCGACCGAATTCGTGGGCACCTCGATCACCTCGGGTTCGCGCCCGCAAGAACGCACCCTGGCCCAGATGGAAAACAATCCGCACATGCTGTACGGGCGCAGCGACAAGCGCGGCTTCATGCTGCTCGAGGTCACGCCCAAAGCCACGGTAACGCGCTTTTTGGGGCTGGACGACGTGCGCGATGCGCAGTCGGGGGTGGACGAGCTGGCGGTGTTCAGGGTCGCTGACGGGGTGGTGGGGGCGCAGCGGATCGCCTAGCCCCCACCAGCACGAGGGCAGGTGTCAACATCCTGGCCGCGGCCGGGATGTTGGTCGACAGGCGCGGCGTCAGCTCAGCCTGGCGCTTTCTCATCGCGCAGCTCACGCCGCAAAATCTTGCCGACGTTCGTCTTCGGCAGCGTCTCGCGGAACTCGACGTATTTCGGACGCTTGTAGCCGGTGAACTGTTCCTTGCAGTAGGCAATGATGTCCTCGCTGCTCAGGTTCGCATCCTTGCGCACGATGTACAGCTTTACCGCCTCGCCCGAGTTCTTGTCCGGCACGCCGACGCAGGCCACTTCGAGCACGCCCGGATGGGCCGCTACCACGCCTTCGATCTCGTTCGGGTACACGTTAAAGCCCGACACCAGGATCATGTCCTTCTTGCGGTCGACAATGCGGGTGTAGCCCTGCTCGTCCATGATGCCGATGTCGCCGGTCTTGAAGAAGCCTTCGGCGGTCATGACCTTGGCGGTTTCATCGTCGCGTTGCCAGTAGCCGGCCATCACCTGCGGACCGCGCACGCCGATCTCGCCGGCGGTGCCGAACGGGACTTCGTTGCCGGCTTCGTCCAGGATGCGGATCTCGGTCGAAGGCAACGGCAGGCCGATGGTGCCGGTAAATTCATTGATGTCGCAGCGGTTGGCTGTTACCACCGGCGACGTCTCGGACAAGCCGTAGCCTTCGACGATCGGGATGCCGGTGATTCTCAGCCATTTGTCGGCCACCGCCTTTTGCACCGCCATGCCGCCGCCCGGGCACATCAGCAGTCCCGAGAAATCGAGCTTGGCGAACTCGGGGTTGTTCACCAGGCCGTTGTACAGCGTGTTCACGGCCGGGAAGATATTGATGCGGTAGTTGCCCAGCTCTTTGATGAAGCCCGGGATGTCGCGCGGATTCGGAATGAGCAGATTCATGCCGCCCACGCGCAGGCCGAGCAGCGCGCACACGGTCAGCGCATAGATGTGGTACAGCGGCAGCGCGCAGGCGAACTGCGCCTGCTCGCCCGGCTTGATCTTGGCCAGCGTCGGCGCGAACCAGGCTTCGTTCTGCAAGACGTTGGCGATCACCTGGCGATGCAGCAGCACCGCGCCTTTCGACACGCCGGTGGTGCCGCCGGTGTACTGCAAGAAAGCGATGTCGTCATGGCCGATGGTGACCGGCTTCAAGGCCAGGGTGGCACTGTCGGCCAGCATGCGCTTGAAGCTGATCGCGCCCGGCAACGAATACGCCGGCACCATCTTCTTGACCTTGCGCACCACCAGGTTGACCAGCATGCCCTTCAAGCCGCCCAGCAGGTCGCCCATGGTGCCGACCACCACGTGCTTGACGCTGGTGTTGGCGATGACCTGTTCCAGCGTGTGCGCGAAGTTCTCGAGCACGACGATGGCTTCGGCGCCGGAATCGATCAACTGGTGCTGCAATTCGCGCGGCGTGTACAGCGGATTGACGTTGACAATGACATAGCCGGCGCGCAGCACCGCGGCCATCGCCACCGGATATTGCAGCACGTTCGGCAGCATGATGGCGACCCGCGCACCGGGCTTCAGGCCGCGCCCCTGCAGCCAGGCGGCCATGTGAGCAGACAGGCGGTCGAGTTCGGCGTAGCTCAAAGACTTGCCCATGCACGCGTAGGCCTTGCGGTCGGCATACTTGCGGAACGCTTCTTCGAGCAGGTGCTTCAGGGAGCGGTACTGCGTCGGGTCGATCTCCGCGGGTACGCCTTCCTCATACGACTTGAGCCAAAACTTGTCCATCCGTGCCTCACCTTCTGATTAACTTGTTGCGTCACATTCTGTAACGGTAAAACGCTGCCACTAAAACAACTGTGCCCAATAAAACGCGAAGCCGCCCAAGCTACGGGCGGCTTCTGCCAACTACTTACTTGCAAGTCTATGCGGTCGGTGCGGTCTGCTTCTCGTCACGCAGCGCGCGCCGCAAAATCTTGCCGACATTGGTCTTGGGCAGCTCGTCGCGGAACTCGATGAATTTCGGTTTCTTGTAGCCGGTGAGCTGCTGCTTGCAGTAGGCCATCAGCTCCTCGGCGCTCAGGTTCGGGTCTTTCTTGACCACGAACACCTTCACCGCTTCGCCGGAATGCGCGTCCGGCACGCCGACCACGGCGCATTCGAGCACGCCCGGGTGCGCGGCGATCACGCCTTCGAGCTCGTTCGGGTAGACGTTAAAGCCCGAGACCAGGATCATGTCTTTCTTGCGGTCGACGATCTTCACGTAGCCCTGATGGTCCATCAGGCCAACGTCGCCCGACTTGAAGAAGCCGTCGGGCGTCATGACCTTGGCCGTTTCGTCGGCGCGGTTCCAGTAGCCCGCCATCACCTGCGGGCCGCGGATGGCGATTTCGCCGATCTGGCCGTTTGGCACCGGATTGCCGTCGTCGTCCAGGATCGCGATATCGGTGGACGGAATCGGCAGGCCGATGGTGCCGGAAAACTCCTTGACGTCGGTGCGATTGGCGGTGGCCACCGGCGAGGTCTCCGACAGGCCGTAGCCTTCGATGATGCTGGAGCCGGTCAACTGCTTCCACTTGTCGTTGACGATCTTCTGCACCGCCATGCCGCCGCCGAACGACAGCTTCAGGCCCGAGAAATCGATGCTGGAGAAGTCGGGGTGGTTCACCAGGGCGTTGTACAAGGTGTTCACCGCCGGCAGCATGTTGATCCGGTACTTGCCCAGTTCTTTGATAAAGGCCGGGATATCGCGCGGGTTGACGATCAGGAGGTTCAGTGCGCCGCTGCGCATGCCCCACAGCGCGCAGGTCGTCAGCGCGAAGATGTGGTACAGCGGTAGTGCGCACACGATCACGACCTGCTCGCCCGAGCCGGACTCGCCCAGCGCCGGCTTGGACCAGGATTCGATCTGCAGCAGGTTGGCAATCATGTTGCGGTGAGTGAGCGTGGCGCCTTTCGAGACGCCGGTAGTGCCGCCGGTGTACTGCAAGAAGGCGATGTCGGCGGCGCTCGGCTCGGCCTGGGTAAACGGCATCTTGGCGCCCTGCGCCAAGGCATCCTTGAAGCGCACCATGTTCGGCAGCGAGAACTCGGGCACCATCTTCTTGACGTTGCGGACCACGAAGTTCACCAGCATGCCCTTGGCGCCGCCGAGCATCTCGCCCATGCTTGCCACCACCACGTGCTTGAGCGGGGTCTTGCCCATCACCTGCTGCACGGTGCTCGCGAAGTTCTCGAGCACGATGATCGCTTCGCTGCCAGAATCGTTGATCTGGTGTTCAAGCTCGCGCGGCGTGTAGAGCGGGTTCACGTTGACCACCGTGTAGCCAGCGCGCAACACGGCCGCGATCGCAATCGGGTACTGCAGCACGTTCGGCATCATGACGGCCACGCGCGCGCCGGGCTGCATGCCGCGGCTTTGCAGCCAGCCGGCCAGCTGCTTCGAGTAGGCATCTAGCTCGCCGAAGGTCAGGAACTTGTCCATGCACACATAGGCCTTGCGGTCGGCATACTTGCTGAACGACTCTTGCAGCAGGTGTACGAGCGAACGGTACTGATCCGGGTCGATCTCGGCAGGTACGTTCGGCGGGTAGGAATTTAGCCAGATTTTGTCCATCGGATGCCTCTGTCTCGAAATAGTTATCGTTGTGGTCGAGTGGCCGCGCGGCGCAGTCTCGGTGTTGTTGCATGCGCGCGGTTAGCTTGCGCCTTTGCCAAGGCTGATGGTGATGCTATCGGGCAGCGCCAATGCGCGCAAGCTCTTTTACGGCTTTTGGAACGCGTCCTCTATCTTGGCTGCCCCCATGCTGCGGTGCACGACCAGGGGACTGGCGGCCGCCGGCGCCGCCGCCAGCGTCTTGAGCACGCGGTGGCGCTCTAGCTTGTCCAGCTTGGCAAGCTGGTTGACCGATTTGTAGAACGCGGGCCAGGAACCTTCCTTGCGCAGCAGAGCACGGAAGGCGGGCACGAAGTCGTTATAGGTGGCGATCGAGGCCAGGTGGGCGTTCGACAGCGGCTCTGCAAAAAAGCGGTCGTAGCCGGCGTAGCCGCCCCAGCTTGCCTTGAGCACCCCGTAGTCGTCGATCAGCGCGCCGAACAGCCGCGCCTTGGCGGCGCGTTTCTCGTCCGGGGTCATCTTGCTGACATAGGTTTTTTCGAGTTCGCCGCGATAGCGCACCAGCAGCGCCAGGAAGTCTTTCTTGCGCAGCGTGTAGCGCTCGAAAGCCTCGCGCATCATCGGGTTGCCGAAGCGCTCGAGCCAGCCTTCGACGCCGACCTGCTCCACCGCGCTGGCAAAGGATTCGTTGAACTTCGAATCGCCCTGCACATAGGCCACCTGGTGCGCCAGCTCGTGGAAGATCAGGCGCGCCAGTTCGGCGTCGGGGTAGTGGATGAAGGTCGAGATCAAGGGGTCGCTGAACCAGCCCAGCGTCGAATAGGCGCTGACGCCGCCCACTTCCACGTCATGCCCCTTGGCGCGCAGCTGCCTGGCATAGGCCTGCGCGTTGTGCTTGCTGTAATAGCCACGGTAGTTCACGCAGCCGGCCACCGGAAAACACCACTGCATGGGTTTGAGCGACAGCTCCGGGGTGGCGACCACGTTCCACAGCACGTAGGGGCGTTCGAGCTTGGTGAAGTTGGTGTAGCTGCCGTTGTCGGGCAGCTGCAGCTCCTGGATGGCGAAGCGGCGAATCTGGCGCGCCGCCTCGAGACGGTGACGCAGCGCCGGTTTGGTAGAGGGATCGGCCAGCCAGTCATCGATCGGACGGGAATCCGTCAGCAGTTCGAGCTGGCCCTGGGCGGCCTGGGAGTAGTAGGTGAGGGATGAGCAGCTTGACAACATCAGGGCCGCGCCAGCGGCCACCATGAATGGCCGGAAGGCCTGGGAGAATCTAGAGGTATTCATCTCGCGTTGGCGGCGCAGCTTTTTCAACCTGCACCAGGGTGTCGTAGAAGGTGGGCGCCCTGCCCATGTCAGTCAAGCGCTGGCTGGTGACTTCGTTGGCGTTCTTGCCGTCGCTGGCGAGTTTCTTCCACCAGATCGACAAGCCCACCACCAGCCCTTCGCGCGCCTTGTCGGTAACGCGTGCACGGGCAAGAAATGAGCCGCGGTCGTTGAAGATACGCGCCATCTCGCCGTGAACGATGCCGCGGCGGGCGGCGTCGGTCGGGTGGATGTCGAGGTGCGGCTCGCCCTCGGTTGCGCGCAAACTCTGCACGTTCACGAACGTCGAGTTCAAAAAGTTACGTGCCGGGGGCGAGATCATCGCCAGCGGATATTTCAGCGCCAGCTCCGGGTTGGAGGCGCGTGACTCGTACGGCGGAGTGTAGGCCGGGAGCGGGTCGAGCCCGTCGCGCGCCATGCTCTCTGAATAAAACTCGCACTTGCCCGACGGCGTCGGGAACCCGCCCTCGGCAAATGGCGCCTCTGGCATGACCAGCTTTTGCCAGCCCTTGCGCTTGAGCGACTCCCAATCGAAGTGGATGGCGCGCTCGTGCTTCTTGTCGAAGGCCTGCGCAGCCAGTTGGTCGTCGGTCTCGCTAAAGCATGGGTCGTCGAAACCCATGCGCGCGGCCAGCAGGCGGAAGAATTCGGTGTTGGGCTTGGCTTCGCCGACCGGTTCGATGGCGGCGTTGTTCGCCATCATGTACAGGTGGCCAAAGGCCAGGTGGGCATCGACGTGTTCGAGCTGGGTGGTGGCCGGCAACAGGATGTCGGCATAGTCGGCGCTGTCGGTCTGAAAATGCTCGAGCACCACGGTGAACAGGTCTTCGCGCTCGAAGCCCTGCTGCACCTTGCTCGATTCGGGTGCGATCGCCAGCGGATTGGCGTTGTAGACGATGACGGCTTCGATCTTGGGACCGAACTGCGGCGACGAGTCCTTGAGCAGGTCGTCGCCGATGGTGGTCATGTTGATGGTGCGCGGGGTGCGCCCGGCCAGCAGGTCCGGGCGCTGCAGCGCCGGGCGGTTGGCCGGGAACGAGCCCGAGGTCGACAACTGCACACCGCCGGCCGGATGGCGCCAGGCGCCGGTCAGCGCCGGCAGGCAGGCGATATTGCGCACCGCCATGCCGCCGCCGCGCACGCGCTGCAAACCGTAGTTCATGCGGATCGCGGCGGCCTCGCCGCGCTGCGCGGCCTGGCCGTACAGGCGTGCCAGGCCGATTACTTCAGCGGCACTGATGCCGCAGGTCTCGGCGGTGCGTTCCGGCGTCCAGGCCAGCGCCCGCGCCTTGAGTTGGTCGTAGCCAAGCGTGTAGCGGGCGATGTAGTCGTGGTCGACCATATCTTCTTGGATGAGCACGTGCATCATGCCCAGCGCCAGCGCGGCGTCCGTGCCAGGCAGAAGGGCAATGTGCTGGTGGCATTTTTCTGCCGTGAGCGAGCGGTAAGGGTCGATCGCAACCAGCGTGGCGCCGCGCCGCTTGGCTTCCTGCACGCGCATCCAGAAATGCAGGTTCGAGGCAATCGGATTGCCGCCCCAGATCAAGATAACCCTGGCATCTTGAAAGTGCTCGATATCGGTGCCGATCGACGCGCCGATGGTGTACTTGTAGCCGGTCGCGCCGGCTGTGGCACAGATGGTACGATCGAGCAGCGAAGCGCCGAGTTGATTGAAGAAACGCAAAGACATCGACTCACCCTGCACCAGCCCCATCGTGCCGCAATAGCTATACGGGAGAATGGCTTCGGGATCGCGCGCTGCGATATCGCCAAGACGTGTGGCGATCTCATCGATTGCTTCATTCCAGCTGATGCGCTCGAACTTGCCCTCGCCCTTGCGGCCGACGCGGCGCATCGGATACAGCACGCGCTCCGGGTGATAGGTGCGCTCGACATAGCGCGCCACCTTGGTGCACAGCACGCCCTGCGTCGTCGGATGCTCCGGATCGCCCTTCACTTCGGTGGCCACGCCCTTGTCGACAGTGACGAGGATGGCGCAGGTATCGGGGCAATCGTGGGGGCAGGTGGCGCGGACTTGGGTGACAGACATGGGGCGGAAAATGCTTCGTGAAACCAATACTTTATACGAATACCGGCTGCTTCGTGCCCGCTCTTTGAAGGACTGTTTGAGGCAGGCTACAATAGTTCTAAGTATGCATTGCAAGCATGACAAAAAACGGAGACACACATGAAGCTTATGGAACCTATCCTCGCTTTTCAGGCAGAACTTCAAGAGATCCGGCGCGACCTGCATGCGCATCCCGAACTGTGCTACGAAGAGCAGCGCACTGCCGACGTGGTCGCGGCGCGCCTGACCGAATGGGGCATCCCGATCGTGCGTGGCCTGGGCGTGACCGGTGTTGTCGGCATCATCAAGAACGGTTCGTCGCCGCGTGCGATCGGCTTGCGCGCCGACATGGATGCGCTGCCGATGCAAGAGACCAATGCGTTCGCGCATGCCTCGCGCCATCCGGGCAAGATGCATGCGTGCGGCCACGACGGCCACACCGCCATGCTGCTCGGCGCTGCGCATCACCTGGCGCGCCACCGCCACTTCGACGGCACCGTCTATCTGATTTTTCAGCCGGCCGAAGAAGGTGGCGGCGGCGCCCGGCGCATGATGGAAGACGGCCTGTTTACGCAGTTCCCGATGGATGCGGTGTATGGCATGCACAACTGGCCAGGCGTCCCGGAGGGACATTTCGCCGTGGTCGAAGGACCAATGATGGCGTCCAGTAACGAGTTCCGCGTGCTGGTGCGCGGCAAGGGCTGCCATGCGGCGCAACCACACCGCGGCATCGATCCGGTCATGATTGCGGTGCAGATCGCCCAGGCCTGGCAGACCATCGTCTCGCGCGAGAAGAATCCGCTCGATGCGGCGGTGCTGTCGATCACGCAGATTCATGCCGGCAGCGCCACCAACGTGATCCCCGACGAAGCCGAGCTGGTGGGTACGGTACGCACCTTCTCCACTGGCGTGCTCGACCTGATCCAGCGCCGCATGGAAGAGATCGCTACCGGTATTGCGGGGTCCTTCGCGGCTTCGGTCGAATTTAATTTCAAGCGCAATTATCCGCCGCTGGTCAATCATGCGCAGCAGACCGCGTTTGCGATCGATGCGATGCGCGCGGTGGTGGGTGCGGAACGGGTCGATACCGCTGTCGAACCAACCATGGGCGCGGAAGACTTCGCTTTCATGCTGGAAGAAAAACCGGGTTGCTATGTCTTCCTTGGCAACGGCGAAGGTGCGCACCGCGCCAGCGGGCATGGACTGGGTCCGTGCCAGTTGCACAACACGAGCTACGATTTCAATGACAAGCTGCTGCCGATCGGCGCAAGTTATTGGGTCAAGCTAGTGGAGATGAGTTTGCCGGAGGCATGAGGCAAGCCGGGAGTCGGTGTCATGGTAGCGCGCGGGGCAGTTGGTCTGCGCCCTCTCCCAGGCGGATACCCGGATTGAGCATCTCCAGCGCCAGCAGCGCCGCCGAATGGTCGGCCGTTGGAAGCTGCGTTTCGATCGACGCATAGCGCTGCGTGACCAACTCCGCCACCGGCAGGTGCAAGCCGACGTTCTCGGCCGCCGCCAGCACGTTGCGCAAATCTTTCAGCTGGCTTTTCACCTGGCCGCCCGGCAAGAAATCCCGGTCGAGCATGCGTTGGCCATGCACGTCGAGGATGCGGCTGCCGGCAAAGCCGCCGCTGATCGCCGCTCGCACCGCGGCCGGATCCGCGCCGGCGGCCTGGGCCAGCAACAAGGCCTCTGCCACCACGTTCAGCGTCGCGCCAACGATCAATTGATTGCACAACTTGGCCACCTGCCCGCTGCCGACACGCCCCAGGTAGTGCGGCGTTCCCATGACGGCCAACAATTTTGCCATCTGGTCAAATTGTGCCGCTTCGCCGCCCACCATGATCGCCAGCGTCCCGGCTTGCGCGCCGCCCACACCGCCCGAGACCGGCGCATCGATGAAGCGGCAGCCATGCGCGGACAAGGTGGCGTGAAAGGCCAGAGCTTCGTCTTGCCTGGTTGAACTCATGTCGATCCATTGCGTTTCGGGCGCCAGTGCTGGCAAGGCCGCAGCGATCACCTCGCCGACCACCTCCCCGGCTTCGAGCATCGAGATGACCACTTGCACACCCCGCACCGCATCAAGCAGCCCGGCCACAGGCAGCGCGCCGGCTGCGCGTACGGCTTCGGCTTTCGCCAACGTCCGGTTCCAGGCACGTACGGAAAAGCCCGCCTGCGCGAGGCGGCTGGCCATCGGCCTTCCCATCAGGCCAATGCCGAGGAAGGCGATGGTGGTCATCAGAACAGTCCGAGAAATTTCTTGACGGTGTTCTTGCGGCCCGGAACCACCAGGTCGGTGACGCCCTTGTCATTGAAGGCATCGAGCAGCTCCGGAAAGCCCTTGCGCTTGACCAGGTTCAGCTCGGCGTCATAGAGCGGCACGACGCAATGGAAATAAACATCCTTGCCGTCCTGCGCCAGCGAAGCGAATGCCTCCGGCGCCGAGGCCGGCGGCAGCAAGATGGCGCCGGTAAAGCCGGCCCCCTTGGCATAGGGCTTGGCCGGATGGCCATTCGGCACCGTGTGGCCGAGGCCGAGCCAGGTCGCATGCTGGTGCGGATAGTGCGCCAGGTGACGCAGCAGGGCCAGCGGCCAGTACCAGCGTTCGTCCTGGATCGACTGCGCATCGAGCTTCCAGTCGGCCGGCAGCGCCATCATCAGCTCGCCGTAGGGCGGCGCGCCGTCTGGCGTCGCCATGGGGCGGCTGCTCATGCCCGACGTCACCAGCCGTAGAAAAGGCGTCTGGGTCGTGGCCGGCACGACGTGGATATCGACCTGGACCGGGTCGGCGACGGTATCGTGGAACACCGTATCGATGCGGCCCAGATGCTGGGCAATATGGTCGGCGATCGGGTCGTGCGGCAGCGTAGCAGGCGCCATCGGCTGCTGGGTCGGGGCGGCGAGCGGGTACAGCGGTGCAATGGTCGGTTCGGTCATGCGCGATGGACAGTAAAAGTAGCTTGTTACGGGAGGCCTATCATACCTTCGCCAGCGCGTGCGGTGGCGAACAGCGCGGCATTGTCCACACCAGTACAATAGTATTCCATACAACATTTTCGATTAGCCAAAAGAGCAACCCATGCATACTTTGAAGACATTCGCCGGTATTGCCGCCACGTTTGCCGCAGTGATGTTTTCCCCGGCCGCCTACAGCGCCGATGGCATGGTCGACTCGGCATCGTTCGAAGTCGGCAGCAATCCGCAGCAACGCATGCTGCGCGTGGCGGTGCAAAACGATTGGCAGCAGCGCTGGTTCGCCGGCGGCGGCCGCCACCTGTCGGGCTATTGGGACACCAGCCTTGCCCTGTGGCGCCTGGACGCCTACCGCAATGTACCCGGCCAGAACAAGAATATCGCCGTGATCGGCTTCACGCCGGTACTGCGCTACCAAAGCGACAGCAAGCTGGGCCTGTACGGCGAGCTGGGCATTGGAGTGAATTTGCTCTCGACGCTCTACAAGAACAACGACAAGGAATTATCAACCGCCTTCCAGTTTGGCGACCATGTCGGGGTGGGCTACACCACCGCCAGATGGGATCTCGGCCTGAAGTTCCAGCACTATTCGAACGCCAGCATCAAGAGTCCGAACGCGGGCGCAAACTGGATCGTGGCCAAGGCGGCGTACCGCTTCTAAGCCGCTGGTGCCGCTGCGGGATGCAACACCAGGCCCGCTTGACCGATCCCGGCACGATCGCGCTGTTGAGTGAACACGCTGGCCTAAGCCGACAGCATCATCGGCGCACGGGTCTCGACGTGTGAAGCCAAGATCACGGCAGGCGAGAACCAGCCCGGCCCAGGGCATGCGCGCCGCTTATGGCCGATATGTCACAATCAATCGCGACGGGACAGGGGTGATGTTTCCAGGCTGGGGCGCAAAGGCAGCCGCACGCCAACCAATCAGTCAGACTTGAAGGAATGCGAATGTTTTTTGACAGCTGGGAAAATATCTACCGAGTCATCGTTGTCGGCGTTCTCGCTTATGCGGGGCTGGTGGTGCTACTGAGAATAAGCGGCAACCGCACCTTGTCCAAGATGAACGCATTCGACCTGGTCGTGACGGTGGCATTTGGCTCAACCTTATCAACCATCCTGGTCAACAAGAATGTCAGCCTGGCCATGGGCCTGACAGCGCTGGCCTTGCTGGTGGTACTGCAGTTGGTCATTACCTGGTGTTCTGTAAGATCTTCTTTGGTAAGCAATCTCGTCAAAACCTCACCCACCTTGCTGGTGCTCGATGGCCAACTGCGCCACGCGGCACTGCAGCGCGTGCGGGTGACCTCGGACGAGGTCATGGTTGCAGTACGTCAACAAGGATTTGGATCGCTGGACAGTATCGACGCGGTGTTCCTTGAAACAGACGGAAGCCTGTCCGTGATTTCAACGAGCCAGGCCGGGGACCGGTCCGCTTACAGAGATCTGCTGCCGCCTCACTCATAGCGCAGCTCTTCGATCGGGTCGAGCAAGCGGGAAGCCGCCCCTGTCACAAGTTGCCGGATCCAAAACGCAAAAAACCCCACAGAGATCACTCTGTGGGGTTTTGCTTATAACTAGCCTGACGATAACCTACTTTCACACTGGTTGCAGCACTATCATCGGCGCAAAGTCGTTTCACGGTCCTGTTCGGGATGGGAAGGGGTGGGACCGACTTGCTATGGTCATCAGGCTTTGACTTGTACGAGGTTTTTGCCAAGTGGCAAAAATCTCTGAATCTGGAAGAAGTAATTGTTGTATTGGGTAGCGAGTATCAACAAACGTGCGCTGTATTCTCGACTTATCTATATACCTACCAAGGTTATAGGGACAAGCCGTACGGGCAATTAGTACTGGTTAGCTTAATGCATTACTGCACTTCCACACCCAGCCTATCAACGTCCTGGTCTCGAACGACCCTTCAAGGAGCTCAAGGCTCCGGGAAATCTCATCTCAAGGCAAGTTTCCCGCTTAGATGCTTTCAGCGGTTATCTCTTCCGAACTTAGCTACCCGGCAATGCCACTGGCGTGACAACCGGTACACCAGAGGTTCGTCCACTCCGGTCCTCTCGTACTAGGAGCAGCCCCCTTCAAATTTCCAACGCCCACGGCAGATAGGGACCAAACTGTCTCACGACGTTTTAAACCCAGCTCACGTACCACTTTAAATGGCGAACAGCCATACCCTTGGGACCGGCTACAGCCCCAGGATGTGATGAGCCGACATCGAGGTGCCAAACTCCCCCGTCGATATGAACTCTTGGGAGGAATCAGCCTGTTATCCCCAGAGTACCTTTTATCCGTTGAGCGATGGCCCTTCCATACAGAACCACCGGATCACTATGTCCTACTTTCGTACCTGCTCGACTTGTCGGTCTCGCAGTTAAGCACGCTTATGCCATTGCACTATCATCACGATGTCCGACCGTAATTAGCGTACCTTCGAACTCCTCCGTTACGCTTTAGGAGGAGACCGCCCCAGTCAAACTGCCTACCATGCACTGTCCCCGATCCGGATAACGGACCAAGGTTAGAACCTCAAACAAACCAGGGTGGTATTTCAAGGATGGCTCCACGAACACTGGCGTGTCCGCTTCAAAGCCTCCCACCTATCCTACACAGATTGGTTCAAAGTCCAATGCAAAGCTACAGTAAAGGTTCATGGGGTCTTTCCGTCTAGCCGCGGGTAGATTGCATCATCACAAACATTTCAACTTCGCTGAGTCTCGGGAGGAGACAGTGTGGCCATCGTTACGCCATTCGTGCAGGTCGGAACTTACCCGACAAGGAATTTCGCTACCTTAGGACCGTTATAGTTACGGCCGCCGTTTACTGGGACTTCAATCAAGAGCTTGCACCCCATCATTTAATCTTCCAGCACCGGGCAGGCGTCACACCCTATACGTCCACTTTCGTGTTTGCAGAGTGCTGTGTTTTTATTAAACAGTCGCAGCCACCAGTTTATTGCAACCCGTTCATCCTTCCACAGTAAAGTGGTCAAACTACAAGGGCGTACCTTTTCCCGAAGTTACGGTACCAATTTGCCGAGTTCCTTCTCCCGAGTTCTCTCAAGCGCCTTAGAATACTCATCTCGCCCACCTGTGTCGGTTTGCGGTACGGTCTCGTATGACTGAAGCTTAGAGGCTTTTCTTGGAACCACTTCCGATTGCTTCAGAACCTAAGTTCCTCGTCTCGACCCCTTGAATTCCGCGCCCGGATTTGCCTAAGCGCCTTCTATGAGTCAAAAACTAGCTATTCCAACAGCTAGACAACCTTCCGCGATCCGTCCCCCCATCGCATCATACGACGGTGCAGGAATATTAACCTGCTTCCCATCAGCTACGCATCTCTGCCTCGCCTTAGGGGCCGACTCACCCTGCTCCGATGAACGTTGAACAGGAAACCTTGGGCTTACGGCGTGGAGGCTTTTCACCCCCATTATCGCTACTCATGTCAGCATTCGCACTTCTGATACCTCCAGCAAGGTTCACACCTCACCTTCGCAGGCTTACAGAACGCTCTCCTACCATATCCAATAAAGGATATCCGCAGCTTCGGTGACTGGCTTAGCCCCGTTACATCTTCCGCGCAGGACGACTCGATCAGTGAGCTATTACGCTTTCTTTAAATGATGGCTGCTTCTAAGCCAACATCCTGACTGTTTTAGCCTTCCCACTTCGTTTTCCACTTAGCCAATCTTTGGGACCTTAGCTGGCGGTCTGGGTTGTTTCCCTCTTGACGCCGGACGTTAGCACCCGACGTCTGTCTCCCAAGCTCGCACTCATCGGTATTCGGAGTTTGCAATGGTTTGGTAACTCGCAATGAGCCCCTAGCCATAACAGTGCTCTACCCCCGATGGTGATACTTGAGGCACTACCTAAATAGTTTTCGGAGAGAACCAGCTATTTCCAAGTTTGTTTAGCCTTTCACCCCTACCCACAGCTCATCCCCTAATTTTTCAACATTAGTGGGTTCGGACCTCCAGGGCGTGTTACCGCACCTTCATCCTGGCCATGGGTAGATCACTTGGTTTCGGGTCTACACCCAGCGACTGTCGCCCTGTTCGGACTCGATTTCTCTACGGCTCCCCTATTCGGTTAACCTCGCCACTGAATGTAAGTCGCTGACCCATTATACAAAAGGTACGCAGTCACGGAACAAGTCCGCTCCTACTGTTTGTATGCACACGGTTTCAGGATCTATTTCACTCCCCTCCCGGGGTTCTTTTCGCCTTTCCCTCACGGTACTGGTTCACTATCGGTCGATTACGAGTATTTAGCCTTGGAGGATGGTCCCCCCATGTTCAGACAGGATTTCTCGTGTCCCGCCCTACTTGTCGTACGCTTAGTATCACCGTTTGAATTTCGTGTAAGGGGCTATCACCCTCTATGGCCAACATTTCCAGGTTGTTCCACTATCCAATCGACTATCACGTACAGGCTCATCCCATTTCGCTCGCCACTACTTTGGGAATCTCGGTTGATTTCTTTTCCTGCAGCTACTTAGATGTTTCAGTTCGCCGCGTTCGCTTTGCATACCTATGTATTCAGTATGCAATGACCATAAAGGCCGGGTTTCCCCATTCGGAAATCTGCGGATCAATGCGTGTTTGCTCGCTCCCCGCAGCTTATCGCAAGCTACTACGTCCTTCATCGCCTGTAATCGCCAAGGCATCCACCATGTGCACTTATTCGCTTGTCCCTATAACGTTGGCCCCTGCTGACACAGGGATCGTTATAGAAAATCAAGAGTACAGCTTGTTGCATGTTTGTTGATACTGTATTGCTACCCTAAGCGTGTGCTGTCGCACACGCTTAAAAAACTTTTACTTCTTCCAGATTGTTAAAGAACGAAACAGCTTTGATCGCTAAAAGATCAAACCTAAGTCTCAACCAGGAACTGGTCGACTTACGTTTGTACTTTCGAATCATGTAGGCAGTGATTGGTGGAGGATGACGGGATCGAACCGACGACCCCCTGCTTGCAAAGCAGGTGCTCTCCCAGCTGAGCTAATCCCCCAGGATTCTTCTGAACCGCGATGGTAGGGCTGGTTGGACTCGAACCAACGACCCCCGCGTTATCAACACGGTGCTCTAACCAGCTGAGCTACAGCCCCGACTTGGAACACTGCTACTGTTTCTTCTAATTATTACAGTCGATAAGAGTGGACGCTCAATGAATGGGCTCTAACCCGGTGCTACTCTAGAAAGGAGGTGATCCAGCCGCACCTTCCGATACGGCTACCTTGTTACGACTTCACCCCAGTCACGAATCCTACCGTGGTAAGCGCCCTCCTTGCGGTTAAGCTACCTACTTCTGGTAAAACCCGCTCCCATGGTGTGACGGGCGGTGTGTACAAGACCCGGGAACGTATTCACCGCGACATGCTGATCCGCGATTACTAGCGATTCCAACTTCATGTAGTCGAGTTGCAGACTACAATCCGGACTACGATACACTTTCTGGGATTAGCTCCCCCTCGCGGGTTGGCGGCCCTCTGTATGTACCATTGTATGACGTGTGAAGCCCTACCCATAAGGGCCATGAGGACTTGACGTCATCCCCACCTTCCTCCGGTTTGTCACCGGCAGTCTCATTAGAGTGCTCAACTAAATGTAGCAACTAATGACAAGGGTTGCGCTCGTTGCGGGACTTAACCCAACATCTCACGACACGAGCTGACGACAGCCATGCAGCACCTGTGTATCGGCTCTCTTTCGAGCACACCCAAATCTCTTCGGGCTTCCGACCATGTCAAGGGTAGGTAAGGTTTTTCGCGTTGCATCGAATTAATCCACATCATCCACCGCTTGTGCGGGTCCCCGTCAATTCCTTTGAGTTTTAATCTTGCGACCGTACTCCCCAGGCGGTCTACTTCACGCGTTAGCTGCGTTACCAAGTTAATTAAAACCCGACAACTAGTAGACATCGTTTAGGGCGTGGACTACCAGGGTATCTAATCCTGTTTGCTCCCCACGCTTTCGTGCATGAGCGTCAATCTTGACCCAGGGGGCTGCCTTCGCCATCGGTGTTCCTCCACATCTCTACGCATTTCACTGCTACACGTGGAATTCTACCCCCCTCTGCCAGATTCAAGCCTTGCAGTCTCCATCGCAATTCCCAGGTTGAGCCCGGGGCTTTCACGACAGACTTACAAAACCGCCTGCGCACGCTTTACGCCCAGTAATTCCGATTAACGCTTGCACCCTACGTATTACCGCGGCTGCTGGCACGTAGTTAGCCGGTGCTTATTCTTCAGGTACCGTCATTAGCCAAGGGTATTATCCTCAGCCGTTTCTTCCCTGACAAAAGAGCTTTACAACCCGAAGGCCTTCTTCACTCACGCGGCATTGCTGGATCAGGCTTGCGCCCATTGTCCAAAATTCCCCACTGCTGCCTCCCGTAGGAGTCTGGACCGTGTCTCAGTTCCAGTGTGGCTGGTCGTCCTCTCAGACCAGCTACTGATCGTAGCCTTGGTAGGCCTTTACCCTACCAACTAGCTAATCAGATATCGGCCGCTCCAGGAGCACAAGGCCCGAAGGTCCCCTGCTTTCATCCTTAGATCGTATGCGGTATTAGCGTAACTTTCGCTACGTTATCCCCCACTCTTGGGTACGTTCCGATATATTACTCACCCGTTCGCCACTCGCCGCCAGGTTGCCCCGCGCTGCCGTTCGACTTGCATGTGTAAAGCATGCCGCCAGCGTTCAATCTGAGCCAGGATCAAACTCTTCAGTTTAATCTCTGTTTAATAGACATTTCTGTCTCCGTCCTTGCAGACGGGTCGCTCACTCAAAATACTGACCGTCATCTCATTGCTGAGACAACGCTATTTCTTTTTTGTGAACATTTGATAATTTAAGTAATCAAGAACCGAAGTTCCTGGCACCTTCATCAAACGCCCACACTTATCGACTGTAAATTTTTAAAGAGCTGTATTCGGTACTGCCTTGCTGCACTTGACGAAGCGTTGTGTTCGTCAGCAGCAGAGAAGAGAGAGTATGCAGTGTTTCGCGTTTCTCGTCAACCCCTTCGTTTCCTTCGCTATCGCTGCCGTGAAGCTGCGTGTGCGTCGGAGGAGCAGAACTATAGCAAAGGTTTGAGCTACTGACAATGCCTGTGTGCGAACGTTTGTCATATTTTTTATCCTGCCCTAGAAGGAAAATGTCGTACCGTACACAGAGCCGACAACATCAGGCTTCGCTTCCTGGATTTATCCCGTCCGTCTCTCTTGCGATCGGCTAGCGGCGGCAAAGCCTTATAATGGCGGCGTTTTGGTGCACGCGTCCGTATTCACGGGCGCAGTTAAACGGGAAACACAAAGCCAGTAGTAGGCCAAGGTGTGCTGCCCCCGCAACGGTAAGCAAGTGCCACACGCAGTTTTACTATGCATGCGGCAAGCCATTCTTCAACACCACTGTGCTTCAGCATGGGAAGGTTCGATGGCCAGACTTGCCAGCCCGGATACCGGCCAAAAGGTAGGAGTGCATCCCCAATGCACTTCGGTTCAATCTGGCCTACGGGGACGTCGGCCGGTTGTCATTGCGCGTGGATGCTGCTTTGCGCGTACCCCGACAAGGAAATGCATGCGTCACCCCGTCCGTTCGCTTAGCCAACAGGCCACGCTGGTCATCGGCGCACTGATGCTGTGCGCGCTTGCGAGCCTGGTAGTCTCCGGCATGACGGGCTCCGTCGCGATTCCCCCCGCCGAGCTGCTTGATGCATTGCGCCTGATGATGCGCGGGGAAGCCGGCACGCTCGCCGCCTCGCTGCTCGAACTGCGCGTCGGGCGTGCCCTGACGGCGTTCGTCACCGGAGGTGCGCTCGCGCTGGCCGGCGTGATGATGCAGGCGTTGCTGCGCAATCCGCTGGCCGATCCTTACGTACTCGGCGTCTCGGCTGGCGCTTCAGTCGGCGCCCTGCTCGCACTACTGCTCATGGCAGCGGCGGTCGTGGTCGATTTATCCGCGCTCGGCGGCGCAGTAGCGGTGTCGATGCTGCTCTACCTGCTGGCTCGGCGCGACCTGCGCAGCGGCCTGGCAGCCGAAGGCGGCAGCTCGATGCTGCTGCTCACTGGGGTGATCCTGTCCTCCGCCTGCATGGCCCTGGTGACGCTGATGCTGTCAATCGCACCGGAGGGCCGCTTGCGCGGCATGGTCTTCTGGATGATCGGTGACCTGTCTGGCGCGCCGGTGCGGCTGGCGTCGTGGCTGGTGCTCGGCGCGGCACTGCTGTATGCCCTGCGCTGCGCGCGCGCCATGAACATCGTCGCACTGCATGCGGAAAGCGCCGCGACCCTCGGCATCCGGGTCGGCAGGCTGCGCAAGGGTTTGTTTCTGGTATCGGGTGTGCTCACCGCCAGCGCGGTGACCAGTGCCGGCTCGATCGGCTTTGTCGGGCTGATCGTGCCACATGCCTGCCGCTTCGCCTTCGGCCCCGATCACCGCGTGCTGGTTCCCGCTGCGGTACTGGCGGGCGGTAGTTTCCTGGTGCTGTGCGATACGCTCGCGCGCACCGTCATCGCGCCGCAGCAGCTGCCGGTGGGCGCGATCACGGCAATCATCGGTGCACCGGTGTTCCTTTATCAGCTGCACCGCCTGCGGAGATAAGATGATCCAGACCGAGCACCTCGACCTGCACATCGGCGGCCGCACCCTCGTGCACCGGCTCGACTGGGCTGCCCGCCCCGGCGAATGCTGGAGCATCATCGGCCGCAATGGGGCCGGCAAGAGCACACTGTTACGTACCCTCGCCGGTCTGCACCCGCCAGGGGCCGGCGCGGTGCTGGTGCACGGACGTCCGCTCGACTTGTGGAAGCCGGAAGCACTGGCGCGTGAGCGCGCCTTCCTCGCGCAATCGCGTCATGATGCCTTTGCCTACAGCGTGATCGAAACCGTACTATCGGCGCGTCATCCCTATCATGGCAACCGCTATTGGGAAGGCAGCGACGACCACCATGCGGCCATGCGCGCGCTGGCATCGATGGAAGTCGATGACCTTGCCGGTCGCGACGTGCGCACCCTGTCTGGCGGCGAGCGGCAGCGGGTCGCCATCGCCGCGCTGCTGGCCCAGGAAACGCCCTTGCTGCTGCTCGACGAACCGGCCAACGCGCTCGACCTGGCGCATCAGGTGAGCGTCATGGGGCTGCTGGGCCGCCTTTGCCGCGACCACGGCAAAACCGTGGTCATGGTCGGCCACGACCTAAACCTGGCCTACCGCATTTCAACCCATGCGCTGCTCCTGAAGGGTGATGGGGGATGGCAGGCGGGCCCGGTAGCGCAGACAATGCAGGCGGCGGTGCTGGGCGACTACCTGGGCCACCCGATCGACATGCTTGAACACGGCGGGCGCCGCATTTTCATTCCGCTCGAGACGCGGGAATGAGCGCGTTGCAGGGACAGGAGCGACAAACGGCGCATCGAAGGCAAACTTGGCTGGTCGTATTCGTCGACCCGTAAACGCTCGAACGCATGCTGGAGAAAGGCATGGTCAGCCAACAGGTGCACCACGGCGTGCAGGTCTATGACGCGGTATTGGAAAAGGTCGATACCCTGGCTGCCTTTGCCCACGATTTCGGGAGGCGCGTGATAGAGATGGATGCGCCGCTTCCGGTCATGATGTTCAGCGGCAGCAAGCTGGTTGACGCGCAGAAGCTCGCCCAGCTCGAACAGTTGCTGCAGTACTGGCCGGACGACGCGGACCAGTCGCAGTGAGCGTGCTTGACCTTCTACTCGCGCGGCTACTGTTGGCGGCGGCGGGATCGTTGCTGGCCGGATGCGCGGTCTGGGGCATTGCCACGCTCTGCCGCCGATGCCTGCCGGGGCTCTCGCTACAGCGCTCGTTCTGGCTAGTGGCGCAGCTGGCGGTGACGGCGGTGTTTGCCGCGATGCTGTTGCCGCCGGCCGAGCGCCTGCGGGTAGTGCCCGTGATCGACATGGACGAGCACCCGGCGCGGCGTGCCGACCCGGGTGCGGAGCGCGCTGCCAACGATTTTCGCAACGTTATGAGGGTCTTGAAATGAAAAAGAAGTATGCGAGCTTGTCCGCGATCGCCTTGGCTGCCTGCCTGGCGAGCGCTCAGGCAGCGGACTGGTACGCCCCACAAGAGCCATTTGCCGTTTACGGCAATACCTATTATGTCGGCACCGGCGGCATCAGTGCGTTGCTGGTCACTTCAGAGGCCGGCCATGTGCTGATCGATGTCGGCGCGCCGAAGTCGCCAGCGCGGATCGCGCAACATATCCGCAAATTGGGATTCAAGGTCGAAGACATCCGCTACATCCTCAATTCGCATGCCCACCACGATCACGCGGGCGGCATTGGCGAACTGCAGAAGCTGAGCGGTGCCACGGTATTGGCCAGTCCCGCTTCGCTGGCCCTGATCTCGAGCGGTCAGCCGGACCACACCGACCCGCAATTGCGCCATCTGCTGCCGATGACGCCGGTGAAGAAGGTTGGTGTTGTTCATGACGGCGAGGTGGTCAGGCTCGGGCCGATCGCGCTCACCGCGCACTTCACGCCCGGACATACCAAAGGAGGAACCAGCTGGACCTGGCAATCAATGGAAAACGGAAGGGTGGTCAATATGGTGTATGCAGACAGCTTGTATGCCTTGTCCGGCGATGACGTGCGCTTTAGCGACAACCCAGGTTACCCCGATGCGCAAGCCGCCGTCGAGACATCCATCGCCAGAATCGCGTCGCTGCAATGCGATGTACTGGTGGCCGCGCACCCGGAGCTGAGCGGTTTGTGGAAAAGAAAGGCCCGGCAACCGGAACTCGGCAATGCGGCCTTCATCGATCCGGAGGCATGCCGCAACTACGCGGTGAATGCCCGAACTTGGCTTGCAAAAACCCTCGCCGAAGACGCAACAAGCGCCGCACTCAAGGGCAGTAAGGCACGGTAAGGGGTGTGCAGGGCGAGCCGCCGATGGGGCCGGCGCGCCCAAACGCAAAAAACCCCACAGAGATCACTCTGTGGGGTTTTGCTTATAACTAGCCTGACGATAACCTACTTTCACACTGGTTGCAGCACTATCATCGGCGCAAAGTCGTTTCACGGTCCTGTTCGGGATGGGAAGGGGTGGGACCGACTTGCTATGGTCATCAGGCTTTGACTTGTACGAGGTTTTTGCCAAGTGGCAAAAATCTCTGAATCTGGAAGAAGTAATTGTTGTATTGGGTAGCGAGTATCAACAAACGTGCGCTGTATTCTCGACTTATCTATATACCTACCAAGGTTATAGGGACAAGCCGTACGGGCAATTAGTACTGGTTAGCTTAATGCATTACTGCACTTCCACACCCAGCCTATCAACGTCCTGGTCTCGAACGACCCTTCAAGGAGCTCAAGGCTCCGGGAAATCTCATCTCAAGGCAAGTTTCCCGCTTAGATGCTTTCAGCGGTTATCTCTTCCGAACTTAGCTACCCGGCAATGCCACTGGCGTGACAACCGGTACACCAGAGGTTCGTCCACTCCGGTCCTCTCGTACTAGGAGCAGCCCCCTTCAAATTTCCAACGCCCACGGCAGATAGGGACCAAACTGTCTCACGACGTTTTAAACCCAGCTCACGTACCACTTTAAATGGCGAACAGCCATACCCTTGGGACCGGCTACAGCCCCAGGATGTGATGAGCCGACATCGAGGTGCCAAACTCCCCCGTCGATATGAACTCTTGGGAGGAATCAGCCTGTTATCCCCAGAGTACCTTTTATCCGTTGAGCGATGGCCCTTCCATACAGAACCACCGGATCACTATGTCCTACTTTCGTACCTGCTCGACTTGTCGGTCTCGCAGTTAAGCACGCTTATGCCATTGCACTATCATCACGATGTCCGACCGTAATTAGCGTACCTTCGAACTCCTCCGTTACGCTTTAGGAGGAGACCGCCCCAGTCAAACTGCCTACCATGCACTGTCCCCGATCCGGATAACGGACCAAGGTTAGAACCTCAAACAAACCAGGGTGGTATTTCAAGGATGGCTCCACGAACACTGGCGTGTCCGCTTCAAAGCCTCCCACCTATCCTACACAGATTGGTTCAAAGTCCAATGCAAAGCTACAGTAAAGGTTCATGGGGTCTTTCCGTCTAGCCGCGGGTAGATTGCATCATCACAAACATTTCAACTTCGCTGAGTCTCGGGAGGAGACAGTGTGGCCATCGTTACGCCATTCGTGCAGGTCGGAACTTACCCGACAAGGAATTTCGCTACCTTAGGACCGTTATAGTTACGGCCGCCGTTTACTGGGACTTCAATCAAGAGCTTGCACCCCATCATTTAATCTTCCAGCACCGGGCAGGCGTCACACCCTATACGTCCACTTTCGTGTTTGCAGAGTGCTGTGTTTTTATTAAACAGTCGCAGCCACCAGTTTATTGCAACCCGTTCATCCTTCCACAGTAAAGTGGTCAAACTACAAGGGCGTACCTTTTCCCGAAGTTACGGTACCAATTTGCCGAGTTCCTTCTCCCGAGTTCTCTCAAGCGCCTTAGAATACTCATCTCGCCCACCTGTGTCGGTTTGCGGTACGGTCTCGTATGACTGAAGCTTAGAGGCTTTTCTTGGAACCACTTCCGATTGCTTCAGAACCTAAGTTCCTCGTCTCGACCCCTTGAATTCCGCGCCCGGATTTGCCTAAGCGCCTTCTATGAGTCAAAAACTAGCTATTCCAACAGCTAGACAACCTTCCGCGATCCGTCCCCCCATCGCATCATACGACGGTGCAGGAATATTAACCTGCTTCCCATCAGCTACGCATCTCTGCCTCGCCTTAGGGGCCGACTCACCCTGCTCCGATGAACGTTGAACAGGAAACCTTGGGCTTACGGCGTGGAGGCTTTTCACCCCCATTATCGCTACTCATGTCAGCATTCGCACTTCTGATACCTCCAGCAAGGTTCACACCTCACCTTCGCAGGCTTACAGAACGCTCTCCTACCATATCCAATAAAGGATATCCGCAGCTTCGGTGACTGGCTTAGCCCCGTTACATCTTCCGCGCAGGACGACTCGATCAGTGAGCTATTACGCTTTCTTTAAATGATGGCTGCTTCTAAGCCAACATCCTGACTGTTTTAGCCTTCCCACTTCGTTTTCCACTTAGCCAATCTTTGGGACCTTAGCTGGCGGTCTGGGTTGTTTCCCTCTTGACGCCGGACGTTAGCACCCGACGTCTGTCTCCCAAGCTCGCACTCATCGGTATTCGGAGTTTGCAATGGTTTGGTAACTCGCAATGAGCCCCTAGCCATAACAGTGCTCTACCCCCGATGGTGATACTTGAGGCACTACCTAAATAGTTTTCGGAGAGAACCAGCTATTTCCAAGTTTGTTTAGCCTTTCACCCCTACCCACAGCTCATCCCCTAATTTTTCAACATTAGTGGGTTCGGACCTCCAGGGCGTGTTACCGCACCTTCATCCTGGCCATGGGTAGATCACTTGGTTTCGGGTCTACACCCAGCGACTGTCGCCCTGTTCGGACTCGATTTCTCTACGGCTCCCCTATTCGGTTAACCTCGCCACTGAATGTAAGTCGCTGACCCATTATACAAAAGGTACGCAGTCACGGAACAAGTCCGCTCCTACTGTTTGTATGCACACGGTTTCAGGATCTATTTCACTCCCCTCCCGGGGTTCTTTTCGCCTTTCCCTCACGGTACTGGTTCACTATCGGTCGATTACGAGTATTTAGCCTTGGAGGATGGTCCCCCCATGTTCAGACAGGATTTCTCGTGTCCCGCCCTACTTGTCGTACGCTTAGTATCACCGTTTGAATTTCGTGTAAGGGGCTATCACCCTCTATGGCCAACATTTCCAGGTTGTTCCACTATCCAATCGACTATCACGTACAGGCTCATCCCATTTCGCTCGCCACTACTTTGGGAATCTCGGTTGATTTCTTTTCCTGCAGCTACTTAGATGTTTCAGTTCGCCGCGTTCGCTTTGCATACCTATGTATTCAGTATGCAATGACCATAAAGGCCGGGTTTCCCCATTCGGAAATCTGCGGATCAATGCGTGTTTGCTCGCTCCCCGCAGCTTATCGCAAGCTACTACGTCCTTCATCGCCTGTAATCGCCAAGGCATCCACCATGTGCACTTATTCGCTTGTCCCTATAACGTTGGCCCCTGCTGACACAGGGATCGTTATAGAAAATCAAGAGTACAGCTTGTTGCATGTTTGTTGATACTGTATTGCTACCCTAAGCATGTGCTGTCGCACACGCTTAAAAAACTTTTACTTCTTCCAGATTGTTAAAGAACGAAAAAACAGTGATCTCGAAAAGACCAAACCTAAGCAGCTGTGCTTACGTTTGAGCTCTTGGTGGAGGATGACGGGATCGAACCGACGACCCCCTGCTTGCAAAGCAGGTGCTCTCCCAGCTGAGCTAATCCCCCTTATTGGGTATGCCAATAACTTGGTAGGGCTGGTTGGACTCGAACCAACGACCCCCGCGTTATCAACACGGTGCTCTAACCAGCTGAGCTACAGCCCCGACACTGTTGTTCTTGTTCTACAGTCGATAAGAGTGGACGCTCAATGAATGGGTTCTAACCCGGTGCTACTCTAGAAAGGAGGTGATCCAGCCGCACCTTCCGATACGGCTACCTTGTTACGACTTCACCCCAGTCACGAATCCTACCGTGGTAAGCGCCCTCCTTGCGGTTAAGCTACCTACTTCTGGTAAAACCCGCTCCCATGGTGTGACGGGCGGTGTGTACAAGACCCGGGAACGTATTCACCGCGACATGCTGATCCGCGATTACTAGCGATTCCAACTTCATGTAGTCGAGTTGCAGACTACAATCCGGACTACGATACACTTTCTGGGATTAGCTCCCCCTCGCGGGTTGGCGGCCCTCTGTATGTACCATTGTATGACGTGTGAAGCCCTACCCATAAGGGCCATGAGGACTTGACGTCATCCCCACCTTCCTCCGGTTTGTCACCGGCAGTCTCATTAGAGTGCTCAACTAAATGTAGCAACTAATGACAAGGGTTGCGCTCGTTGCGGGACTTAACCCAACATCTCACGACACGAGCTGACGACAGCCATGCAGCACCTGTGTATCGGCTCTCTTTCGAGCACACCCAAATCTCTTCGGGCTTCCGACCATGTCAAGGGTAGGTAAGGTTTTTCGCGTTGCATCGAATTAATCCACATCATCCACCGCTTGTGCGGGTCCCCGTCAATTCCTTTGAGTTTTAATCTTGCGACCGTACTCCCCAGGCGGTCTACTTCACGCGTTAGCTGCGTTACCAAGTTAATTAAAACCCGACAACTAGTAGACATCGTTTAGGGCGTGGACTACCAGGGTATCTAATCCTGTTTGCTCCCCACGCTTTCGTGCATGAGCGTCAATCTTGACCCAGGGGGCTGCCTTCGCCATCGGTGTTCCTCCACATCTCTACGCATTTCACTGCTACACGTGGAATTCTACCCCCCTCTGCCAGATTCAAGCCTTGCAGTCTCCATCGCAATTCCCAGGTTGAGCCCGGGGCTTTCACGACAGACTTACAAAACCGCCTGCGCACGCTTTACGCCCAGTAATTCCGATTAACGCTTGCACCCTACGTATTACCGCGGCTGCTGGCACGTAGTTAGCCGGTGCTTATTCTTCAGGTACCGTCATTAGCCAAGGGTATTATCCTCAGCCGTTTCTTCCCTGACAAAAGAGCTTTACAACCCGAAGGCCTTCTTCACTCACGCGGCATTGCTGGATCAGGCTTGCGCCCATTGTCCAAAATTCCCCACTGCTGCCTCCCGTAGGAGTCTGGACCGTGTCTCAGTTCCAGTGTGGCTGGTCGTCCTCTCAGACCAGCTACTGATCGTAGCCTTGGTAGGCCTTTACCCTACCAACTAGCTAATCAGATATCGGCCGCTCCAGGAGCACAAGGCCCGAAGGTCCCCTGCTTTCATCCTTAGATCGTATGCGGTATTAGCGTAACTTTCGCTACGTTATCCCCCACTCTTGGGTACGTTCCGATATATTACTCACCCGTTCGCCACTCGCCGCCAGGTTGCCCCGCGCTGCCGTTCGACTTGCATGTGTAAAGCATGCCGCCAGCGTTCAATCTGAGCCAGGATCAAACTCTTCAGTTTAATCTCTGTTTAATAGACATTTCTGCCTCCGTCCTTGCAGACGGGTCGCTCACTCAAAATACTGACCGTCATCTCATTGCTGAGACAACGCTATTTCTTTTTTGTGAACATTTGATAATTTAAGTAATCAAGAACCGAAGTTCTTGGCACCTTCATCAAACGCCCACACTTATCGACTGTAAATTTTTAAAGAACTGTATTCGGCACTACCTTGCTGCACTTGACGAAGCGTTGTGTTCGTCAGCAGCAGAGAAGAGAGAGTATGCAGTGTTTCGCGTTTCTCGTCAACCCCTTCGTTCGCTTCGTTGCAGATTTCCCTGCGGACTTTGTTATCGTAACTAGTTGATTACGTTAACGTTTTTCAGTCCCCACATCAGCATCTACTGCCGAGTGTCCCGAAGCGGAGGCGAACTATAACAAACCCGGCGGCCATCTGCAAGAGCCTGCCGCATTTTTCTTAGCGCGGGCCTGAGATCTTGCAATTAGCAACGCTGTCAGTACTGCTAGCATTTTTATTTCAGCCCAGCAGGAGAAAACGATGAAGTCAGTTCTTCTCAACATCTGCCTCTTGTTCACCCTCTGGCTGAGCATGGGGGCGGCTGTTACGCCATCTGCGAATAAGAAGGTCTGGATTACTATCGGCGACGCCGCCTTCCAGAAAATTAAATCCTCCGCTCCCGACCTGGTGTCAATCGACAGCCGGCAGTTGAGTGCAGCTGCGGGGGCGGACAAGGTGCATGCGGTGACGATCGATGAGAATCGGCTTGTTGCACTAGCCGGCGCAATCCATCAACGCATGGGACAGTGCGGCGGTTTCATGGTCCACGCCAGTGAAGCGGAGGCGCGTGCCGCTTTATCTCGCGGCGATCTGATACCGCCTACAAGGACGTACGCCATCTCTCATCGCGATACTGTTGAACCAATACTTGCGAACATGACAGAGAAAAATATCGAGTCCACGATCATCTCGCTCAGCGCCTTCCCCAATCGTTATTACAGGAGCCGTTCTGGCGTGGACGCGGCGAACTGGCTCTTCTCGACATGGCGCGGGCTTGGCGCCGGCCGCCCGGACATCTCGGTGACCCAGGTCATACACCCAGATTTTCCGCAAGCGTCTGTCAGCTTGACTATCGCCGGCACAGACCTGGCAGAGGAAGCCGTCGTCGTCGGCGCGCATCTCGATTCGATTCTGAGCTTTGGCATGGGCGAAAACGCGCGCGCGCCCGGCGCCGATGACGATGCGTCAGGCGTTGCCAGCATGACCGAAGCGGTGCGCGCGATCATTACCAGCGGCTACCGGCCACGCCGGACAATTCATGTCATCGCCTATGCCGCAGAAGAAGTGGGGCTACGCGGATCACAAGACATCGCGCTCCGTTTCAAGGCGGAAAATCGGTCACTTGCAGGCGTCCTGCAGCTCGATATGACCAATTTTAAGGGCGCCGAAAACGACATCTACCTGCTCACCGACTATACGAATAGCGCACAGAATGCCTTTATCGCCCAGCTGGTACGCGTGTATCTTCCCGGACTCACGGTCGGCTAC
This sequence comes from Massilia sp. H6, assembly GCF_024802625.1. Classification (NCBI taxonomy): domain Bacteria; kingdom Pseudomonadati; phylum Pseudomonadota; class Betaproteobacteria; order Burkholderiales; family Oxalobacteraceae; genus Massilia; species Massilia sp. H6. The sequence goes on from NZ_CP103371.1 coordinate 4,216,744, forward strand.
GACAAGTGCGGCTATGCTTGCTCGGACCACGCCAGCTGGCACGCGCTGGGCTACACGGTGTCCATGCCGTTCGAATCATCGTCTGCACGCGACAATCCGTATATCCACACAGCCAAGGACACGCTCGCTAATTCCGGCGGCCAGACGGCGCACGCGCTTAAGTTCGCGCGCCTGGCCGCCGCCTACCTCGTCGAACTTTCGGGCCAGGACTAGTACAACCGTATCATCGTCCAGCCGCCGGCCACGAATCGAACGTGCAGCAAGCTGTCAGCGCCCTAGTACGGACCGGCGCCCAAACGCAAAAAACCCCACAGAGATCACTCTGTGGGGTTTTGCTTATAACTAGCCTGACGATAACCTACTTTCACACTGGTTGCAGCACTATCATCGGCGCAAAGTCGTTTCACGGTCCTGTTCGGGATGGGAAGGGGTGGGACCGACTTGCTATGGTCATCAGGCTTTGACTTGTACGAGGTTTTTGCCAAGTGGCAAAAATCTCTGAATCTGGAAGAAGTAATTGTTGTATTGGGTAGCGAGTATCAACAAACGTGCGCTGTATTCTCGACTTATCTATATACCTACCAAGGTTATAGGGACAAGCCGTACGGGCAATTAGTACTGGTTAGCTTAATGCATTACTGCACTTCCACACCCAGCCTATCAACGTCCTGGTCTCGAACGACCCTTCAAGGAGCTCAAGGCTCCGGGAAATCTCATCTCAAGGCAAGTTTCCCGCTTAGATGCTTTCAGCGGTTATCTCTTCCGAACTTAGCTACCCGGCAATGCCACTGGCGTGACAACCGGTACACCAGAGGTTCGTCCACTCCGGTCCTCTCGTACTAGGAGCAGCCCCCTTCAAATTTCCAACGCCCACGGCAGATAGGGACCAAACTGTCTCACGACGTTTTAAACCCAGCTCACGTACCACTTTAAATGGCGAACAGCCATACCCTTGGGACCGGCTACAGCCCCAGGATGTGATGAGCCGACATCGAGGTGCCAAACTCCCCCGTCGATATGAACTCTTGGGAGGAATCAGCCTGTTATCCCCAGAGTACCTTTTATCCGTTGAGCGATGGCCCTTCCATACAGAACCACCGGATCACTATGTCCTACTTTCGTACCTGCTCGACTTGTCGGTCTCGCAGTTAAGCACGCTTATGCCATTGCACTATCATCACGATGTCCGACCGTAATTAGCGTACCTTCGAACTCCTCCGTTACGCTTTAGGAGGAGACCGCCCCAGTCAAACTGCCTACCATGCACTGTCCCCGATCCGGATAACGGACCAAGGTTAGAACCTCAAACAAACCAGGGTGGTATTTCAAGGATGGCTCCACGAACACTGGCGTGTCCGCTTCAAAGCCTCCCACCTATCCTACACAGATTGGTTCAAAGTCCAATGCAAAGCTACAGTAAAGGTTCATGGGGTCTTTCCGTCTAGCCGCGGGTAGATTGCATCATCACAAACATTTCAACTTCGCTGAGTCTCGGGAGGAGACAGTGTGGCCATCGTTACGCCATTCGTGCAGGTCGGAACTTACCCGACAAGGAATTTCGCTACCTTAGGACCGTTATAGTTACGGCCGCCGTTTACTGGGACTTCAATCAAGAGCTTGCACCCCATCATTTAATCTTCCAGCACCGGGCAGGCGTCACACCCTATACGTCCACTTTCGTGTTTGCAGAGTGCTGTGTTTTTATTAAACAGTCGCAGCCACCAGTTTATTGCAACCCGTTCATCCTTCCACAGTAAAGTGGTCAAACTACAAGGGCGTACCTTTTCCCGAAGTTACGGTACCAATTTGCCGAGTTCCTTCTCCCGAGTTCTCTCAAGCGCCTTAGAATACTCATCTCGCCCACCTGTGTCGGTTTGCGGTACGGTCTCGTATGACTGAAGCTTAGAGGCTTTTCTTGGAACCACTTCCGATTGCTTCAGAACCTAAGTTCCTCGTCTCAACCCCTTGAATCCTGCGCCCGGATTTGCCTAAGCGCCTTCTATGAGTCAAAAACTAGCTATTCCAACAGCTAGACAACCTTCCGCGATCCGTCCCCCCATCGCATCATACGACGGTGCAGGAATATTAACCTGCTTCCCATCAGCTACGCATCTCTGCCTCGCCTTAGGGGCCGACTCACCCTGCTCCGATGAACGTTGAACAGGAAACCTTGGGCTTACGGCGTGGAGGCTTTTCACCCCCATTATCGCTACTCATGTCAGCATTCGCACTTCTGATACCTCCAGCAAGGTTCACACCTCACCTTCGCAGGCTTACAGAACGCTCTCCTACCATATCCAATAAAGGATATCCGCAGCTTCGGTGACTGGCTTAGCCCCGTTACATCTTCCGCGCAGGACGACTCGATCAGTGAGCTATTACGCTTTCTTTAAATGATGGCTGCTTCTAAGCCAACATCCTGACTGTTTTAGCCTTCCCACTTCGTTTTCCACTTAGCCAATCTTTGGGACCTTAGCTGGCGGTCTGGGTTGTTTCCCTCTTGACGCCGGACGTTAGCACCCGACGTCTGTCTCCCAAGCTCGCACTCATCGGTATTCGGAGTTTGCAATGGTTTGGTAACTCGCAATGAGCCCCTAGCCATAACAGTGCTCTACCCCCGATGGTGATACTTGAGGCACTACCTAAATAGTTTTCGGAGAGAACCAGCTATTTCCAAGTTTGTTTAGCCTTTCACCCCTACCCACAGCTCATCCCCTAATTTTTCAACATTAGTGGGTTCGGACCTCCAGGGCGTGTTACCGCACCTTCATCCTGGCCATGGGTAGATCACTTGGTTTCGGGTCTACACCCAGCGACTGTCGCCCTGTTCGGACTCGATTTCTCTACGGCTCCCCTATTCGGTTAACCTCGCCACTGAATGTAAGTCGCTGACCCATTATACAAAAGGTACGCAGTCACGGAACAAGTCCGCTCCTACTGTTTGTATGCACACGGTTTCAGGATCTATTTCACTCCCCTCCCGGGGTTCTTTTCGCCTTTCCCTCACGGTACTGGTTCACTATCGGTCGATTACGAGTATTTAGCCTTGGAGGATGGTCCCCCCATGTTCAGACAGGATTTCTCGTGTCCCGCCCTACTTGTCGTACGCTTAGTATCACCGTTTGAATTTCGTGTAAGGGGCTATCACCCTCTATGGCCAACATTTCCAGGTTGTTCCACTATCCAATCGACTATCACGTACAGGCTCATCCCATTTCGCTCGCCACTACTTTGGGAATCTCGGTTGATTTCTTTTCCTGCAGCTACTTAGATGTTTCAGTTCGCCGCGTTCGCTTTGCATACCTATGTATTCAGTATGCAATGACCATAAAGGCCGGGTTTCCCCATTCGGAAATCTGCGGATCAATGCGTGTTTGCTCGCTCCCCGCAGCTTATCGCAAGCTACTACGTCCTTCATCGCCTGTAATCGCCAAGGCATCCACCATGTGCACTTATTCGCTTGTCCCTATAACGTTGGCCCCTGCTGACACAGGGATCGTTATAGAAAATCAAGAGTACAGCTTGTTGCATGTTTGTTGATACTTGTATTGCTACCCTAAGCATGTGCTGTCGCACACACTTAAAAAACTTTTACTTCTTCCAGATTGTTAAAGAACGAAACAGCTTTGATCGCTAAAAGATCAAACCTAAGCATCTATGCTTACGTTTGTACTTTCGAATTATGTAGGCAGTGATTGGTGGAGGATGACGGGATCGAACCGACGACCCCCTGCTTGCAAAGCAGGTGCTCTCCCAGCTGAGCTAATCCCCCAGGATTCTTCTGAACCGCGATGGTAGGGCTGGTTGGACTCGAACCAACGACCCCCGCGTTATCAACACGGTGCTCTAACCAGCTGAGCTACAGCCCCGACTTGGAACACTGCTACTGTTTCTTCTAATTATTACAGTCGATAAGAGTGGACGCTCAATGAATGGGTTCTATCCCGGTGCTACTCTAGAAAGGAGGTGATCCAGCCGCACCTTCCGATACGGCTACCTTGTTACGACTTCACCCCAGTCACGAATCCTACCGTGGTAAGCGCCCTCCTTGCGGTTAAGCTACCTACTTCTGGTAAAACCCGCTCCCATGGTGTGACGGGCGGTGTGTACAAGACCCGGGAACGTATTCACCGCGACATGCTGATCCGCGATTACTAGCGATTCCAACTTCATGTAGTCGAGTTGCAGACTACAATCCGGACTACGATACACTTTCTGGGATTAGCTCCCCCTCGCGGGTTGGCGGCCCTCTGTATGTACCATTGTATGACGTGTGAAGCCCTACCCATAAGGGCCATGAGGACTTGACGTCATCCCCACCTTCCTCCGGTTTGTCACCGGCAGTCTCATTAGAGTGCTCAACTAAATGTAGCAACTAATGACAAGGGTTGCGCTCGTTGCGGGACTTAACCCAACATCTCACGACACGAGCTGACGACAGCCATGCAGCACCTGTGTATCGGCTCTCTTTCGAGCACACCCAAATCTCTTCGGGCTTCCGACCATGTCAAGGGTAGGTAAGGTTTTTCGCGTTGCATCGAATTAATCCACATCATCCACCGCTTGTGCGGGTCCCCGTCAATTCCTTTGAGTTTTAATCTTGCGACCGTACTCCCCAGGCGGTCTACTTCACGCGTTAGCTGCGTTACCAAGTTAATTAAAACCCGACAACTAGTAGACATCGTTTAGGGCGTGGACTACCAGGGTATCTAATCCTGTTTGCTCCCCACGCTTTCGTGCATGAGCGTCAATCTTGACCCAGGGGGCTGCCTTCGCCATCGGTGTTCCTCCACATCTCTACGCATTTCACTGCTACACGTGGAATTCTACCCCCCTCTGCCAGATTCAAGCCTTGCAGTCTCCATCGCAATTCCCAGGTTGAGCCCGGGGCTTTCACGACAGACTTACAAAACCGCCTGCGCACGCTTTACGCCCAGTAATTCCGATTAACGCTTGCACCCTACGTATTACCGCGGCTGCTGGCACGTAGTTAGCCGGTGCTTATTCTTCAGGTACCGTCATTAGCCAAGGGTATTATCCTCAGCCGTTTCTTCCCTGACAAAAGAGCTTTACAACCCGAAGGCCTTCTTCACTCACGCGGCATTGCTGGATCAGGCTTGCGCCCATTGTCCAAAATTCCCCACTGCTGCCTCCCGTAGGAGTCTGGACCGTGTCTCAGTTCCAGTGTGGCTGGTCGTCCTCTCAGACCAGCTACTGATCGTAGCCTTGGTAGGCCTTTACCCTACCAACTAGCTAATCAGATATCGGCCGCTCCAGGAGCACAAGGCCCGAAGGTCCCCTGCTTTCATCCTTAGATCGTATGCGGTATTAGCGTAACTTTCGCTACGTTATCCCCCACTCTTGGGTACGTTCCGATATATTACTCACCCGTTCGCCACTCGCCGCCAGGTTGCCCCGCGCTGCCGTTCGACTTGCATGTGTAAAGCATGCCGCCAGCGTTCAATCTGAGCCAGGATCAAACTCTTCAGTTTAATCTCTGTTTAATAGACATTTCTGTCTCCGTCCTTGCAGACGGGTCGCTCACTCAAAATACTGACCGTCATCTCATTGCTGAGACAACGCTATTTCTTTTTTGTGAACATTTGATAATTTAAGTAATCAAGAACCAAAGTTCTTGGCACCTTCATCAAACGCCCACACTTATCGACTGTAAATTTTTAAAGAACTGTGTTCGGACCTGCCTTGCTGCACTTGACGAAGCGTTGTGTTCGTCAGCAGCAGAGAAAAGAGAGTATGCAGTGTTTCGCGTTTCTCGTCAACCCCTTCGTTTCCTCCGCTATCGCTGCCGTGAAGCTGCGTGTGCGTCGGAGGAGCAGAACTATAGCAAACCGCAGCACTCCCTGCAAGGGTTGCAATGCTCACGCCCTTATATACAGCTGCGATCGGCAAGAATCTGGTCAATACGATATCTTATATAGGGCCGGGCGCTGTTGCGGTCGGCTAGGGTCAGGGGAAATTGGCCGCAACCCTCGGTATGTTGCAAAAATGGCATATCGAATGTGTTGTTAATTTGAGAATATGTGTTCTTATGAGCGGTAGCGAACAGTACACTACGTTCTGAAAGGTAATAATTCTCCCTGAAGTTGCCGGTTTAACAGGTCTTCCCAGCACGCTGGACGCCATCAGGCGGATCAGCTCATAGAGAGAGAAGTTCGCAGCTGTCTCGGCGGCGACATTTCCAGGCTGGGAAAGAACTGCTGACTTTCAACTGCTGCTGTCGCCTTGAGCAACAAACAGACCACCATATTAATTACTTTGACTAGAAAACAAACAATGAAAACTTCGAGCAAACTCGCCGCACTGATCGCACTGGCCTGCGCAACCATGATGACTGCCCAGGCTTCGGCCCAGGACATGGCGCCACAAGCGCCAATGCACAGCCATGCAACCGTGAACCCTGACTGGGCCAACACTGCCTGGTACATGGGCGCTGGCGTCGGCCGCACCCGCGCTGACATCTACAACACCGATCTGGCAAACCGCATGTCGGCTGCTGGCCTGCCGCTGACTTCGTACAGCGCTGACGACCGCAGCACCGGCTTCAAGGTCTTCGTCGGCAAGAAGTTCAACCGCTACTTCGGCGTGGAACTGGGCTATTTCGACCTGGGTGACTACAGCTTCGATGCTGGCACCACCAACAACCGTATGCTGCGCGGCGAGACCGACTTCCGTGGCGTGAACCTGGACCTGGTCGGTACGCTGCCACTGACCGAGCGCCTGTCGCTGCTGGCCCGTGCTGGTGTCCAGTACGCAAAAGCACGTACCGACTTCACCGGCAACTACCTGAACGCTGTCAGCAATCCTAATCCGCCAAACGAAGGCCGTCGTCACGGCAAGCTGGGCGTCGGCGCTGAATTCAAGCTGAGCGAAGCCCTGGCACTGCGCGCTGAATACGAGCGTCTGCGCGTGACCGATGCTGTCTACAACAACGGCGACATCGACATGGCGTCGGTCAGCCTGGTCTACAAGTTCGGCCGCCCTGCAACCGTCGCTTACGTTGCACCAGCGCCGGTTGCCGCAGCACCTGCAGCGCCAGTCGCCGCACCAGTGGTCGCCGCTCCTGAGCCAGTGCCAACCTCGGAAAAAGTCTCGATCGCAGCTGAAGCGCTGTTTGATTTCGACAAGTCGATCGTCAAGCCAGAAGGCAAGGCCGCACTCGACGAGTTCATGGCCAAACTCGAAGGCATGAACACCGAAGTCATGATCGCCGTCGGTCATACCGACTCGGTCGGCACCGATGCGTACAACGACAAGCTGTCGATGCGCCGCGCCGACGCAGTCAAGGCCTACATGGTCTCGAAGGGCCTGGACCCAGCGCGTCTGTACACCGAAGGCAAGGGCGAGAGCCAGCCAGTGGCTGACAACTCTACCGCCGAAGGCCGCGCCAAGAACCGTCGCGTGACCATCGAAGTGGTCGGTACCCGTACCGTCAAGTAATCCAAAGCCTCATCAAACAAACCGCCCGGCGCAAGCCGCGGCGGTTTTTTGCATTCTGAACGCCGGCCTCACGGCCTCGCGCACCGATCCTCGTCCTCTTTACACCCCCGTGCCTCGCCCATGCCAGTGCGATGCATGCTGATCCATGTCGATTGCTTGTGTGGTACGCCTCGACGGTTTTTTTCGCTATGAGGTGTACCGAACGGAGTGAGTGATTCCAAAAGGTAATAGTTGCGCCCAGAAGCCTACTAAGACATGGCCTCCGATTTTTCCGCTAACGCAGCATGTAAGCGGAGGATCCGCAATAGCACCTAACCCGAAAGCACCCATTGAACATCTTTAAGCGCTATACCAAACTACTCCTCTGTTCCGCCGGCTTTGCCGGCGCAGCGCTCGTCGCCGGATGCGGTGGTGGCGACCAGGGGCGTGAGCCCATCCTTGGCGTTCCGGCAGCAGACCTGGTCAGCGTCGCGGTGACGCCAGCCACGCCGTCGGTGGCGATCGGGGCGACCCAGCAATTCGTTGCGACCGCGGCCTATTCCGATGGTTCGGCGCGCGATGTCACCAAGATCGCCGCCTGGACCTCATCGGCGCCAGGCGTCGCCACCGTCAATGCGACCACCGGCATGGCGGTAGGCATCGACGCAGGCAGCGCTGCCATCGCAGCCGCGTTCGAAGGTCAGCGGGGATCGGCAATGCTGACGGTGCTGCCCGCGAAACTGGTGTCAATTGCTGTCGCACCCGCCGTCCAGGACCTGAATGTAGGCAATACGCAGCAGTACGTGGCGATCGGCACCTTCGAAAACAACACGACGCGCGATATCACCGCTGTCTCGACCTTTGCATCGGCATCGCCCGCCGTGGCGTCGATCGAAGCAATCGGTGGCAAAGCGCAGGCGAAGGCCGCTGGTCGCTCCGTGATCAGCGCCACCTCGGGCGGCTTGCAAGGCAGCGCGGTCCTGAATGTCTTGCCAGCGGCAGCCGTGTCGCTTGCAGTCACCCCGGCAAGCTCCTCCGCTCCGGCCGGCGCGACCCGCCAGCTCGCTGCGTTTGCCACCTACACCGACGGTTCGGTCGTCGATGTCACCGCCAGTACCGCCTTTGTATCCGCTACCCCGGCTGCGGCCAGTGTCGGCAACGCCGGACTGTTGACCCACGTCGCCGTCGGCTCATCCACGATTACCGCAAGTTTCGCTGGTAAAACCGCGCTTGCCACCGCCACCACGACTGCCGCTACCCTGTCGGGCATCACCGTCACACCATCGACCGCGTCGGTCGCCCCTGGCGCAGTACAGCAGTTCGTCGCCGTCGCGACCTTCTCGGACAATTCGACCTCGGTTGTCACGCGCACGGCAGCATGGACCTCGTCCAATACCGATATCGCTACCGTACTGAACACCGGCGCCGCCACCGGCATCGCTGCAGGCAGTGCCACTATCACTGCAACGCTGGACGGAAAGTCTGGCAGCGCCAGGCTGACCGTGACCTCGGCGCCACCGCCGGCCTCGGCCTCGATCAACCTGGGGAGCGCATCGAGCTTCGCCGTGCTCGCTGGTACCTCGCTGACCAACAATGCCGGCGGCACCACCCTGGTGACGGGCGACGTGGGCTCGCCTTCGCAAACCACCGATCCGGTACAGGCTGCCGGCTTCACCAACTACAAGTCGGGCGCAGTGCTTGACAATGCGCTGGCCGACCTGCAGACCGCCATCACCGATGCCAACAGCCGCACCTGCGATGTCACGTTTGCCGGCGACATCGACCTCGGCGGCCTGGTGCTGGCCCCGGGCGTGTATTGCTACTCCGGCGCCATCAGCGTGACCGGCACCCTGACCCTGAACGGCAGCGGCGTCTACCTCTTCCGCACTGCGCTCACGCTCAATACCACCGCCAACTCGGTGATTGCATTGACCAACGGCGCGACTGCCGGCGACCTGACCTGGGTGCCGGTCGGCCCGAGCACGCTCGGCGCCAACAGTGCGTTCAAAGGATCGATTTTGGCGCGGTCCGCGGCCATCACGGTCGGCGATAACACGACGCTGCTCAACGGCCGCGTGCTGTCGGCTGCCGCCGTCACCCTCCGCAATAACAAGATCACCAAATAACGCGCGCATATAAAAGAGATCCGGACAATGAAAACTTCCCACACACTTGCCCTGTTGACCGTACTGGCCAGCGCCAGCATCGCTACTGCCCAAGCAGCGCCCCAGGACATGGCAGTGCCCACCGCAGCGCGAGCCGACGCGGCTTTCGTCAATCCCGACTGGGCCCACAGCGCCTGGTACATGGGCGCCGGCGTCGGACGCGCGCGCGCCAACATCGATGACGAACGGCTGACCCGCAGCTTGACTGCAACCGGTGCCACGCTGACCCGCTTCGATGCGGACGAACGCGATACCGGCTTCAAGCTGTTCGCCGGTAAGCAACTGAACCGCTATATCGCCATCGAGGCCGGTTATTTCGACCTGGGCACCTTCAGTTTCGACGCGGCGACATCGGGCAACGGCGCACTGCGCGGCGAAGCCGGCTTTCGTGGCGTGAACCTCGACCTGGTCGGCCAGCTGGCGCTGACCCAGCGCCTCTCGCTGCTGGGCCGCGCCGGCGTGCAATACGCCAAGACCCGCACCCACTTCAGCGGCAATCGCCTGAACGCGGTCACCGATCCGAACCCGGCCAGCAAAAACCACGGTAACGCCAAGCTCGGCCTCGGCCTGGAATACAAGCTCAGCGAAGCCCTGGCAGTGCGCGGCGAAGTCGAGCGCTACCGCCTGAATGACGCGGTGAACAATCGTGGCGACGTCGACCTGGCCTCGGTCAGCCTGGTCTACAAGTTCGGCCGCCCTGCCAAGGTTGCTTACGTTGCACCAGCGCCGGTCGCCGCAGCACCTGCAGCGCCAGTCGCGGCACCAGTGGTCGCCGCTCCTGAGCCAGTGCCAAGCTCGGAAAAAGTCTCGATCGCAGCCGAAGCGCTGTTTGATTTCGACAAGTCGATCGTCAAGCCAGAAGGCAAGGCCGCACTCGACGAGTTCATGGCCAAACTCGAAGGCATGAATACCGAAGTCATGATCGCTGTCGGTCATACCGACTCGGTCGGCACCGATGCGTACAACGACAAGCTGTCGATGCGCCGCGCCGATGCAGTCAAGGCCTACATGGTATCGAAGGGCCTGGACCCAGCGCGTCTGTACACCGAAGGCAAGGGCGAGAGCCAGCCAGTGGCTGACAACGCTACCGCCGAAGGCCGCGCCAAGAACCGTCGCGTGACCATCGAAGTGGTCGGTACCCGTACCGTCAGGTAATCCAAGGTCTCGTCAAACAAACCGCCCGGCGCAAGCCGCGGCGGTTTTTTCTTTTTGGCGCCCTGCGTCCACGGTGCAAGAAGCGGTCCGCAGTTTCGGTACAATGCGGGCGATGACGATCCTGCTTTCCACGCTCAATGCGCGCTACACCCATGCTTCCCTCGGGCTGCGCTACCTGCTGGCCAACATGGGGGCACTCCAGGCCCAGACCTCGATCCACGAATTTGTCATTGGCGCCAAGACCACCGATCTGGTCGAGCGCCTGCTGGCGCCACAACCGCGCATCATCGGTTTCGGTGTCTATATATGGAATGTAGAAGAAACCACCCGCGTCGTAGCCATGCTCAAGCGCGTGGCCCCGCATGTGACCGTGATTCTTGGCGGCCCCGAGGTGTCATACGAGAGCGCCGGCCAGGAGATCGTCAAGCTGGCCGACTATGTGGTGACCGGCTGGGGCGACGTCACCTTCCCCAAGCTGTGCGGCGAGATTCTCGATGGTCCCAGGCCCTTGATGAAGGTGCACGCCGGCGTGCAACCGCCGATGGCGGAGATCGCCCTGCCCTACTCGCTGTACAGCACCGAAGACATCGCGCACCGCACCTTGTACGTCGAAGCCTCGCGCGGCTGCCCGTTCAAATGCGAATTCTGCCTGTCCTCGCTCGACAAGACCGCCTGGCCCTTCCCGCTCGAGAGCTTCCTGGCGCAGATGGAAGCGCTGTACGCACGCGGCGCCCGCCTGTTCAAGTTCGTCGACCGCACCTTCAACCTGAACGTCAAGACCAGCCTGCGCATCATGCAGTTCTTCCTCGACAAGCTCGAAGCCGCACCGAACGACCCGGTATATGCCCACTTCGAACTGGTCCCCGACCACCTGCCGGACGCGCTCAAGGAATCGATCGCCAAGTTCCCGCCCGGCGCGCTGCAGTTCGAGATCGGCATCCAGAGCTTCAATCCCGAGGTGCAAGCCCTGGTCAGTCGTCGGCAGGACAACGCCAAGGCAGCCGACAATATCCGCTGGCTGTGCGAACAGTCGCAGACCCACCTGCACGTGGACCTGATTGCCGGCCTGCCAGGCGAGGACGTGGCCAGTTTCGCCCGCGGATTCGACCAGCTGGTGGGACTGGGCGCCCAGGAGATCCAGTTCGGCATCCTCAAGCGACTGCGTGGGACGCCGATCATCCGCCACACCGAGCCGTTCGGGATGGTCTACGACCCCTACCCACCCTACACGGTGCTGGCAACCGACCGGATCGACTTCGCCACCATGCAGCGCCTGGTGCGTTTTGCCCGCTACTGGGACCTGGTCGCCAACTCCGGGCGCTTTGCCAACACTACCCGGGCATTGCTGCGCGATGCCCCGTTCGACAATTTCATGGCATTCTCCGACTGGATCTATACCCGCCTCGACTCCACCCACCGCATCGCGCTCGAGAAGCTGGCCAAGCTGGTGCAGGAGTGGCTGGTCGTGCGCGGCATGGCGCACGCCGAAGCGGCGGCGCTGGTGGCAAGCGACTATGCTGGTAAAGTCGACACCCAGGGGCACAAGCCGGCGGCAGTGGCGGGGGTCGCGGCAGCACCCGCGCGCCAGGTTCGGCACCTTGCCGCCTGATCCGCTTGCTAACGTGTAGCAACGATAACGATTCTCTTTTACACTGGTGCAATGCAGATTGAAAATGCGCCAATATTAACTATCCGGCATTCCGATGTGGATGCACGCAGCGACGCTAGCCAATCGGTGGTGGCGAGCGGCGTATGGCAAGTCCATACGCTGTCGCGGCGCGGTGTCCTCAAGGGCATCACGCGCACGCTGGCAGCGCTCAAGCACAAGGATAGCCTTCAGTGGGACCTCTCCAACATCGAGCGCCTGGATCACATCGGGGCCCAGATGTTCTGGAACGCCTGGGGCAAGCGCCGCCCGGGCGGGCTCACGCTCGATCCGCGCCAGGAAGAACTGTTCAATCGCATCGAGAAGGCGGGCGCCATCAAGCTGGCGCGCCATCGCACCAGCCCGCTGAACTGGCTGATCGTCCTCGGCGCCAGCCTGCTGTCGTTCTTCGAACACGCGCGCGGCTTCATCGCGCTGATCGGCCAGCTGACCCAGGACATCTGGCGCTTCATCCGCCGTCCACAAACCGGGCCATGGCGCGAAATCTCGGCCAACATCTACCATTCAGGCTTCCAGGCGCTGGGCATCACGGCGCTGGTCGGCTTCTTGATCGGGGTCGTGCTTTCCTTCCTGTCGGCGCAGCAGCTGCGTACCTTCGGCGGCGATATCTACCTGGTCGACATCCTTGGCATGAGCATCATCCGCGAGCTGGGGCCATTGCTGGCGGCGATCCTGGTGGCCGGGCGCTCCGGGTCGTCGATCACCGCGCAGCTGGGCGTGATGCGCGTGACCGAGGAGCTCGACGCCATGCTGGTGATGGGCATCTCGCACGGCTACCGCCTGATCATGCCGAAAGTGCTGGCGCTGGCCATCTCGATGCCGCTGCTGGTGGTATGGACCGATGCCATGGCCCTGATCGGCGGCATGGTGTCGGCCAAGATCGAGCTGGGCATGTCGTTTCGCTACTTCTTGCAAAAGCTGCCGGACGCGGTGCCGGTGGTGAACTACACGATCGGCCTTCTCAAGGGCTGCGTGTTCGGTATCCTGATCGCGCTGATCTCCTGTCACTTTGGCCTGCGCATCGAGCCGAATACCGAAAGCCTGGGTCGCGGCACTACCACTGCGGTGGTCACTGCGATCACCCTGGTGATCCTGGCGGACGCGGTGTTCGCGATCGTCTTCAACGGCGTGGGGTTCTAATGACCGAAGCCAAAGACCAGCGCGCGCCGCAGCGCTTGAACAAACGGCCCGAAGAAGACGTCGGTGCGCCGGTGGTCGAGATCCGCAACCTTTGGAAGCGCTTCGGCCGCACCGTGGTGCACCAGGACCTGAACCTGGACATCTATGCCGGCGAAATCCTGAGCATTGTTGGCGGCTCGGGCACCGGCAAGACAGTCCTGCTGCGCCAGATGCTGGGGCTGGAGCAGCCCTCGGCCGGCTGCGTCAAAGTCTTCGGCGAGGACATCAGCGCGGCCGAGCCAGAGCAGCTGCAGCACATGCGCAACCACTGGGGCATGCTGTTCCAGCAGGGTGCGCTGTACTCGGCGCTGAGTGTATTCGACAATATCGCCCTGCCGATGCGCGAGCTGCGCGCCCTGCCCGAAGACGTGATCCGCGACGCCGTTCTGCTCAAGATGGACATGGTCGGACTGGGCCCCGAGCACGCCACCAAGATGCCGTCCGACCTGTCGGGCGGAATGATCAAGCGTGCGGCCTTGGCGCGCGCGCTGGCGCTGGAGCCGCAGCTGTTGTTCCTGGACGAGCCGACCGCAGGCCTGGACCCCGACCTGTCGGATGCCTTCGTGGCGCTGATCCAGACCCTGCACCGCGAACTGAAACTGACCGTCGTCATGGTTACCCACGACCTCGACACCCTGTTCGCGCTGTCTTCGCGCATTGCCGTGCTGGCCGAAAAGCACGTGATTGCGGTAGGACCCTCATGCGACGTGCTGCGGGTCGAGCACCCGTTCATCAAACACTTTTTCCTGGGCCCGCGCGGCCAGCGGGCGCTGGAAGTGCTCGAAGAGCGCCACGCCCAGAACGAATCGGAGGACTAAAGATGGAAAACAGGTCATATGCCCTGATGACAGGCGTCTTCACGATCGCCCTCCTGGTGGCGGCCATCCTGGCCGGGATGTGGTTCAATCGCGACCGCACCGAGCTGGTGCCCTACGAAATCGTCACCACCCAGTCGATTCCGGGCCTGAACCCGCAGGCCACGGTACGCTACCGCGGCCTGGAGGTGGGCCGCGTCGAAGAGATCGTGTTCGACCCGCGCGTCACCGGCCAGATCCTGATCCGCCTGTCGGTCGACAAGGATTCACCGATCACCACCACCACCTTCGCATCGCTCGGATACCAGGGTGTGACCGGCATCGCCTTCATCCAGCTCGACGACGACCGCACCGGCTCGCCGCGCCTGGCGCAGCGCGAAGGCCAACCGACGCGCATTCCGCTGCGTCCAGGCCTGCTCGACCAGCTGGAAAAGCGCGGCCTGGTGATTCTCGAGAAAACCGAGCAGATCACCGAAAGCCTGAGCAAGCTGGTGGCCCCGGAAAACCAGGCCAGGATCATCGGCGCCTTCGACAGCATCGGCAAGGCCGCCGACGCCTACGCCGTTATTCCGCAGAAGCTCGAGCCGACGTTCAGCCGCCTGCCGGCGCTGACCGAAAAGCTCGATCGTAGCCTGAGCTCATTCGACTCGGCCGCCGCCAGCGTCGACAAGACGGCCGAAAGCTACAACCAGCTGGCCGTGCGCCTGCAGGGCAAGGATGGCCCGATCGAGCGCCTGAACAGCGCCATCGGTTCGCTGCAATCGGCCACCAGCGAGCTCGAGCTCGAAACCCTGCCGCACGTCGTCGAAATGACGGACGAAGCGCGCGGCGCGCTGCGCGCCGTCAAGCGCACCGCCACCTCGCTGTCCGACCGCCCGCAAAGCATCCTGTTCGGCGCGCCAAACGCCCAGCCGGGTCCGGGCGAACCAGGCTTCGTGCCCCCGACCAAATGAGGACTATCGTGACCGCCACCCCGCTCCGCTCCCTGACCGCCTTGGCCGCCGCAATCGTGCTGGCCGGCTGCGCCAGCACTACCGCCCAGGAAAACCTCACCTACGACTTCGGTCCGAGCGCCCCTGTCAGCCAGCAGGCGCTGCCGGCCGCGCCGACGTCGATGCCGGCGCTGGTCGTGATGGACGCCACCGGCCCGGCCGCGCTCGAGAACGAGCGCATGTACTACCGCCTGGCCTATGCCGACGCGCTGCAGGCCCGTACCTATGCCAACAGCCGCTGGAGCAGCAATCCGCTGCAGATGGTGACCCAGCGCTTCAAGACCCGCCTCGCGCAGTCGGGCATGAAGGTACTGACGGCGACCGACGCCTCGGTCGGCGTGCCGATCCTGCGGGTAGAGGTGGACGACTTCGTGCAAGCCTTTACCGGCGTGAACCAGAGCGAAGGCCAGATCGTGCTGCGCGCCTCGCTGTTTAACGACCACCGCCTGATCGACCAGCGCACCTTCATGCGCAGCACCCCTGCAGCGGCGGCCGACGCGCCCGGTGGGGCCCACGCGCTGGCAAGCAGCACCGACGCCGTCGCGGCCGATATCCTGGCCTGGCTGGCAACGCTCGACACGCGCAAACGATGACCCGTGCCAACGTCGTCGCCGATCTGCGCGAACGCCCGCGCGAAGGACGCGGCTCGCCGATCGCGCGCGCGGCGTTGCTGGCCTACCTGCTACTGATCATCTACGCCAGCTGGTATCCGTTTACCGGCTGGCGCGACAGCGGCCTGCCGCTGCTGACCTTCATGAACCTGGTCAAGCCGCGCTACTGGACCGGGTTCGACGTCACGGTCAACATCGTCGGCTACATCCCGTTCGGGGTGCTGCTGGTGCTGTCGGTGTATCCGCGCATCCGCGGCGTGTGGGCCGTACTGCTGGCGGCGCTGGTGGGCGTTCTGGTATCGGGCACGATGGAAGCGGTGCAGAACTTTTTGCCCAGCCGGGTGCCGTCGAACCTCGACTTCATTACCAATGCGGGGGGCTGCTTCGTCGGCGCGCTGCTCGGCGCCTGGTGGGCACCCGGACTGCTCGACCGCAGCCGTCTGTTCCAGCTGCGCCGGCGCTGGTTTGCCTCGTATGCCAGCCAGGGACTGGTACTGGTGGCCCTGTGGCCACTGGCGCAGATCTACCCGCAAAGCTATCTGTTCGGGCATGGCCAGGTATTACCAATCATTTCGCGCTGGTTGTCGAAATGGTTCGACACCGACATCAACCTGGTCGCCATGCTGCGCCCCGGCGCTACCATGACGGTCGAGCAGTACTGGCTGTCGGAAACCATCATCACGGCCTGTGGCATGACCGGCGCCGTACTGACCTTCATGTGCCTGGTGCGCCGCAGTGCGCCGCGCTTCATGCTGATGCTCACCTTCGTGGCGACCGCACTGCTGTTCAAGACCTTGTCGAGCTCGCTGTTATTCCGGCCAGACAATGCATTTGTGTGGATCACGCCAGGGGCCGAGGGCGGCTTCATCATTGGCGTGATCATGCTGGCGGGCCTGGTGTTCGCGCCCCAGGTGGCGCAGCGCCGGCTGGCGGTGGTCAGCCTGGTATTGAGCCTGATTGTGCTCAACTCGATTCCTGCCAATCCGTATTTCGTGTCCACGCTTCAGGGCTGGGTGCAGGGAAAATTCTTGAACTTCAATGGCGCGGCCCAGTTCCTCTCCTTGCTGTGGCCCTTCTTCGCACTGTGGTTCCTGCTGCTGCCATCCCATAAACTCAACCGGCAGGAGCCGCGCGCGCCGGTTCCCGGCTGACGCATGCGTTTGATGCCGTATGATTGTGCCCTGGCGCCCGGCGCCAGCTTTCCACGGACGAGACCGATATGAACGACGACAAATCTTTTTACGAGCACCATGTTTTTTTCTGCATGAATGTGCGCGAGGGCAAGGATGCCCGCGGTAGCTGCGGCAACTGCGGCGCCGAAAAAGCTCAGAAGCATGCCAAGAAGCGTATCAAGGAACTCGGGCTGAAGGGTCCGGGCAAGGTGCGCATCAACCAGGCCGGCTGTCTCGACCGCTGCGAGGAAGGGCCAGTGCTCGTGGTCTACCCCGAAGGCACCTGGTACACCTATGTCGACACGGCCGACATCGACGACATCATCGACACCCACCTGGTGGGCGGCAAGGTCGTGGAACGCCTGAAAATCTGATTACCCTATACCAAGCAATGAATTCGCAGTAATGAATAAATACTCGCACAAATTTACCCTCGACGGCCATGCCGGCAAGATGCAGTGCATCCTCGACTTGCCAGAAGCCGCGCCGCGCGGCATCGCGCTGGTTGCGCACCCGCACCCGCTGTATGGCGGCACCATGGAAAACAAGGTGGCTCAGACCCTGGCGCGCACCTTCGTGACGCTCGGCTACGCCACCGCGCGCTTTAACTTTCGCGGCGTCGGCGAATCGGAAGGCGTACACGACGACGGCCGCGGCGAAGTGGACGACATGGACATCATGTACCGCCACATGACCGAACGCTATCCTGGCCTGCCCGTGGCGCTGTGCGGCTTTTCGTTCGGCACGTTCGTGCAGGCCCAGTTCCAGCAGCGCCTGATCGCCGAGGGCCGCCCGGCCGAACGTCTGGTGCTGGTCGGCACCGCAGCCGGCAAGTGGCCGATGCCGCCGGTCCCCGCCGATACCATCCTGATCCACGGCGAACTCGACGATACGATCACGCTGCAAGAAGTGTTCGACTGGGCGCGCCCACTCGACATCCCGGTGACGGTGATTCCCGGAGCCGACCATTTCTTCCACCGCAAGCTCGGCCATATTAAAAATCTTGTCGTGGAGATGTGGCGGCGTGACATTTGATGTCCACCCTGTGCAATAATTAGCTTCTTCTTCCAGGCAATACTTGCAGTATCGCCTGCGTATTTGCACCTTACTAATGAATACTCCCATGAAAAAACTGTTAGCGGCCGTGGCCGCCTGCCTGCTGATGGCTTCGGCCGCTGCACAGACCATCCCGGCACCGTCCATCGCCGCCAAGTCGTGGCTGCTGCTCGACGCCACCAGCGGCCAGGTGATCGCCGCCCAGGACCAGAATGCGCGCATCGAACCGGCCTCGCTCACCAAGGTCATGACTGCCTATGTGACCTTCAGCGCACTGCGCGACAAGAAGCTGACGCTGGACACGATGGTCAACGTCTCGACCCGCGCATGGAAAGTCGACGCCAGCAGCTCGAAGATGTTCATCGACCCGGCTACCCCGGTATCGGTCAACGACCTGCTACACGGCTTGATGATTCAGTCGGGTAACGACGCCGCCGTGGCGCTGGCCGAAGCCGTGGCTGGCGACGAAGGCACCTTTGTTACGCTGATGAACCGCGAATCCGAGCGCCTTGGCATGAAGAACACGCGCTGGGCCAATCCGCATGGCCTGCCGGATGCGAACAACTATTCGACCGCCTTCGACCTGGCGGTGATGGCGGCAAGCGTGATCCGCGACTTCCCGCAGTTCTACAAGATCGACTCGATCAAGCAGTTCACCTACAACAAGATCACCCAGCAGAACCGCAACCGCCTGCTGTGGCTGGACCCGACCGTGGACGGCATGAAGACCGGCCACACCGATTCTTCGGGCTACAGCATGATTGCCTCGGCACGCCGCCCGAACGGCAACACCGGCCAGCGCCGCCTGATCTCGGTGGTGCTGGGTACCACGTCGGACTCGGTGCGTACCCAGGAAAGCCAGAAGCTGCTGAACTGGGGCTTCCAGAACTTCGACACCGTCAAGCTGTACTCGAAAGGCCAGACCGTGGCGACGCCGCCGGTGTGGAAGGGTTCGCAGTCGACGGTGAAAATCGGCTTTACCCGCGATGTGCTGGTGACCGTGCCCAAGGGCGTGGCGGCGAAGATGAAGCCCGTTTTGGAACGCAAGGACCCGCTGATGGCGCCACTGGCGCGCCACAGCAAGGTCGGCACCCTGAAGATGACGGTCGACGGCAAGCCGCTGCTGGCGCTGCCGGTGGTGGCGCTGGAAGAAGTGCCAGAAGCGAGCATCTTTGGCCGCGCATGGGATTCGCTGCGTCTCTGGATCCAGTAATCGCTTACCAGGCTCAGGCTCAGGCCAACGCCCGTCCGAGCGAAAGCGGGGCGGGTTTTTTTACGCTTGTGGCGCAGGCACCGAGACGCAACGAACCTGGGCTCTGTGCGCCGCTATAATCGAACGATTCATTTCACAGGATTTACCCATGACCCAGCAACACTCCGCCGACCTGCACTGCCCGCGCATCAGCACGCGCGAAGGCGGACCTGAACTGTCGCGCATCGTGGCAGGCATGTGGCGCATGAACGAATGGGGCATGTCACCCGAAGCGCACATCGGCTTTGTCGAACAGTGCATCGCGCTTGGCGTGACCACCTTCGACCACGCCGACATCTATGGCGATTACGGCGTCGAAACCGCATTCGGCGAGGTGCTGCGCACCCAGCCGTCGCTGCGCGAGCGCATCGAACTGGTGAGCAAGTGCGGCATCAAGCTGCTGTCGTCCAGGCGCCCCGAGCACGGCATCCAGCACTACGACACCACGGCCAGCCACATCATCGGGTCGGCCGAGGAATCGCTGCGCCAGCTGCACACCGACTACCTCGACCTGCTGCTGATCCACCGCCCCGACCCGCTGATGGACTTCGACGAGATCGCCGAAGCGTTCGTGCGCCTGAAACAGGCCGGCAAGGTGCGGCACTTCGGGGTGTCGAATTTCAAGCGCCACCAGTTCGAGTGCCTGAACCGGCGCGTGCCGCTGGCGACCAACCAGGTCGAATTCTCGCCGATGGCCACCGCGCCGCTGTTCGATGAGACCTTCGATGGCTTGCAAGACATGCGCATCGCGCCCATGATCTGGTCGCCGCTGGGCGGTGGGCGCATGTTTACGTCAGACGACGCCAATGCCGTCGCCGTGCGCGCAGTGATCGACGAGATCTCGAGCCGCACCGGGTGGCCGTTCGCCAGCGTGCTGTTCGCCTGGATCATGGCGCTGCCTAGCCGTCCGGTGCCGCTGACCGGCACCAAGCGCATCGAAGCGATCCGCGAAGCGGTGCTGGGGACCACTGTCAGCCTGGCGCGCGAAGACTGGTTCCGCATTTTGCGCGCCGCGCGCGGACACGAGGTAGCCTGAAAGGGACATGGCCATGGCCGAAGGGCAGCTCAAGATCATCGACGGCACGGCGCTCAGCGCGCAGCAAAAGAAAGACCTGCTCAACCGCCTGGCGCGTATCGAGGGCCAGCTGCGCGGCGTGCAAAAGCTCATTGCGCTGGCGGCGCAGCCGTCGGACGTCGATGCCGTGGCCCAGCAGATGGCGGCCGCACGCAAGGCGCTCGACCGCTCGTTCGTGCAGCTGCTGACGGGGGCGATCCAGACCCAGTCTGCCAATGCGTCCGATGTCGATGAAGCACGGGCCAGCGCCGCGCACCTTGCCGCGATGCTCGACCGGTTTGCGTAACGGCCCATCGATCGCGCCAGGTGGACGGCGACGCCGCCCGCCCCGGGTTTAATCCTGGTAGACCTTTGGCGGCGCCACGCCGCGCCATCCGGTCTGCCACGCGATATTGAGCAGCAGCGTCGCACAGATATACAGCAAGAAGAACAGCACGAAGAAGCGCGTCTGCAGCACCGCCAGCAGTACCGCGCACACCGCCACCAGCACCAGCATGACCTTGCCGCTCGGGTGCTTGGAGCTGGGAAAACGGATGGTCGACACCATCAGCGTACCGACACCCACCATCAGCGCCATCAATGCGAAGCATTGCGCCATCGTGATGAGCGGATCGGGCCAGGCCACCACCACCGAGGCCACGCAGGCCGCGCCGGCGGTGATCGGCATGCCGACGAAATAACGCGGATCGGTGCGGCCGGCGCTGACGTTAAAGCGCGCCAGGCGCAGTGCGCCGCAGGTAACGAAGATGAAACAGGCCAAGCCACCCATGCGCACCAGGGTCGGGTGCGCCTCGCTCATTTGCGCGAACCCGTAGCAGTACAGCAGCAGGCCGGGCGCGCAGCCGAAGTTCATGACGTCGG
This sequence comes from Massilia sp. H6, assembly GCF_024802625.1. NCBI lineage: Bacteria > Pseudomonadati > Pseudomonadota > Betaproteobacteria > Burkholderiales > Oxalobacteraceae > Massilia > Massilia sp. H6. The sequence continues at coordinate 4,238,180 of NZ_CP103371.1, forward strand.
CGATCGAATCGAGCTGCATGCCAAAGCTGGACTGGGTATTGGTGGCGCGTGCCACAAAGCCGTCAAGCGCATCGAACACGCCGGCCAGCACCAGCAGGATCGCCGCCAGGCGGTAGTCATCGGGGTTGCCTATGTGGGCATTGTCGACCGAGATGACGATGCTGCCGAAGCCGCAGGCGATCGACAGCAGCGTCACGAGACTGGGCAGGGCGAACTTGGCACGCGCAAGGCGCTGCTGATTTGATGGCTTCAATTGACTGCCCGACAATAGGTTGAATGTCACATTCTACAGGCAGTGAAATAAGCTGGCGCTGCATGACAAGCTTCACGCGCGCGCTTGCGGTTTTCCTCTAGAATGTCGCATGAATCGCTGTATTGACAGGAGTTGCTATATGAGCTATATGCCTCGCTGGCGTCCCCTAATCTCCGCTATCGCGGCCGCCCTCATGGCCGCCGGCCTGGGCGCATGCGGTGGCGGTGGCGGCGGTGCGGCCGTGGCAGCGCCGCCCCTGGCCGTCCTACCCGTCCCTGGCACCGGCCCTTCCCCCGACGCGAGCGCGCCGGCGCAGACCAACAACATTGCCGTTGATGGCCGCAACTGGATCAACTACCGCCGCGCCCAGGCCGGCATGCCGGTCGTGCTTGAAAATGCGCAGATCAACAATGCCGCGCTTGGCCACTCCGAATACCAGCGCACCAATAACCTGATGAGCCACGAGCAGGTCGCGGGCAAGCCCGGCTTTACCGGCACTACCCTGCGCGATCGGCTCAACGCGGCTGGCTACACCATTCCCGCCAACGGCTTTGCGTTTGGCGAAGTCATTTCGGGAACCAGCAACGGCAATGGGTTTTTCATGGCCGAAGAACTGATCACCGCGATCTACCACCGCTTCGTGATATTCGAGCCCAAGTTCCGCGAGATCGGTACTGGTGCAGCTACCTCGGCGAACCGTTACAATTACTTCACCGCCAATTTTGCGACCCGCGGCGACTTTGGTCCTGGCATCGGCGCCAACGCCTTCGTCACCTGGCCGTTCAGCGGCCAGACCGGCGTGACGCCGAATTTCATGAGCGACAGCGAGGAACCAGACCCGGTGGCCAACATCAACGAAGTGGGATACCCGATCAGCGTGCATGCCAACATCGATGCGACGGTGTCGATGCAGGCATTTACCGTGCGTCCGCGCGGCGGCGCCAACCTGCAGGTGCAAGTCGTGAACCCCTTGGGTGACGCATCCAAGCGCACTGCCGTCGCCATCGTTCCGCTGGCGCCGCTCAGGTCCGGCACCACCTACGAGGCCAGTTTCAGCGGCACAGTCGACGGCACCCCGGTTACCCGGGACTGGTCGTTCACGACACGGTGAGCACGCTTTTTTCTCCCGCCGGCACGGACATGCCTGGCACGCCCGACGGGGCCCAGACAAGCGTCGAAGACTCAGCCCTGGACTACCGCGCCGGGCTGGCCCGCCTGATGGGCGACCAGGCGATGTACCTGCGCGTGCTCACCCGGTTCCACCTGGATTACCGCGGCATGGTGCTGGGCTTGCATGATGCGCTCGCCGCCGGCGACTTGTTGCTGGCCCAGCGCCTGGCCCATACGCTCAAGGGGGCTGCCGCGATGATCGAGGCGCGCCGCCTGCGTCAGCTGGCCCACCAGGTTGAACACGGCATGCGCGCGGGCTCGGGCGTGGATCCGCAATTGCTCGCCTGCCTGGGCAGGGAACTCGAGCGTGTCATGGCAGAACTGGACCTGTTGCTGGAGCAGCCTGCGGAACTGGCGCAGGCCGTTGCCACGCGGGTGTTCGCCGAGGCGGACATGACGCACCTGTGCGAGCTGCTCGACACCGGCGACAGCGCCGCGCAAGATTTCGTTGAAGATCAATTTGCCGGCCTGCGTATCGTGCTGGGCATGAAGCGCGCGGCGGAACTGCAGGCGGCGATGGCGGCCTTCGATTTCGACAAGGCGCTGCAGCTGCTGCGCCCGGATGCGCACGCCGGGCGTGACCTGCTCACTAGCGGGTGAATTCCGCTTCTTCGTCGAACGCATCCGCGCAGCTTTTGCCACAGAACCGGCGCACGCTGTCGAGCGGCTTTTCGCAATACCAGCATGATCCCTTTGCAGGCAAGCTCAATCGTGCCGGCAGGGACGCCGCCACCACGGCCAGCGCTGGCTCGGCCGCCAGCCCGTTGTCTGGACAACTTTCCTGTGTCGTTTCCACGATCCCCCCTGCAACAGACTGAAGTTCAATCAAGATTACTTGAGCGGAACATCATGCCAATGAGAAACCTCAAGTGCCGACTGTGGCTGGAATCTGTCCGGACAGTACAAGCCAACTCAGTGTGCGCCGAAGGTGTTTGCAGTGCAATCTCCGGATGGTGGCTGCATGTTAATTCGGCATGCATGCAACACATCTCCCACGACCTGCTGCGCAGCACGCGAAAATAATAGCGTATTGTTCATCGGCCGAAAGGCGCATCGATGGGTGTGTGGCGTAAGCGCTACTTTGCCGGCTCCAGCGTCACCAACAAGCCGGTGCGTGTGGTTTCGATGCGGGTCGGGATAAACTGCACCCCCGCATAGCGCAGCTCGTCCACGTCGAAGGCATACACCGGCATATCGCGCACTACCGTGTCGATCAGGGAATTGGCCATGCGCGTGAGCTGGCGCTCTGCCTCTGGATTCGCGCCCAGCACCAGCCGGTCGACGCGCGGCTCGGCCATCATCACCGCAGCCCGGCCGGGGTCGACATACAGGCGGCCCGAAAATGCCAGGCTGCCGCGCCAGGTATCGCGCGCGAACGGCGGCGACACCGAGGCGTCCAGCGCCAGCGCGACACGGTCGCGCTCCGGCTGGATCGACAGCATCGGGCGCGACAGGCGAATGTCGAACATCCGCATCAGCCGGTTATCGACCGGGAAGCGGCGCTCGAGGCCGGCCTGCAGCTTGTAAAGCGGCAGCTCGACCTTGCGCGGGCCGCTGAGGCTGGCGCAAGAAGACAGCAGCGTGCAGGCGGCCAATGCCAATCCTGCCCCCATCAGACGCCGTTGCCGCTTGAAACCCTGGGTAATCGCCATGCATGTTCTCCTGTCCAGACTGTTCGGCTAGCCTAGCATGGCAGCGCGGACGGAGCGGTGACGATAGGGCTGCGCGGCTATTTCGATACAGAAGCTTGTGACAAGCCGTAGAGCCACTGCTGACGTGCGCTTCGCTAACACCACCGGATTCTGTGTACTAACTTGTGTACTAATGGCTCAGTCCGTCCACGGTTTTCCGCCCTAATAGCAGGTACGCAGCAACCAGCGCCAGCCGTGCAGACACTGCTGCATACAGCTTTATGTCGGCGGTATTGCAGAGGAGGGAATACGGGACTTGGATGGAAGTACGGAGCTACTCGATTCTTTCGATAGCACAGGGGCTTTCGCTGATCGCCCTACTCTGCGACGAGCCGTCGTCGCAGCAAGTCCTTACGGCCAGAGTAACTTAACCGGCAATGAGCTGTGAAGGGTGGTGCCCTGACGACATTGGGGGTATGGCTTCAATCCTTATTATACCCAAGAGGATGCAGCTAGGCGGCACTGTATAGAGCACTGTTCCAAAGATTTGCCACGTTTTCCCGTCCCACACCGATAGGTTGAGTCGTCCACAGCTTCGCTGAGACTAGGCGAATCATGGAAGCCGAGAAGCTAAGGCCCCTAACGCCGCACCTCGACCGTTTTCTAGAGTGCCTTGGCACACCGGCGACACAAACCTGCATTGCATAACACAATGAACAAACTACAAATTCCTCCATGAACTTGTTTGGAACGGCGATAATGTGGCACTGTCACACAACATTTGGAGGTATTCATGCAGTATTTGCCACAGATCTTGAGTTTCTTAGGGGGCCTGCTCGCTGGTTGGACAATCAAGGTAATTGTCGACAGGTCGAAAAATAGCACCACTGTCAAAGGCAACACTGCGGGTGGTGACATTGCTGGTCGCGACATCACAAAGAACTAAGCTCAGATGTCGAGTTTGATGACCACAGTCAAAAACAACACGATTGGCGGCGACGCAGCCGGCAGGGATGTCGTTAAGACCTATCACGCGGCGCGCGAACCGACCGCCATGACCAAACTCGTCGAGCAGTATCTCGCGGAAACGCTTGCTGATCAGACACTGATGGCCTGGACTGAAAAGCTCGAACATTTTCTGTCGAATCAAACCAACTCGGATGTGCGGGGATTGGAAGCAAAGCTTAAGGCCTCCGGGCGCGACTATCTGATCAAAGACGCACTTGTCAAAAAGCAGTCGGCCTATAAAGCTATCTTGCGCCAACAAAGCTCGAAGTCGGCTCAGACCATCTACACGTTCTTGATGGCCGAGATTGTGGTGAATTTTGAACAAACGGTTCTTCCTCTAGTTCAGGACGGAGCCTCACGAGCGACGATCGACACCGCGATGTTAGAAAAGGCTATCGCACCTGCGCTTAGCATGCTCGAATCGAATCCGTTAAATTTGGACAAAATGGACATTCAAGGCTTGGTCTACTTTTTGGCCGGCAACTGCTATATTAGGTGGGATGCATGCTGATCTATGATCCGGCCTTGGACCCTTACCACACGGCCGTCAGGATATTGGCGATCGCGATATCGGCGACTGCGCGTGGAGCAGAGCTAACGGTCGACGCCGCCCGGATTACAGACTACTTCTTAACCTACCCGTATAAAATGGCCAACTTCAAGTTCCCGGCGGAGTTCAAGCCCTTACGCGCGGCAGTGAAGGAGACCGAAAACCCTTATCGACACGCCAACGGTAATCGCGCTGTGTTCGAACGCATGCGCCCAATCTTTTTTGCGGCACTTAGTGGACTTGTCGCGTCCAACATTATTCAAGATGTGGCGCTTCAAAAAGGGACCATTGAACTCACAAAACTCCCCATCCCCAACGAGCTAGCGTCGGCCGCCCAACGCTTTCATGTACGGCAAACGGCGATTGGAAAATTCCTGCTTTCGGACTTTCTCGCAATTCCAGCCACGGGTGAAAACGGACTCAAACATCGCTCCAACCTTATAGAACACCGATATGACATTGCTTAAGCCGACCATCCTCGTCAATCGTTTGGTGGTGATAAAAGACGGCCGGTCGGTTATGGACATTCCATTTCACGCCGGGCTCAACATAATCACTGGCGAAAATAGTTCGGGCAAGACCACTGCTATTCGATTTATCGCGTATGCGCTTGGCTCCGAAGGCATCAGCTTCAACCAAATCGCCCAATTTTGCGATGAAATTTACTTGGAAGTAACGGTCAACAATGCGGTAGTTACCTTGCGACGAGGTGTCAGTACCCAGCTCATGCGGCCGCTTTCAATATTTTGGGGGGCAATGCCAAATGCGCTAGGTGCGGGAGCCTCGCTATGGCAGCAGTTCCCTTTCAAACGAAGTGAAATGAAAGAGAGTTTTTCTCAGGTTCTGTTCCGGCTGCTCGAAATGCCCGAGCTCCGTGGCGAAGGTGGGTCGAATATCACAATGCACCAGCTTATGCGGCTGATCTATTCTGACCAAGAGACGCCCTCCTCTGACCTCTTTCGCTTCGACCGCTTCGACCGAGGCATCACTCGCGCAGCAGTTGGCGACTACTTGCTAGGGATTGACTCGACCGAGCTGTATGACCTTAAATTGCTTGAGTCCGCAGCGGACAAGGATGCATCCGCAATTCGCACCAGCATTAAAACAATATTTTCCACGTTTGGTAATTCGGGCACGAACATATCTCTGGAATTCTTAGACAACCAAATTCAGACACTGGGAAGCGAAATTTTATTCCTGCAATCCCGGCTTGAAAATATAGATAGCGGTGCAGCTTCTAAAACGTCGTCGTCGAAGGAAGATAACGAGCTGCGTGCGAAACTTACCGAGGCACACAGGGCACTTTCCATTCTGAAAGAAAAAAAGGGCGATCTCGAAACTGAGATCGCCGATTCAGAACTTTTTCTTCGAGAACTTGAAGAGAGAATGTTCAGCCTTGAAGAGTCTGCTGCTGCGGAGTCTTATCTTGGAACTGCGGTCTTTTCGATTTGCCCAAGTTGCTTCACAAAGCTTCAGGTCCCCGAGGGAAATCATTCGTCCTGCGCCCTCTGCAAATCCGATGTACCTGAGGATTCTGCACGCTCGCAATTGGCTCGAATGAAGAACGAGTTAGCCCTGCAATTGCGGGAGTCCGGGATTATCCGTGTCCAGCAACTAGAAGAGCTCGACAAGATTATCTTGGACATCCCTGCCGCGCAAAAACGGCTGAAGTCGCTGGAAGTGGAGTTCAAAAGAAATCAAGCTAATTGGCGCTCACCCGACCATATCCTGATGCAATCAATTTCTAAGGAGATCGGCGCTAAAGAGCAGGAGATTAAGAACGCACTGGAATTAAAGAAACTCGCTGATTTACTTGAAAGGCTCACCGACAAGCTTGGCGAAATCGAAGCCAAACAAGAATGGATTAAGGGGCGAATCGAAGCAGTCACCCGCGAACAGGAAGGTCGGCGTAGCTCGGCCTATCTCTCCGTCGCGAACAATTTGAAGGCGATTATCAAAGATGATCTTTCTCGCCAGGATGAGTTCGAGTTCGCTAATTCCATCAACATCGATTTTGGTGCGAATCAGTTGTCAATCGATGGGCAACGTGAGTTTTCAGCGAGTTCGATGGTGTTCCTTCGCCATGGCTTTCATCTGGCGCTTTTGTTGTCGTCGCTGGAACTGCCTTATTTCCGTTATCCTCGGTTGCTGATCCTCGACGGTGTCGAAGATGGCGGCATGGAAGTCGAGCGCAGCTACAACTTCCAAAAAATTATCGCCCGCCGTTCGCGGCAGTCGCAAGTCGTTCATCAGATCATCATGACAACAATGAGTGTATGCCCGGAGTTGGATACAAGCGAATACATCGTCGGCCGGAAGTTCACCCATGAAGAAAAATCGATCGGCATACAAGCAGGCCCCACGCTCACAGGCATTCTTCCATCTTGAGCCATCGGGAGGCGGCGGTCTGACGGGTAGGCTTTTTATTCGACAAAAAGGAACACTGATATGGGAAGAGCAATCAGCGTGAACGTAAATGGCCAGGTCTTCCCAAAGAAGGGCGACCTCACGGCTTACATTCGGTCGCTCGTTGAAAAATATGCAATCGGCGACTTCCTGACAGTTGAAGATTGCGCGTTCTGTCTTTCGCTTTTCGAAAGCCATCCGTCATATCCAGAGAAGATTTCTCCTGGAGTGGACAGAATCCAAGTGCTTGCCCAGGAGAAAGGCACTGTCGGTTTTCAAATCCATAAGAGTGACGGCACCAACGACAATATCAGTTGGACCGAGTGCGTCAAGAATCGCAAATAGAACTGGAAATTTTTCCGTTAACAGGCTTCTCAGCCGGCTTCCGGGCTCGAATAATTCTATTAAGATAGTTCATTTAATAGCGATTAAGGGGAATGGGGATTGCTATGAACGCGATTGATGTTCTGAAAAAGATTTCGTCAAACCTGACTCAGCGTCAGAACTCCGCAGCTCTGAGTAACTATCGAGTTCTCTGTAGCAACATAGCATTCTTGAATAAATCTTTCTCGAACGCCATCGGTACGTTGCGAGTCATCCACGGAGCAATAGAGTCTGCTCTCAAGAACGATTCCCTTCTAACACCCCAGTTCAAATCCGGCACTGACCTGAACGCCTTCGTTCCGATAGTCAGCCGACTTCAACTGAACAGTTTTTCAGTCTTTGATAAGCTGTCAGCCCTTACGACGCCAGATGACCGAGCGCACATCACTGTACAAAACGTATCAGCGCTTTCACGAGGTTTCGATGACTACAACAATCTAGTTACTGCTACCCGGCAGTACATAGACAGCATCGTTTCGGACTCCTATCAGCTATGTCTTCTCGATCCGAAGTCATTCAATTATCACGTCCTCGTTTCACTCAACAGTTTTAGCAAGTACGCGACGAAGTCGCTGGCCCATGCATTGTTTAACCCGGAAGTGGAAAGTGCACTGAACGAGTTTGGAACCTTAAAATTTAAAGACTGGGCAAAGTCTCATATCACCGAATGCAATCACACTACGTTTGCTCAGAAAGTTGACTTTCTTTTTTCGGAGGTTGGCCTACCGACAGACCTAGACTTACCTGATGATTTGAAGAACTTATTCAAATTTTCTTCGGAATTCACTCACATCGGCTATATATCGACGTTCTTCACCTCATCACCAGGCGCAGAAGTAATTTTTGGCGACGATGATGGTCCATATCTACCAAGCACTGAGAATTTTAGTGAGTTGAAGTATGAAGTGCTCGAAACTGCATGCAAGGCGCTAGTTTCCATATACATTCCGAGTCTGGTCAAAAGCTTGAAAAAACTAATGCTTAATTCCGAAGCAGAAGAATTTTCTACGTCGTTATACCTTGCCACCAAAGCACTCTCTGAAGCCGTTTTTAGTCGCAATTCGAAATACTATTTCTTCGTTAAAACTGGGCTGATTGGTTCACCGGCTTCAGTTCCGCTTACGTGTATGTGTGGGAGGACAAAAACATGGGTTCCTCCACATGCGACGACGGAGCTTTATTGCAATTCGTGCGGCAGTTCATTCCAGCTATTTGAAGTCAATGGTGATGGCGGCTATATAATAACGAGCAATGGCCCTGTCAAAATTATAGGGGCCGATGTCCCTGACTTTGACGATCTACCAATGATTGAAAAGATCAAACTATTGCGGCAGTGCGAAGAAGCGAAGACGGGACGTATCGCACAACCCGGCAGTCGATGGGCCGGTACAGAATAGGGGCCCATAGCGCCGTTACTTCACATTGGCGACAACCTATTTTCCGATACAGAATCGGCTAAAGATCACCCCCAGCAGATCGTCCGGCGTGAACTGGCCGGTGATGCTCGATAACTGCTCCTGCGCCAGGCGCAGTTCTTCGGCGAACAGGTCGAGCGACTGGTCGTCTTGCGCCGCATGCTGGCGCGCCAGGTCGAGGTGTTCGCGCGCCGCGCGCAGGGCGATCAGGTGGCGTTCGCGCGCCAGGTAGAGCGATTCGCCGGTCTGCTGCCAGCCGGCGATGCGCAGCAGTTCGGTGCGCAGCAGGTCGATGCCCAGCCCTTCGTTGGCCGACAGATACAGGTGCACGGCGTCACGCGCCACGTCGATCGACGGCTGGTGGCCCGACAGGTCGATCTTGTTCCAGATGCGCACCACCGGCACGCCTTGCGGGAAAGCGGCGACGATGGCTTCGTCTTCGGCGCTCGGGCCGCGGCTGGCGTCGAGCAGGTGCAGGATCACGTCTGCCTTGCCGACTTCTCCCCAGGTGCGCTCGATGCCGATGCGCTCGACGACATCGATCCCCTCGTCGGTACGGATGCCGGCGGTGTCGATGATATTGAGCGGGATGCCTTCGATCTGGATGGTCTCGGTCACCTTGTCGCGCGTGGTGCCGGCAATCGGCGTGACGATCGCCACGTCGGCGCCCGCCAGCGCGTTCAACAGCGACGATTTACCGACATTCGGCTGGCCCACCAGCACCACGTTCAGGCCTTCACGCAGCAGCGCACCTTGCGCCGCCTGGCGAAACACGTTTTCCAGCGAGTCGATGATGGTGGCGAGCTGGCCGCGCGCATTCGATTTCTCCAGAAAGTCGATCTCTTCTTCTGGAAAGTCGAGCGTAGCTTCGACCAGCATGCGCAAGTTGGTGGTCTGGTCCACCAGCTTGTGCACGACCTGCGAAAACACGCCCGACAGCGACTGCGATGCCGATTTTGCTGCCGCCTCGGTAGAGGCGTCGATCAGGTCGGCCACTGCCTCGGCCTGGGCCAGGTCGAGCTTGTCGTTCAAGAAAGCGCGGCGGGTGAATTCGCCGGGTTCGGCCAGCCGCAGCCCGAGCGCACTGCCGGCCTCCAACACGCGTGCCAGCAGCATCTGCAGCACGACCGGACCGCCATGGCCCTGCAGCTCGAGGACGTCTTCGCCGGTATAGGAATGCGGTCCCTTGAAGTGCAGCGCCAGGCCCTGGTCGATGATCTCGCCATTGGCAGCCTTGAAGGAAGTATAGGTGGCGTGGCGCGGCGCCAGTGTCAGGCCGGGGAACAGGGCGTCGATCAGGGCGGCCAGCGATTTGCCGGAGGCGCGCACGACGCCGATGCCGCCGCGGCCGGGGGCGGTGGCGATGGCGGCGATGGGGCAGGTGTCGAGTTTCATGGTGGAGATTGTAAATGAATGAAAAAAGCCCGCGCTTCGAGCGCGGGCTTTATCAGAATGCAAACCGCTTATTTGGGCTTACTTGGTAGCCGGCGCGTTCTCGTACTTCTTGGTAATCACCCACTGCTGCGCGATCGACAGGATGTTGTTGACCACCCAGTACAGCACCAGTCCCGATGGGAAGAAGAAGAAGATCACCGAGAATGCCAGTGGCATGAACAGCATCATCTTGGCCTGCACCGGGTCGGCCGGTTGCGGGTTCAGCTTGGTGGTGATGAACATCGACACCGCGTAGATCACCGGCAGGATGTACAGCGGATCGGGCTGGGTCAGGTCCTGGATCCACAGGATCCACGGCGCGCCGCGCATTTCGACCGACGATTGCAGCACCCAGTACAGGGCGAAGAATACCGGCATCTGCACCAGGATCGGCAGGCAGCCGCCTAGCGGGTTGATCTTCTCGGTCTTGTACAGCTCCATGGTGGCCTGCTGCATCTTCTGCGGGTCGCTCTTGTAACGCTCGCGGATGGCTTGCATCTTCGGTGTCACCACGCGCATTTTCGCCATGCTGCGGTAGCCGGCGGCCGACAGCGGGAAGAAGGCCAGCTTGATCAAGACGGTCAGCGCGACGATGGTCCAGCCCCAGTTACCCAGCAGCGAGTACAAATGGTCCATGACCCAGAAGATCGGCTTGGCGATGATGGTCAGCACGCCGTAGTCCTTGACCAGTTCCAGGCCGGGGGCGATGGTTTCCAGGGTTTTTTCGTCCTGTGGACCCGAATACAGGCGGCTGTCGGTCGACACCGTGGCGCCCGGCGCTACGGTACCCAGTGGCTGGACGGTGCCGATCGCATACAGGTTGGTCGCGATCTTCTTGGTAAAGATGTCGCGCGGCGCCTTGTCGGCCGGGATGAAGGCCGAGACGAAGAAGTGCTGGGAGAGTGCGATCCAGCCGTTGTCGGCCTTGGTCGAGTGCTGCACGCTGCCGTCTTCGATGTCTTCGAAGAGCAGCTTCTGGTACTTGTCGGCGTCGGTGTACATGGTCGGGCCGGTATAGCTCGACATGAACCACGAATCGTTGGCCGGCTTGTTGCCATCGTGCTGCAGCTGCAGGTAGAGCGACGGCTGTACCGGTGCGCCCGACAGGTTGGTCACGTCATGGCGCACGCCGATGGTGTAGTCGCCCTTGCGGAAGGTGAAGGTCTTGGTCAAGCGCACGCCGCCCTGCTCGGCATCCATCACCAGCTGCACGGTGCCGTTGTTACCCAGGGTGCGCGCGCCAGGCCGCACCACGAACGGGGTCTGGTGGTTCGGCAGCACGCCGGCCGCGCTGGTGCCGATCAAACCGGTCTGCGCCAGGTAGGTGTTGGTGCCGCCCACGTTAAACAGCACCTTGTTCTTGGTCTTGTCGGTGTCGTCCGCGAACTTGAGCAGCTCGAGACGCTTGATGACGCCCCCTAAGGTGTCGATATCGACTTTCACCACGTCGGTGGTGATGGTGACGCGTTCGGTCGCTGGCGCGACCGGCGAGGCCGGGATCGCCCCCGGGGCAGCGGCAACGCTGCCCGTGGCGGCGGCGGCCGGTACGTCGTTCGGCTTGGCTTGCTGCGGCGCGACTTGGGCGACTGGCGGGGCGGTCGAGAACAGCGACTGCTTGCCATTGGCCACCATCCAGTTGTTCCACAGAACAATCAGGGAAATGGCGAACACGATCCACAGGACGGTACGTTTATTGAGTTCCATTTGGGTCTAGTCAGGAGTGGTTACAACCGCGAGCGGCTGGTGGGGATTTGCCTGGCGCCGGCGCTAAGGCTGGAGGCACTAAGTCGACGCCGCCTTCGTGCCAGGGGTGGCAGCGGCACACGCGGCGCGCGGCCAGCAGCGAGCCGCGTGCGGCGCCATGCACGCGCAGCGCTTCGATCGCGTAATTGGAGCAGGTCGGGTAGAAACGGCATCGCTGCCCGAGCATCGGGGACAGCAGCAGCTGGTAGCCGCGCAGCAGGCAGACCAGCAGCGTCTTCATGGCGACGACGGCGCCGGGTTGGACCGGCGCGGGCGCTGTGATGCGAACAGGCGTGCCAGTTCGACCCGCAGTTCGGCCTTCAGGGCGCCGGTCGTGGCCGGCCCGGCCTTGGTGTTGACCGGACGCGCCAGGCGCACGATGCAATCGAGGGCCTGCAGTTCGCTGGTGCGAAACAGCTCGCGCGTGATGCGCTTGATCGTATTGCGGGTAACGGCGCGCGGCGCAAACCGCTTGGCCGCAACGACGCCCAGCCGCGCATGCGGCAGGCTGTTCGGACGGGTATACAGCACGAAATGCGCGGATTTTTGCGCCGGGCGCAAACGAAAAACGGATGAAAACTCATCCGTTTTAACGATACGCCGAACGCGCGCGAAGTCGTGCGAACCTTCGCCTGTCATGTCGACCGCGTCGATCTGCCAGCCAAAAGGCTTAGACAGCCAGGCGCTTGCGGCCCTTGGCGCGGCGAGCGTTCAGGACTTGACGGCCACCACGGGTAGCCATACGTGCACGGAAGCCGTGCGTGCGCTTGCGACGGACGACGGAAGGTTGGTAAGTACGTTTCATGGTGGTCTCGCTTAAAGCAAAAGAAAGTGCAAAATCGGGTCTGACGTCGTGTCAGGATTCGTCGCCAATGACAGTTCGCAGTTGTTAAGCCAGCGTCACGCCACAGCAAATACTCAAGTCGCCCGGGCTGCGTCGCGCTGACAATGTCAGTTTGATGGGGCACTCGGACGGGGAACCCTGAATTAGACTCGATTTCCGGTGCAACTGTCAAGGAGGCTGTTGTTTCCCGAAGAGTTCCGGCACTAGCCTCTCGCGCTTCCTTTGGTGCCCGTAAAACAGCAGCGCCGGTTGAAAATAGTGGGCGCAACCTGTGGATAACTTCGGCTGGGACAGGTAAAATAGCGTGTTACGTATCAATAAGCGAAGT